>DASUWX010000230.1:0-35072 GCA_036378185.1 Streptosporangiales bacterium | reverse complement strand
TGGCCGCCGCCGCGGCCACGCGCAACGGCAGCACAGGGTCGGCGTCCGGGCGCGCGCCGCGGCCGAGCACGACCTCGCCGTCCGCCTCGGCGACGCCGTAGCCGAGCAGCCGGACCGACGGACCACGGGTGCGCCGACGCGCCGGTGGCGTGACCGCCTGCCTCGCCCGGCGCAGCGTGGCGTCGAGCGCGTGCGAGATCGTGCGGGCGGCGTCCGAGACGCTCCGCAGCGCCTCGTCCGCGCTGCCGAGCCCGAGCAGCGCCGCCACCGCCTGCTGGTCTGCCTGCACCAGGCGCGCGCCGCGCCGCCCGGACACGACCTGCAGGGCGTCCCGGGCGTCGAGCAGCCGCGCGTACGCGCGGTCGACCGGTGCATGCGGCCGGTCCGCCAGCCAGGTGGCGGTGAGCGCCCTGAGCACCAGCACGTCGCGCAGCCCGCCGCGGCTCTCCCTGAGGTCCGGCTCCAGCAGGTGCGCGGCGTCCCCGCTGCGCCGCCCGCGCTCGTACAGGTCCGTCTCCAGCTGCCCGAGCCAGCCGCGTACGCCGAACCGCCACCGCGACAGCAGCCGCGCCTTCGTCGTCTCGACGACGCGTCCGTCGCCGGCGACGAGCCGGAGGTCGAGCAGCCCGACGGTGGCGGCGACGTCGGTCTCGGCGATCTCCCGGCACTGCGCCGGCGTCCGCACGGAGTGGTCGAGCGGGAACCCGGCGTCCCACACCGGGTACCACAGCCGCTCGGCCAGGGCCGCGAGCGCGCCGTCGTCGAGCGACTCGCCGTCGTGCAGCAGGACGAGGTCGAGGTCGCTCGTCGGCCCGGCGTCGCGGCGCGCCAGGCCGCCGACCGCGGCGAGCGCCACGCCGGGCGGCGGGCGGCTGTCGGTCGCGGCCGTCCACACGCCGTGCAGCCACCGTTCCGTGTGTGCGGCGAGGAGCCGCCCGCGGCGCGGCGACGGCACCAGCCGGCCGTCCCGCGAGGCCAGCCGCAGCCGTGCCTGCGCCGGCCGCGGGGCCGACGTCGCAGAACTCACAACGCGTCCACGCCGTGCTCTCCGGTACGGACGCGGACCACGTCGTCCACGGGGACGGTCCAGACCTTGCCGTCGCCGATGCTGCCCGTGCGCGCGGCGGTGACGAGGACGTCGACGACATCGGCCGCGTCGGCGTCGTCCGCCAGGATCTCGACCCGTATCTTCGGCAGCAGGTCGACGCGGTACTCGGCCCCGCGGTACACCTCGGTGTGGCCGCGCTGGCGCCCGTACCCGCTCGCCTCGCTGACCGTCATGCCCTGGACGCCGAAGCTCTCCAGCGCCTTCTTCACGTCGTCCAGCACGTGCGGCTTCACGACCGCGGTGATGCACTTCATGTGTTCGCCTCGCAGACGTCGCACTGGTTGCGCCTCCTCGTGGGCGAGCCGAACACATGAAGCTTGACGCCAGAGTGCTTATGGTTCGCTCGCTGACGCTCGCTCACGCCGACACCTCCTTCCGTGCCGCCCGCAGGGCCGGCGAGTAGCCGCCGGACGCCGCCGGCAGCAGGTCGTACGCCGTCTCGGCGTGGATGGCCTGGTCGACACCCTCGGTCTCGACCTCCTCGGTGACCCGGAAGCCCATCACCTTGTCCACGGCCTTGCCGAGCACCCACGCGAGGCCGAACGAGAACACCAGCACCGCGACCGCGCCGACGGCCTGCCGCCACAACTGGCCCGCGCCGCCGCCGTAGAACAGGCCGTCGATGCCCGCGGGCGCCGACGCGGTCGCGAACAGACCGACCGACAGCGTCCCCCAGAGCCCGCCGACGAGGTGCACACCGACGACGTCGAGGCTGTCGTCGTAGCCCAGCCGGTACTTCAGCCCGATCGCCAGCGAGCAGACCACGCCGGCTATCGCGCCGAGACCGATCGCCCCGATCGGGCTGACCGACGAGCACGACGGCGTGATGGCTACCAGGCCGGCGACGATCCCGGACGCCGCGCCGAGGCTGGTGGCGTGGCCGTCCCGGATCCGTTCCACCAGCATCCACGCGAGACTCGCGGCGGCCGTCGCGACCATCGTGTTGACCCACGTGACCGAGGCCGCCGTGCCGGCGGTGACCGCCGAACCCGCGTTGAACCCGAACCAGCCGAACCAAAGCAGCGCGGCACCGAGCATGACGAGCGTGAGGTTGTGCGGCCGCATCGGGTCCTTGCGCCAACCGATCCGTCTGCCGAGCACGAGAGCGAGCGCGAGGCCCGCAGCGCCCGCGTTGATGTGCACCGCTGTACCGCCGGCGAAGTCGATCACCTTGAGATCGTTCGCGATCCAGCCGCCGTGCGGCGCGGCGAAGCCGTCGAACGCGAACACCCAGTGCGCGACGGGGAAGTAGACGACGGTCGCCCAGAGACCGGCGAACACCAGCCACGCGCCGAACTTCGTCCGGTCCGCGACCGCGCCGGAGATCAGCGCGACGGTGATGATGGCGAACACGGCCTGGAACGCGACGAACGCGAGCGCGGGCACCGTTCCCGCGTGCGCCGCAGGACTCATCAGCGTGCGCAGGCCCAGCCACTCGAACGGGTCGCCGAGCAGGCCGCCGCCCACGTCGTTCCCGAACGACATCGAGTAGCCGAACAGCACCCACAGCACGGCGACGAGCCCCAGCGCGCCGAAGCTCATCATCATCATGTTGAGCACGCTCTTCGCGCGCACCATGCCGCCGTAGAAGAAGGCGAGGCCGGGGGTCATGAGGAGCACGAGCGCCGCGCTCGCCAGGACCCAGGCGGTGTCCCCTGAGTTCATGGAGATCCCTCACTGCTACGGCCCGGCGCACCGGGCCGGCGGACATCGTCGGCTCCGCGTCGTCGAGGTGCCACGGACGATGCTGCACGGCGCGTGTTTCGTGCCGTGGTGCCGTTTGTTAAGAGGCTGTTTCGCGTTGTCGGAGCGGGGCGGTACGTTCCCCGGCATGGACGCGTCCCGATTACTCGACCTGCTGCGTACCGACTCCGACCGGTTGCTCGAGGTGAGCCGTGGCCGGCTCGACACGCCGGTGCCCCCGTGTCCGGGATGGACCGTCGACGACCTCGCCGAGCACGTCGCGCACGTCTACGAGCACAAGGTCTTCTGCATCCTCGAGAACCGGCGCCCCGACGACTGGCCGCCGCCTCGGCCCGAGGGTGACGTGCTCGACTGGCTTGCCCGTGCGCGCGACCGGCTCGTCGACGTGCTGGAGTCGCACGGGCCGGACGCGCCCGCGTACACCTGGCACGCGCCCGACCAGACCGTCGGCTTCTGGTTCCGGCGGATGGCACAGGAGACCGCGGTGCACCGCGTCGACGTCGAGCTGGCCGCCGGCACGCCGTCGCCGGTCGCCACCGACCTCGCGGTCGACGGCGTCGACGAGATCCTGGACATCTTCCTCGCCGGCGACTGGTCCGACGAGCCGCAGCCGGGGTCGACCGCGGCCGTGCTCGTGACGGCCGGCGAGCGCAGCTGGGAGCTCGCTCTCACGCCGGACGCCGTGGTGTGCTCGCCGCCCACCGGCCGGGACGTCCAGGTGACGATCGAGGGCCCGCCGTCCGACCTGCTGCTGTGGCTGTGGGGCCGCGCCCCTGACGCCGTGGTCACGGCGACCGGTGACCCGGAGGCGTTGCGCACCTTCCGCGACCGGCTCCGCCTGGTGACGCAGTGAGACCCGCCAACCTCCCGCGCTCCGCTCCTCGCCCGGCCGCGGCGGTCTGGCGGGGTCCGCTCGACGCTCTCGCTGCGACGCTCACGCGGGAGGTCGGCTCACGGTGACGAGCGAACACCTCGAAGAGGACCTCCGCGGCGTCGACTGGTTCGAGCGCGACCTGTCCGGCCTGCGGTTCGTGAGCTGCGACCTGTCCAGGGCGGTGCTGGAGGAGGTCACGGCGTCGGGCTGCGTCTTCGAGGAGTGCGACCTCACCGAGGTCCGCTTCAACGGCTCGACGTGGGCCGACTCGGCGTTCCTGCGCTGCAAGCTGCGCGGCGTGTCGTTCTCCGGCGCGACGCTGCGCGGCTGCAAGCTCACCGGCTCACGCTTCGAGGAGGCGTGCGTGCTGCGGCCGATGACGGTCGAGGGCGGCGACTGGACGTACGTCTCGCTGCGCTACCAGGACCTGCACGGCCTCGACCTCACCGGCGTCCGGCTGCGCGACGCCGACCTCACCGGCGCGGACCTGCACGAGGCCGTGCTCAGGGACGCCGACCTCGGCAACGCCGCGTTCCACGACACCCGGCTGCGCGGGGCCGACCTGCGCGGGGCCCGCCTGCTCGGCGTCGACCTGCGTGCCGTCGAACTGGACCACGTGAAGCTGGACCTGTCCCAGGCCGTCCAGCTCGCGACGACCTTCGGCGCCGACGTCGACTGGACGCCGTAGCGCCCGTGTCCGCCCGCCGGGCCGGCGGTGACAGCGGGACGTGTGAGGGGCACCCTGGTCACGCCGGCACGGGACCAGGGTGCCCCTCACCCGTCGGCGCGCCGGCATCGCGACGTCATGCACCGGCGGCGCCCTTGCTACGGGCCGGTAGGGTCGAGGTGGAGCATTGGTCCGCACCCCTCGTTCTCGGGCTGCGGCACCACCCATCGAGGGTTGGCCGACCGGGCGCACCCTGACGCCGACACGGCGGGACGTCGAGGGTGCCGGGCGCACGACGCCGACGCGCGGTCGAGAACCGGAGGGAGCAGTAATGGCGGACAAGTCCACCAAGGGCCTCGCCGACGTGGTCGCCGCGTCGACCGCGATCAGCGACATCGACGGCAGGGCCGGCAAGCTCGTCTACCGCGGCTACGACATCCACGACATCGCCGAACGGATCTCGTTCGAGGAGTGCGTGTACCTGCTGCAGAACGGCGACCTGCCGAACCGCGAGCAGCTCGGGAAGCTGCGCGAGGAGCTGGCCGAGAGCCGGGTCCTCACCGACCTGGTCGCGGACAACATCGAGGAGGTCGCGCGTGCGGCGACGCCGATGGAGGCGTTGCGCACACTCGTCTCGCTCGGCTCGGCGCAGGACCCCGACCGCGGCGCCACCGACGAGCGGGCCGAGCACCGCAAGGCGGTCCGGCTCGTGGCCCAGCAGCCGGTGCTCGCCGCCCGCTACCACGCCGCACGCCGGGGCCAGCAGGCCGCGGAGCCGGACGACGAGCTCGGCATCGCCGGCAACTTCCTGCTGCAGATCACCGGCCGGCGCCCGGAACCCCGCGACGTCGAGATCTTCGACGCCTGCCTCGTGATGCACGCCGACCACACGATGAACGCCTCCACGTTCACCGCCCGCGTCATCGCCGCGACGCTGTCCGACATGCACTCGGCGATCGTCGGCGCGATCGGTGCGCTGAAGGGCCCGCTGCACGGCGGCGCCAACGAGGCGGTCATGGCCAACCTGGACAAGATCGGCGGCGTCGACGGCGTCGAGGCATGGACCAGGGCGGAGCTGGATGCCGGCCGCAAGATCTCCGGCTTCGGCCACCGCGTCTACAAGGTCGAGGACCCGCGGGCGACGCATCTGCGCAAGATGTCGCAGGAGCTCGCGGAGCGGCGCGGCGACGAGCGGTACTACGCGATGTCGAAGCGGATGGAGGAGGTCGTCCTCGACGCGAAGGGCCTGTACCCGAACGTCGACTTCTACGCCGCGAGCGTCTACCACTACCTCGGCATCCCGACCGACCTGTTCACCGCGGTGTTCTCGGTCAGCCGGATGGCGGGCTGGACCGCGCACGTGCTCGAGCAGCACGCGGACAACCGGCTGATCCGGCCGGAGAGCGAGTACATCGGCGCGAGCGACCGCGTGTTCGTCCCGCTGGACGAGCGCTAGGCCGGGCGGGGGACGGTCATGGACGGGAGTCACGCCGCCGGCGGGCGGCCACCGGTCACGTCGCGGTCGGCCACGCGGCCGCAGCGGCGCGGCTTCCGCGAGTGGCCGATCCTGATCGTCTGCCTGGGAATCCTGGGCGGGCTCACCTACATGGGCATGCACCACTTCAAGCGGGGCTCGATCGTGATCGCCGCGTTCGTCTGCCTCGCCGCGGTGCTGCGCGCCGTGCTGCCCGAGCGGATCGCCGGCATGCTCGCGGTGCGGGGCCGCATCGTCGACGTGATCGCGCTGATGGCCCTGGGCCTGGCGATCGCCGTGGTCACGGTCTTCGTCCCGCCGCCCAGCTAGGGTCCCCGGCGGCGGCCTCCCGCGGGCCGCGCGATAGCCTCGTACCAGACATATCTTGATGACGAGACACCTCCCGGCGGCGATTCCGGGTGTGGCGGAGCAGAAACGGCAAGGAGGCCGGTCATGGCGCGCAAGGGCAAGGTGGCAGTGGTCGGAGCCGGCTTCTACGGTTCGATGACCGCGCAACGGCTTGCCGAGTACGACGTCCTCGAGACGGTCGTCCTCACGGACATCATCGACGGCCGGCCGGAGGGCCTCGCGCTCGACATCAACCAGTCCCGCCCGATCGAGGGCTTCGAGACCAAGGTCGTGGGCCAGACCACCGGCCAGAACGGTGAGGGCTACGAGGCGATCGCCGGCTCCGACGTCGTCGTGATCACCGCGGGACTGCCGCGCAAGCCCGGCATGAGCCGGATGGACCTGATCGAGACGAACGCCAAGATCGTCCGCCAGGTGGCCGAGAACGTCGCCAAGCACGCGCCGAACGCCGTCGTCGTCGTGGTGTCGAACCCGCTGGACGAGATGACCGCGCTGGCGCAGCTCGCCACCGGCTTCCCGAAGAACCGCGTGCTCGGCCAGGCCGGCGTGCTCGACACCGCCCGGTTCGTGCACAACGTCGCCGAGGAGCTCGGCGTGCCGGTCGCCTCGGTCAAGTGCCTCACCCTGGGCTCGCACGGCGACACGATGGTGCCGGTGCCGTCGCTCTGCACCGTCGACGGCAAGCCGCTGTCCGAGGTGCTGCCCGCCACCGCGATCGAGCAGATCGTCGAGCGCACGCGCAACGGCGGTGCCGAGGTGATCTCGTTCCTCAAGACCGGCTCGGCGTACATCGCACCGTCGGCCGCGGCCGCCCGGATGGCCCGCGCCGTCGTCGAGGACACCGGTGAGCAGTTCCCGGTCTGCGCCTGGGTCGACGGCGAGTACGGCATCTCCGGCGTCTACCTCGGCGTGGTCGCCGAGCTCGGTGCCGGCGGCGTGCGCAGGGTCGTCGAGGTGCCGCTCGACGACGCCGAGAAGGAAGCGCTGCTGCAGGCCGCCGAGGCGGTGCGCAGCAAGCAGGCGGACGTCAAGGACCTCTGACTCACCAGTATGGGGACGACCCCGGACCCCGACGTGGCGCGCTCACGAGGCGCACGCCCGGTCCACGGACAAGGAAAGCTCGGATGCCCAAGATCAAAGTAGCCAACCCGGTCGTCGAGCTCGACGGCGACGAGATGACCCGGATCATCTGGCAGTTCATCAAGGACCGCCTGATCCACCCGTACCTCGACATCGAGCTGGAGTACTACGACCTCGGCATCGAGCACCGCGACAGCACCGACGACCAGGTGACGATCGACGCCGCCAACGCGATCAAGCGGCTCGGCGTGGGCGTCAAGTGCGCCACGATCACGCCGGACGAGGCGCGCGTCGAGGAGTTCGGGCTGAAGAAGATGTGGCGGTCGCCCAACGGCACGATCCGCAACATCCTCGGTGGCGTCATCTTCCGCGAGCCGATCGTCATCTCGAACATCCCGCGCCTGGTGCCGAACTGGACCAAGCCGATCGTCATCGGCCGGCACGCCCACGGCGACCAGTACAAGGCGACCGACTTCGTCGTCCCCGGCCCGGGCAAGGTGACCATCACCTACACGCCCGCCGACGGCGGCGAGCCGATGGAGTTCGAGGTCGCCGACTTCACCGGCGGCGGCGTCACCATGGGCATGTACAACTACGACGAGTCGATCCGCGAGTTCGCGCGCGCGTCGTTCAAGTACGGCCTGGAGCGCGGCTACCCCGTCTACCTCTCCACGAAGAACACGATCCTCAAGGCGTACGACGGCCGGTTCAAGGACCTGTTCGCCGAGGTCTTCCAGGCCGAGTACAAGGAGGAGTTCGACAAGAACGGCCTCACCTACGAGCACCGGCTGATCGACGACATGGTCGCGGCCGCCCTCAAGTGGGAGGGCGGCTACGTCTGGGTGTGCAAGAACTACGACGGCGACGTCCAGTCCGACACCGTCGCCCAGGGCTTCGGCTCGCTCGGCCTGATGACCAGCGTGCTGATGACGTCCGACGGCACCGCCGAGGCCGAGGCCGCGCACGGCACGGTCACCCGGCACTACCGCCAGCACCAGCAGGGCAAGCCGACGTCCACCAACCCGATCGCGTCGATCTTCGCCTGGACCCGCGGCCTCGAGCACCGCGGCAAGCTCGACAACACCCCCGAGGTGATCGAGTTCGCGCAGACGCTCGAGCGGGTCTGCGTCGAGACGGTCGAGGCCGGCAAGATGACCAAGGACCTCGCGCTCATCGTGGGCAAGGACACCCCGTACCTCACCACGCAGGAGTTCCTGGCCGCCCTGGACGAGGGCCTCGAGGCCGCGATGTCCCGCTGAGGGACGCGTTCCCGGCGGCACGCGGTCCGCAATCCGGACGGGTATCGTCCGGAACGGCGGTTACGATCCCGCCGTGGCCGACTTCCTGAGGCAGGACCTGCGTGGCTCGCGGTTCGAGCGGGTCGACCTGGGTGGGGCGCAGTTCCGGGCGAGCGACATGAGCGGCGCCCGGTTCCACGAGGTGGAGCTGCACGGCGTCGTGATGCGCGGCGTCGAGCTGTGCGACGTCGAGATCAGCGGCGAGCTCCAGAACGTGACGATCAACGGCGTCGACGTCGGCCCGCTGGTCGAGGCCGAGCTCGACCGCCGCGATCCCGAACGGGCGAAGATGCGGCCCGCCGATTCGGCCGGCTTCCGCGAGGCGTGGGACATCGTCGAGCGGCGCTGGGGCGAGACCGTCGAGCGCGCCCGGGGATTCGACCCCGGGCAACTGCACGAGTCCGTCGACGGCGAGTGGTCGTTCATCGAGACGTTGCGGCACCTGGTCTTCGCCACCGACGCCTGGGTCAGGCGCGGCATCCTGGGTGACCCCGCGCCGTGGCATCCGCTGGACCTGCCCTGGGACGGCATGCCGGACACGCCCGGCGTACCCCGCGACCGCGAGGTGCGGCCGTCGCTCGACGAGGTGCTCGCGCTGCGCCGCGACCGCATGGCCACCGTGCGCGGGGTCGTCGACGGCCTCACCGACGAGTCGCTCGACGCGCCCACCGAGCCGGTGGAGGGGCCCGGCTGGCCGCCGCCGCAGAGCTTCCCGGTACGCGAGTGCCTCGCCGTCGTCCTCAACGAGGAGTGGCACCACCGGCTGTTCGCCGAGCGCGACCTGGACGCGTTGGCGAGGGCGTCCGGCTAGCCGTCATTTCCATCCCGGTGGAAGTGTTCCGGCCTTACCTTCTCGGCATGACCGACACCGAGAAGAACCCAGGCGAGCTCGTCGCCGACGCCGTCGAGCGCTGTCTGCAGCTGGCCGCCACGTGGATCGCATGGGACGGGCGGCCGCGGGTCAGTGAGGACGGCGACCGCATCTACACCCCGCACAAGGCGATCCGGCGGATCACCGACCACATCGTCGACCACCTCGCCGAGGTCGAGGCGCTGCTGGCCGGCGCCGAGACCCAACCGGACGAGTGGGAGGCGAGCCCGACGACGTTCGAGACCGACTGGGCGCGGTTCACCGAGGGCGACCTGCGCGAGGCCACGCAGCGGCTGCGCCGGCTCGGCCGCACCTTCGCGCTGCGTTACGCCGCCGCCGGGCCGGAGGCGTGGGACGCCGACCGCTCGCCGAACTGGACGCTGCGGCAGATCGCCGAGCACCTGGCGAACGTCGTCTGGTACGCGGAGCAGCTCGGCGACCTGCGCGCCGCCTAGCTGCAGTCGAGCGCGCCGACCGGCGCGATGACGCCGCAGTGGCCGCAGACCCAGTGCGGGTCGTGGCCCAGGGCCGGTTCCACGACGAGGGGCTCCTCGTCGTGGATCCGGCAGCGCGGCCAGCGGCCGACCTTCTCCAGCAACGCGTCGGCGACGTCCTGCGCGACGAGGGCGGTGAGGAACGCCGCGCCGTCCGGCCACTGCTCGACCCACCAGCGGCGCCCGGCGACGGCGTCGTCGACGACCGACACGGTGGCCGGGTCGCTGTGCCCGGTGGCGTCGAGGTCACGCAGCACGGCGGCACGTGCGGTGTGCAGCGCGCGCTCTCCCTGCGAGACCCCGGGTATCACCATCCCACCGTCTCAGATCACGGAGCCTGTTGGCGAGCCGGCCGCGGCGTCACTCGTGTCGCTTGTACGTCGCCACCAGCTGGCCGCGGCTGATCGCGAGGTCGTCGATCGCCTGCTTCGCGCGCACGTCGTCGACGCCGTCACGCAGCCGGGTGGCGCCGCGCAGTGCGTAGACCGTGAACCGGTAGTGGTGGGCGCGGTCGCCGTTCGGCGGGCACGGCGGCGTCCAGCCGATCCTGCCGGCCGAGTCGCGGGCCTGGTGCGCCCCCGCGGGCAGCCGGCTGCCGACCGACTTCGTGGTGGCGGGCAGATCGAGCACCAGCCAGTGCACGTACGGGCCCGCGGGCGCGTCACCGTCGTCGACGAGGAGCGCGAGCGCCTTGGCCTTCTTCGGCACGCCCGACCAGGTCAGCCGCAACACGTCGCCAGGCCCGTCACAGGTGTAGCGGACCGGGATGCTGGAGTCGGCGTTGAGATCCGGGCTGCGCACCGTGATCGACTCGCTGACCGACGGCGCGGGCTCGTCGTGGGTGCCGCCGCCACACCCGGTCGCGGCCGTGCCGGTCAACACGACGGTGGTGAGGATGCCGGCCGTCCTTCGCGGACAATGCATGAGCCAAGTGTGCTGCAATCTGCCTGGGCCTTCCCAGCGCGTTTCCTCGTCGTGCCCGGACGGTGCTCAGAGCTCGTCGCCGGCGAGCACGTCGTCGGCATCCACGATGCGGTACGCGTACCCCTGTTCGGTGAGGAACCGCTGCCGGTGCTGGGCGTAGTCCTGGTCGACGGTGTCGCGCGCGGTGACGGAGTAGAAGCGCGCGCCGCGGCCGTCGGCCTTGGGACGCAGGACGCGGCCGAGCCGCTGCGCCTCCTCCTGGCGTGAGCCGAACGTGCCGGAGACCTGGATCGCGACCGCGGCCTCGGGCAGGTCGATGGAGAAGTTCGCCACCTTCGACACCACGAGCAGGCTGATCTCGCCGGTGCGGAACGCCTGGAACAGGCGCTCGCGCTCCTTCACCGTCGTCTCGCCCTTGATGACCGGGGCGCCGAGGCGTTCGCCGAGCTCGTCGAGCTGGTGGAGGTACTGCCCGATGACGAGGGTCGGCTCGCCGCGGTGCCGTTCGACGACGTTCTGCACGACCTTCGACTTGGTGTCGGTGGTGGAGCAGATGCGGTACCTGTCCTCGGGTTCGGCCATCGCGTACGCGAGCCGCTCGCCCTCGGTGAGGGTGACCCGGACCTCGACGCAGTCCGCGGGCGCGATCCAGCCCTGCGCCTCGATGTCACGCCACGGTGCGTCGTAGCGCTTCGGGCCGATGAGGCTGAAGACGTCGCCCTCCCTGCCGTCCTCGCGGACGAGCGTCGCGGTGAGGCCGAGCCTGCGCCGGGCCTGCAGGTCGGCCGTCATCCGGAAGATGGGCGCGGGCAGCAGGTGCACCTCGTCATAGAGGATCAGGCCCCAGTCGCGTGCCTCGAACAGCTCGAGGTGGGTGTAGACGCCCTTCCGCCTGGTGACCATCACCTGGTACGTCGCGATGGTGACCGGCCGGATCTCCTTGCGCTGCCCCGAGTACTCGCCGATCTCCTCCTCGGTGAGCGAGGTGCGCTTGAGCAGCTCGGTGCGCCACTGGTGCGCGGCGACGGTGTTCGTGACGAGGATCAGCGTGGTGGCCTGCGCGTGCGCCATCGCCGCGATGCCGACGAGCGTCTTGCCCGCGCCGCAGGGGAGGACGACGACGCCGGAACCGCCGTGCCAGAAGCCGTCCGCGGCCTCCTGCTGGTAGCCGCGCAGCTCCCAGCCGTCCTGGTGCAGCTCGATCGGGTGCGCCTCGCCGTCGACGTAGCCGGCGCAGTCCTCGGCGGGCCAGCCGAGCTTCAGCAGCGCCTGCTTCAGCAGCCCGCGCTGGCTGGGGTGGACGACGACGGTGTCGTCGTCGACGCGCGCGCCGACCATGGGCTGGATCTTCTTGCTGCGCAACACCTCTTCGAGCACGGGCCGGTCGGTGGTGGACATCACCAACCCGTGCGCCGGGTGCGACTCGAGCCGCAGCCGCCCGTAGCGTGCCATCGTCTCGGCGACGTCGACGAGCAGCGCGTGCGGTGCCGGGTAGCGCGAGTGGCGCAGCAGCGTGTCGATGACCTGCTCGGCGTCGTGACCGGCGGCGCGGGCGTTCCACAGGCCGAGCGGCGTGATGCGGTACGTGTGCACGTGTTCCGGCGCGCGCTCCAGCTCGGCGAACGGTGCGATCTCCTTGCGGCAGGCTTCGGCCTGCTCGTGGTCGACCTCGAGCAGCAGCGTCTTGTCGGACTGGACGATCAGGGGGCCATCGGTCACCGCCCCAGTGTCCCTCGCACGGCCGACAGGCGCGAACGGCGGGCGGGCCGGTGGGCGGCCGGACCGTGCTCGCTTTACCCGGCCGGTGGTGGCTTTACCAGGGTCATGCCCCGTGTAAAGCCACCAAGAGCATGGTTTACATGGCTCGGGGGAGGGGCGCGCGGGCCGGGGGCGGGGGCCGGGGAGCACGGGTCAGGCAGTGGTGTCCAGGGGGTCGACGACGGCGTAGCCGGTGATGCGGTGCAGCGCGAACGTGCTGCGCGTCTCGCGCAGGTGGTCGTAGGCCTCCACCAGCCCGCCGAGCACGGCGACCGGCTCGATCAGGCGCAGGCTCGCGCGGCCCTCGGCGTTGGCGTAGCCGATCCACAACGTGCCGCCGTCGTCGATGGCGTCGTGGATGGCGGCCAGCGTCTCGCGATGCGGGTTGCGCGGGAGGTTGTCGCGGGGCGCGACGTCGTCGTGCGGGCGGGCGCTCGCGAGCCGCTCGCCGGCACGCAGCACCTGGACGGCCTGCTCGACCAGGTGGGCGCTCGGCCGGTCGGGGACCCGTCGGGTCGCCGCCGGGCCGCTGCTGCGCGTGCGGCGGGCCTGCGGCGCCGTGACGACGACGTCGCCCGCGACCGACTCAGCGACCGGTGCGAAGCCGAGCTCGCGGAGCTCGTCGAGCAGCTCGGCGCGGCCCAGCTGGCTCACCAGCACGGTCGGCGCGATGCGCCTGGCCGCGAGCCGGTCGGCCTTGCGGTGGGCCATGATCTCCGACAGCAGCGCCTCGTCGTCGCACCGGACGTACGAGGTCGCCGTCCCGGCGCGGAGCCGGCCGTGCCGCCTCGCGACGTCGTCGATCAGGTAGTGCAGCGGCTGCGGCACCTCGGTGCGGGAGTGCGCGCCGAGCCACTCGCGCAGCTCCGCGGCGGTGCGGCCCGCGTCGAGCGCGCGGCGTACCGAGGCGGGCGTGAACCGGTACACGGTGGCGCCGCCGGTGGACTCGACGTCGGCCAGCAGGCCCAGCTCGGACCGCACGGCCGGGTGCAGCGGCCCTGGGGCCACCGCGGTGAGGTCGGGCTGCACGAGCACCTCGTGGCCCAGCTCCGGCAGCACGCGGTCGAGCGCCGCCGCCACGTCCTCGCCGCCCGCGAGCAGCTCCCTGCCGTACCCGGTGAGCGCGCCCTGCCCGGAGACGCCGAGCTGCTCGGCCTCGCGGAACGTCCACTCGCAGAGCTGCCGCCGCGACCGGCTCGCCAGGTGCGGGCGCATCCACGCGATCCGCTCGACGAGGGCGTCACCGGGCACGGACGTGCCCGCCGGGAGGCCGGCCAGCTGTTCCAGGCAGGCCCGCCGCACCCGCGCCGCGCCGAGCGGCCGGGTGTCGGGGGTCAGCGCGTTGATCGTGCGGTTGCGCTCGTCCTTCTGGCCCACCAGGCCCGGCGCGCACATGCTGGTGAGCCACGTGGACGCCAGCTGGGTCCAGCGCGCGGCGACGGGAAGCGCGCGCCAGGTGTCGTAGGCCTCGGTGGGCAGCCACTCGTCGTCGGGGTAACCGCAGTCGAGCAGGCCCGCGGCCCAGGCCGTCTCGACGACGAGCGCGGCGTACTCCGTCGTGGCGTCCAGCAGCCGGGCCGCGGCCCGCAGGTCGCGGACGCCGAGACCGCCCGAGCGCAGCCGCGACGGCGGGGTGTCGGCCCACGTGGTGAGCAGGTCGTCGACCGCCTGGACGAACGCGTTGGCGTGCATCCCGCCGGTGCGGTCGACGAACGACGCGTCGTGCGTGGCGCCGGAGACCGGCGGCGGCTCCTCGTACTCCTGAGGCAGCGCCACGGCCACCTCGAACGGGAGCACGACGTGCTCGTCGCCCTGGGGGAGGAGCAGGCCGCGTGCGAGCAGTTCGTCGATCGGCCCGGTGGCGGTCGTGATGCTGACGGCGCGGTGGGCACGGTCGACTCTGCCGTAGCCGCCGCTCGCGGCGACCAGCCGCAGCGCCTCGACCGCCTTGTCGCTGAGGTCGCCGAGCAGGTCGCGGACGTGCGCGACGGTCTCGAAGTACCTGGCCAGCTCGCGCCGGCCCTGCCACTCGTCGGCGTAGACGAGGCCGAGGTCCTCGAGCAGGATCTTCAGCCGCGGCAGCTGGGCGGCGCCGATCGCGTGGGTGACGGACGGGCCGAGCTCGGCGGGCAGCAGCGGGATGCGCCGCAGCTCGCCCGGCGTCGCCAGCGCGGCGTCGTCGCCGTGGCAGAGCGCGCGGGCACGGAGCAGGTCGACGGTCTCGCGCAGCCGGCCACCGCCCGGGGGTGCGCCGAGCGTCGCGGCGAGCTCGTCGTACGAGACCGGCCCGTCGGCGACCGACAGCGCGCGCAGCGTCCGCAGCGCCAACGTGTCGAGCTGCTCGACGGCGAGCTGCAGCGAGGCGCGGGTCGACGCGGTGTGGGCGAGCCGGCCGAAGTCCGGAGGCACCGGGTTGAGCAGGTCCGGCCGTGCGGCGAACAGCCCGGCGAGCTCGCCGTCGGTGCGGTCGCTCAACCAGGCGGCGAGACCGGTGCTCCTGTGGTCGCGTGTCATCCCGCCGCCAGCCTACGAGGTGGGCCCGTCAGCGGTCCCTCGTCAGGCCACGTGCGGGAGCACCTCGGCGGCGAGCCGCTCCATCTGCTCGCGCTGGTCGAAGAGCGGGTTGACCTGGATCAGCTGGACGCCGGTGGCGGCGACCTCGCGCAGCCCGCCGACGCAGTCGTCCGGCGTGCCGGACACGACGACGGGCAGCAGGCCGCGGCCGAACTCCCCGTACAGCCGCACGAGCGAGTCGGCGAGGCGGTCCCTGGCACGCGCCGGGTCGTCGTCGACGGCGATGTAGACGCGCTTGGCGAGCGGGAACGCGTCGGCGTCCCGGCCCTGGCGGCCGAGCTCGTCGCGCAGGACGGCCACTTGCTCGGCGAACGCCGCCGTCGTGGTCGAGCCGGCACCGAAGAACCCGTCGGCGAGCCGCGCGGCACGGCGCACGGCGGTGGGCGCGCTGCCGCCGAACCACACCGGCGGGCCCGGCTTCTGGAACGGCTTGGGCTCCATCGCGGCGCCGGTCAGGTGCCAGAACCGGCCGTCGTGGTCCACCCGGTCCTGCGACCACAGTGCCCGCATCACCTCGAGTCCTTCGGTGAAGCGCGCCACGACGGTGCCCGGGTCGACCTCGAACGCCCCGAACGGCCGGTTCCTGCCGCCGGTCCCGATCCCGACCTCGAGCCGCCCGCGGCTCAGCTGGTCGAGCGTGGCCAGGCTCTTGGCGAGGTGGACCGGGTTGCGCAGCGGCGTGACGAACACCGAGCAGCCGAGCCGGAGCCGTCGGTTGCCGGCGGCGGCGTAGGCCAGCAGCTCGATCGGCGCGAGGTGGGGGATGGTGCCGAGCACCTGTTCCTGGGTCCAGGCGCTCTCGAAGCCGAGCGCCTCGGCCCGGTCGAGATAGTCGCTCAACGCAGCCGGGTCGAAGGCGCCGTCGTCGACGGACTGGGGTATCGGGATGGCGTAACGCACGCCCAGAACCTACGCCACAATGGGTCCACAACAAGGAAGGGCGGAACCGCGCGTGCGGCTGGCATGGGTGCAACCGGAGGACCTGTTGCCGCACGAGTTGGTGCAGAGCGTCGCGGAGGGACGCAACACCAGCGCGGTCGCGGCCCGCTGGGTCGCCGCGGGCGGCTCGCTGGACGTGCCCGCCGGCGGCGCGTCGGGCGGCGGCGTCAGCAGGCGGCTGCGCGACCTGGCCCGCGACCTGCTCGACGAGCTCGACACCCTGCCGCGGGCGCCTGCGGTCGACGCCGCCGAGCCGGACGACCTCGCCGGCATCGTCGACACCTGGCCGGACGTCCCCGCCCTGCCGGCCCCGCCGGACCGGTTCACGCTGCGTGAACGGCTGCGCGGCGCGTGGCTCGGCCGCGCGTCCGGCTGCCTGCTCGGCAAGCCGGTGGAGGGCCTGCCGCGGCGGGGGATCCGGGCGATCCTCGAGGCCACCGGACGCCGGCCGCTCGCCGGCTACTTCACCGCGGACGGGCTGCCGCCGGACGTCGCCGCGCGGTGGCCCTGGCACCCGAGTCACGCTGCCGCGTTGGCCGAGAACATCGACGGCATGCCCGAGGACGACGACCTCGACTTCACGATGCTCGCGCTGCGGGTGCTCGAGCGGCACGGCCGCGAGTTCACCACCGAGGACGTCGCGCGCGCCTGGCTGGACGGCCTGCCTGCGGCACGCACGTACACCGCCGAGCGGGTCACGTACCGCAACCTGCTCGAGGGCTACCAGCCGGACGAGGCCGCGCGCGTGCGCAACCCGTTCCGCGAGTGGATCGGCGCGCAGATCCGGGCGGACCTGTACGGCTGGGTGTGTCCCGGCCGGCCGCGGGACGCGGCGCGCATGGCCTGGCGGGACGCGCGGCTCAGCCACACGCGCAACGGCGTCTACGGCGCGATGTTCGTCGCCGCGGCGAACGCGGCGGCGCTCGTGGTGGACGACGTCCGCACGGTCCTCGTGCAGGGCCTCGGCGTCGTGCCGCCGACCAGCCGGTTCGCCAAGGCGATCCGCGTGGGTATCGACCTCGCCGACGCAGGTGTCGAGCGCGAGGACGCCCTGGACGCGCTGGAGGCGGCGTACGGCCACCTGCACTGGGTGCACGTGTTGAACAACGCCGCACTGGTCGCGTACGCGCTCGCCGCGAGCGACGGCGACTTCACCGCGGGCATCACGACCGCCGTCACCGGGGGCTGGGACACCGACTCCGACGGCGCCACCGTGGGCGCGGTGCTCGGTGCGATGGCCGGCGAGCGGCGCGTCCCCTCGGCCTGGACGGCGCCGCTGCGCGACTACGTCAGCTCGTCCGTCCCGGGGTTCGACGGGGCGTCGCTCGTCGCGCTGGCCGACCGCACCCACGCCCTGCTCGAGCTCGACTGATCCCGCCGCCACAGGTGAGCGGCAGCCTCACCGCGTGATAGTGCTGTGAGGGTGACCCTCACCGGTGGAGAGCAAGAGGTCCGCGTCGCCGTGTGCCAGCTGGCGCCGGTGCTCGGCGACGTCGGCGGCAACGTCGAGCGTGCCGTCGCGGCGGTGGCCGACGCCGCCGCGGCCGGCGCCCGGCTGGTCGTCCTGCCCGAGCTGGTGAGCAGCGGCTACGTCTTCGCCGGCAGGGACGAGCTGGCGCGGTGCGCCGAACGGCCGGACGGCACCAGCGTGACGCGGCTCGCGGCGGCCGCGCGCGAGCACGGAGTCGTCCTGGTGGCCGGGTTCCCCGAGCTGGCCGACGGCGGCGAGGTGTTCAACAGCGCGTTCCTCGCCGACCCGTCGGGCGTGCGCGCCGTCTACCGCAAGGCGCACCTGTGGGACGGCGAGAAGGAGCTGTTCACGGCCGGCTCCGCACCGCCCGCCGTGGTGGACACGAGCGTCGGCCGGGTCGGCGTGATGGTCTGCTACGACCTCGAGTTCCCCGAGTGGACCCGGCTCGCCGCGCTCGCCGGCGCGGAGATCGTCTGCGCGCCGACGAACTGGCCGGCCGAGCCGCGGCCCGCGTCCGAGCGGCCGATCGAGGTCGTCCGGCTGCAGGCCTCGGCGTCGGTGAACCGGGTCTACGTCGCCGCCGCCGACCGCACCGGGTGCGAGCGCGGCGTCGACTGGGTGGGCGGCTCCGCGATCGTCGGACCGGACGGCTTCCCGCTCGCGGTCGCCGACCCGGGGCGCGGCGAGCAGCTGCTGGTGGCGGCGTGCCGGCTCGCCGACGCCAGGGACAAGCGGGTCTCGCCGCGCAACGACGTGCTCGGCGACCGGCGAACCGACCTGTACGGCTGACCTCTGCCCTCGGCGAAAGGCGCCCGCGCGGTGGCCGGTGAGCCGTACGGTGGGTGCGTGGAGTTCATCGAGGTGGTGCCGAGCCTGTACCGGCTGGAGCTCGGCTTCGTGTCGGCGTACCTCTGGTGCGACCCGGACGAGCTGACCCTCGTCGACACCGGCTACGAGGGATCCGGCGCGGTCGTCCTCGACGCGATCCGCCGGCTCGGCCGTGATCCCGCCGAGCTGCGCCGGATCATCCTCACCCATTCCCACGACGACCACACCGGCGGCGCGGCCGACATCGTCGAGGCCGCCCCGGACGTCACCGTCGTCGCGTCGCGCGCCGACTCGCCCGTCATCCGGCGCGAGCAGGAACAGCCCGCGCCGGTGCTGGAGGACTGGGAGCGGTCCATCGCGGCCGGGCTGCCCGACCTGCCGGCCGCCCGACCCGTGCGCGTCGACCGCGAGGTCGACGACGGCGACCTGCTCGACTTCGCCGGCGGCGCCGCCGTCGTGGCCGTGCCCGGCCACACCGCCGGCAGCATCGCGATCCACCTGCCGCTGCACCGCATCCTGTTCACCGGCGACATCGCGGCGAACGTGCAGCAGATCATGCTCGGCGTCTTCAACGTCGACAGGGAGGAGGCCGCTCGCTCGTTCCGGCGGATGGCCGGACTCGACGTCGACACCGCCTGCTTCGGCCACGGCGAACCCCTCGTCCGCGACGCGGCGGAGGCCCTGCGGGGCGTTGCCGCCCAGCTGTGACCCACCTCCGGCCCGGCGCACGGTAGCGTTCGGCCCGTGGCTCAGTTTCCCGACGTCCTCCAGCGCTCCGCGCCTCGCTCACACGCGCGGAGTCGCGGTGGCACGCTTGTCGTACTCGCTACGATGCTCACTTCGGAGGCCGTCTCGTGACTCAAGAAACCGAGAGTGTGGGCTTCGACCGCGCCGCCGCGACCACGGCGTGGGAGCGGCTCGTGGCCGAGTACGCCGCCGGGCGCGACGCCGAGGAACTCGTGCCCTACTGGGCGGAGCTGCTCGGCGCGGCGACAGGTGCCGAGCTGGAGCAGGCCGAGGAGGAGGTGCGCGGGTTCGCGCCGACGCCGACCGGCCCGCGCCCCGAGACGGACGTCGTCGTCGAGGTGATGAACGGGGTCAGTGACCTCGTCGTCCGGCTGTGCGCCGACGTGGTGCTCTACGGCGACGAGTCCGACCCGGCGGCGCTGGTCGCCGAGGCGCGGCGGCTCAACGACCGCTACTGCGACCTCTACGACCTCGTCGTGGAGCTGCACCCGGAGGCGCCGCTCGACGACGAGGAGGACGAGGACGCGCCCCCGGTGGCGTCCGCACCGGTCCCGTCGGCGCCCGTCAGCACGACGCCCGTCACCCCGGCGACCCCGACGGCCTCGGCCGCCGAGAGCCCGGCGCCGTGGCTGCACCGCACCGGCACGCCGGTGGCGAGCGACGCGCTGGCCGGCCTCGTGCGGCGGCTCGTGACGGCGTACGCGCAGCAGGCCGAGGCGGTGACCCTGGAGGCCATGTGGCGCAGCGCGTTCGCGGCCGCGAGCGGCTGCCCGGCCGATGTCGTCCAGGAGGTCTGCGAGTCCGCGCGGCTGCCCACCGAGCCGCTGCCCGAGATGCGCGCCGCCAACGAGGTGGCCGCCGGGTTCGAGGAGCTGTTCGCCGCCGCCGTCGTCCGGCTGTTCGCGCCGGACGGCACCGGCAACGGCGATCTCGCCGACGAGGCCCGCAGGCTCGTCCAGCGCCGCGACGCGCTGTTCGACCTGATGGAGGCCGAGTACCCGCAGATGTACGCCGACGACGGCGCCTGAGCGGCGGACGCCGCCGGCTCAGGGGATCCGGCGCAGCAGCCCGGTCACGATCCGGCCGAGGATCAGCCAGAAGATCGCGGCGAGACCGTCGTTCACCAGCACGGCGACGCGGTGGTCGGCCGGTGTGAACAGGTCGCGGAAGAACACGACCAGGCCGTCCGCCCAGCCCGAGACGAAGGTGACCAGCGGGTTGTGCGGGTTGGCGCTGAAGATCACGAACACGATGTGCAGCGCGAGCACGATGGCGAACACCGCGGCGAGCACGTTCACGACGGTGACGGCCCACCGCACGACCGTGGCGCGGAACCGGCGCGCCCGCTCGCGTTCCTCCGCACGCCGCTGCTCCCGCTCGGCCCGGGCCCGGTCGCGCTCCTCCGCACGCTCGCGCCCCGCCTCGCGTTCCCGCTTCGTCACGGTCTCCTCGTCCCCGCGCTGGGGATCCTGCCTGGTGTCCGCCACGGGCGCCATTGTGCCCTCGGGCAGATGGCAGAACAAGGAACACAGGTCCCGAGCGTCCGTCTCCGATCCCGGTGATCATGAAGATTCCGACCCTCTATGAGGGGTCGGAAGCTTCATGATCATCCCGGTCCGGACGGGTCTGCGACCCATCTTGCATAGGCTGGGCTGGTGCAGTCCTTCGCGCGATCGTTCGTCGTCGGCTTCGACCTCGACATGACCCTGACCGACTCGCGCGCCGGCATCGCCCGGGTCTTCCAGGAGGTGTCCGAGCGCACCGGGGTGTTCATCGACGTCGACCTGGTCATCTCCCGCTTGGGCCCACCGCTGGAATGGGAGCTCGGCCAGTGGTTCCCGCCCGAGCGGGTCGACGAGGCCGCCGCGCTGTACCGCTCGATGTACGAGCTGGCCGTCCCGCTCACCACGGAGCTGCCCGGCGCGAAGGACGCGGTCGCCGCGGTGCACCGCCTCGGCGGGAAGGTGATCGTCATCACGGCGAAGCACGCCGCGAGCGCGGAGGCGAGCCTGCGCCACCTCGGCTTCCAGGTCGACGAGGTGGTGGGCTGGCGCTGGGCCGAGGCCAAGGGCGACGCGCTGCGCGAGCGCGGCGGCGTGATCTACGTCGGCGACCACCCCGGTGACGTGCGGGCCGCCCGGGCCGCGGACGCGGTCGCCGTGGGCGTCCGCACCGGCGGCGTCGAGCCGCAGGGCGCCGACGTGCTGTTCGACGACCTGACCGCGTTCCCGGCGTGGCTCGACGAGTACGTGCTGGACGCCCGGTTGCAGGCGCTCGAGGCGGCGCTGCGCGAGCTGGGCAGCGTGGTCGTGGCGTTCTCCGGCGGCGCCGACTCGGCGTTCCTGCTCGCCGCGGCCGTCCGTGCGCTCGGCGCGGAGAACGTGGTCGCCGCGACGGCGGTCTCGTCCAGCCTGCCGGCCACGGAGCTGGCCGCGGCGCGTGCGTTCGCCGCCGGTCTCGGCGTGCGCCACCTCACGCCTGCGACCGACGAGATGTCGCGGGACGGCTACCAGGCCAACGCGGGCAACCGCTGCTACTTCTGCAAGGCCGAGCTGGTGGACGTGCTCGGCCCGCTCGCCGGGACGGAGGGCAAGGCGCACGTCCTGACCGGCACCAACGCCGACGACGCGGCGCACGACTTCCGCCCGGGCATCAGGGCCGCCGCCGAACGCGGGGCGCGCACCCCGCTGCTCGACGCGGGCTTCACGAAGGCGCAGGTGCGCGAGGCCAGCAGGCGGTGGGGTCTCACGACGTGGGACAAGCCTGCGGCGGCGTGCCTGTCGAGCCGGGTCGCGTACGGCGTGCGGATCACGCCGAAGCGGCTCGCGCGGGTCGAGGCGGCCGAGGCGGCGCTGCGCGAGGCGCTGGCCGACGCCGGCATCCCGGTGCGGAACCTGCGGGTGCGCGACCTCGGCGACCACGCGCGCATCGAGGTCGACCGCGAGCTGGTCCCCGCGGTCACCGCTTCCACGGCGGCCCTCGCGGCCGTCGAGGCCGCCGGCTTCGACCGCGTCGAGGTCGACACACAGGGTTTCCGCTCCGGTTCGATGAACGAGTTGCTGCGTTAATCGGCGGATCACCGCGTAAGTGAGTCGATACGCTGGCGCGGCAGCGACGAGAGGACGAGTGACACCCGTGCCCACTGGCAAGGTCAGGTTCTACGACCGGGACAAGGGCTTCGGCTTCGTGACCCGTGACGACGGCGGCGACGTCTACGTGCACTCGTCCGCCCTCCCCGCAGGCGTGACCTCGCTGCGCCCGGGACAGCGGGTCGAGTTCGGCGTGGCCGAGGGACGCCGCGGGCAGCAGGCCCTCTCGCTGCGGCTGCTCGAGCCGGCACCGTCGGTCGCCAAGGCCCAGCGGAAGAGCCCGGACGAGATGAGCCTGATCGTCGAGGACCTGATCAAGATGCTCGACACCGTCGAGGCGACCTACCGCCGCGGCCGCCACCCGGACGGCCGCACGGCCGGCCGGCTCGCCTCGGTGCTGCGCGCCGTCGCCGACGACGTCGAGGCCTGATCCGTTGACCGGGATCGCCGTCGCCGCCGAGGTGCGCGACGCCGTCGCCGCGGGCGTCCCGGTCGTCGCGCTGGAGTCGACGATCTTCACCCACGGCCTGCCGCGTCCGCGCAACCTGGAGGTCGCGCGGGAGGCGGAGAAGGCGCTGCGCGCGGCGGGCGTGGTGCCGGCGACGATCGGCGTCGTCGACGGCGTGCCGACGGTCGGGCTCGACGACGCGCGGATCGAGCGGCTCGCCACCGACGACGCAGTCGTGAAGATCAGCATCCGGGACCTGCCGGTCGCCCGGGCGAAGCGGCTCGGCGGTGGCACGACCGTCGCGGCGACCTCGATGCTCGCGCACCGCGCGGGCGTCCGGGTCTTCGCCACCGGGGGCCTCGGCGGGGTGCACCACGGTGCGAGCACCACGTTCGACGAGTCGGCCGACCTCGTCGCGCTCGCGTCCACGCCCGTGGTCGTCGTCAGCGCCGGCGTGAAGTCGATCCTCGACATCGCCGCGACGCTGGAACGCCTGGAGACGCTGAACATCCCCGTCGTCGGTTACCGAACCACCCGCTATCCCGGGTTCTACGTCGCCGACTCCGGGCACCGCGTCGAGTACGCCGTCGACGGGCCCGAGGAGGCGGCCGCCGTCGCGCGGGCCCGTGACGAGCTGGGGCTCGGCTCGGCCGTGTTGGTCGCGAACCCCGTGCCCGAGGCGGACCAGCTCGACCCGGCCGAGCACGACCGCATCGTCGCCGGCGCGTGGACGGCGGCCGAGCGCGAGGGGATCGTCGGGCACGACATCACCCCGTTCCTGCTCGACCACATCCAGCGCGCCACGGGCGGGCGCAGCCTCGAGGTGAACGTCGCGGTCTACCGCAACAACGTCGCCGTCGCCGGCGAGATCGCCCGGGCGCTCGCGTCCGCGTGAACGACTACGTCTGCGGTTGGGCACCTGCCGGCATCTCGCCGGCCTTCGGGTCCGGCCCGTACCTGTTCGGGCCGGAGGTGCCGGGAAGGACGTTGAACACCAGCAGGACGATCCAGCCGACGACCGGGATCAGCCAGATCAGGATCCACCAGGCGCTCCTGTCGGTGTCGTGCAGGCGACGGAACTGGACGGCCAGGGTCGGCAGCAGCACGGCGAGTCCGTAGATGCCGCTGAGCAGGCCACCGCCGTAGCCGTACATGCCGTCGCCGCTGCGCCCGTCCGTGCCGATGTAGTGGTCGAGCAACGACAGGATGGCCGAGACGACCGCGCTGATCAGGGTGAAGATCCAGAACTCCGTGCGTCTTGCCCGTCCCGAGAACCCCACGTAGTTCTTCAATACGTCGATGTACCAGTGCACGAGAACCCCCGTCGTCGCCCACGTCGAACCACCGGGCGCGGGCCGCTCGGCAGCGTAAAGGGAGCATATGTCGCGGGTAAATGTCGGACTTCTTCCCTTCGACCTTGCGTGTCCGGACGCGGACGCGACGACCGCCGGGACGGTGCTGCGGTGACCGAGACGGGAGCCTTCGGCGCGCTCGGCGACCTACTGGAGGACATCGTGGTGTGGCTCGCCGAGCCCGTCCGGGACGCGACCGACACCGAGGCGGAGCTGTACCGCACCCGCGGCGGCAGCGCGGCCAACGTCGCGGCCGCCGCCGCGGGTGTCCGGCCGACCAGGTTCCTCGGCTGCGTGGGCGCCGACGGCGTCGGCGACGCGCTCGTCGCCGAGCTGGCCGCGTGCGGTGTCGACGTGCGGGTGCAGCGGCGCGGGACGACCGGGGCCGTGGTCGTGCTGGTCGGGCCGGACGGCGAGCGGACGATGTTCCCGAACCAGGGCGCGTCCGGGTTGCTCACGACGGTCGACGAGAGCTGGCTGGACGGGCTCGCGCACCTGCACGTGACGGCGTACTCGTTCCTGCGCGAGCCGGTGGCGACGGCCACGCGCGACGTGCTGCGGCGGCTGCGGGCGGCGGGCGTACCGGTGTCGGTGGACGCCTCGTCTGCCGGCAGGCTGCAGCGCTACGGCGCCGCGCGGTTCGCCGCGCTGCTCGGCGGGCTGCGCCCGGCGTACCTGCTGGCGAACCGGGCCGAGGCCGACCTGCTCGGGCTGCTCGACGGCGCGCCGCTGCCGGGCACGACGGTCGTGGTGAAGGACGGTGCCGCGCCCACGACCGTGCTCGCGCCCGGCGAGCCGCGGCTGCGGGTCCCCGTCCCGCCGGTCGACCGGGTACGCGACCTGACCGGGGCCGGCGACGCCTTCGCCGCCGGGTTCCTCACCGCGCGGGTGGACGGCGCGGACCTGCGTGCGGCGTGCGAGCGCGGCCACGCCCTGGCCGCCGGGGTGCTGTCCGGCCCGGGCGCCACCCCCGCCCGCCCGGACCCGTGAGGGCGCCCCCTCACCGCGCTTGGCGGACCTGACGTGGGTACGTCGCCGGCGCTATAGCCCTTGCAACGTACCCACGTCAGGAGTCCGTCCGCGCCGCGGATCATCCGGTAGTGGACGTTCGCGGTACCCTCTCGGTATGGCCGATCTGCTGTGCCTGCTCACCCGGGCGTCGCACGTCCTCGCCACCGAGGTCGCCGCGACCCTCGCCGACCTCGGCATCTCGCAGCGGGCGTACGGCGTCCTGTCCAACGCCATGGACGCCGAACTCACCCAGATCCGGCTCGCCGAGATGTGCTCGCTCGACAAGACCACCATGGTCGCGGCGGTCGACGAGCTCGAGCGTGCCGGGCTGGCCGAGCGCAGGACGTCGAGCACCGACCGGCGCGCGCACGTCGTGGCCGTCACACCCGCGGGCAGGCGCCTCGTGGCGAAGGCCCGTCGCGTGGTCGGCGAGCTGTACGACGACGTGCTCGGCACGCTGCCCGCGCGCGAGCGGACCGCGTTCGTCGACGCGCTCACCCGGCTGACGGAGCACCGGCTGGCGACCCCGGCGCCGTGCAGGCAGGTGCGCCGCCCGCGCGTCGCGAAGGCGTCCTAGAGAAAGTTCATCCGATTCCGGATGATCCGGAATAAGACGATCGACGCCCGTGGTTGCCGATTGTCATGCCATCACATCGGTCCACCGCCCCGTCCCGGTCCCGCTGGCTCGCCCTCGTGGTGCTGTGCGCCGGGATGCTGATGATCATCCTCGACGGCACCATCGTGAACGTGGCGCTGCCCTCGATCCAGGGCGACCTCGGCTTCTCGCAGTCCAACCTGGCGTGGGTCATGAACGCCTACCTCATCGCGTTCGGCGGCCTGCTGCTCCTCGCCGGCCGGCTCGGCGACCTCGTCGGCCGCCGCCGGGTGTTCCTCGCGGGCCTGGTCCTGTTCACGCTCGCGTCCGCGCTGTGCGGGCTCTCGACGAGCGCGGCCATGCTGATCGGCGCGCGCTTCCTGCAGGGGATCGGCGGCGCGATGGCGTCCGCGGTGATCCTCGGGATGATCGTGACGCTGTTCCCCGCCGGCCGCGAGCGCACCAAGGCGATCGGCGTCTACAGCTTCGTCGCGTCCGCCGGCGCGTCCATCGGCCTGCTGCTCGGCGGCGTGCTCACCCAGGGCCTCTCGTGGCACTGGATCTTCTTCGTCAACGTGCCGATCGGCGTCGTCGCGTTCGCGGCGGCGACCAGGCTGCTGCGGCCGGAGCGCGGTCTCGGGCTGCGGGCGGGCGCCGACGTGCTCGGCGCCGTGCTCGTCACGTCCGCCGTCATGGTCGTCGTGTTCACGATCGTGGGCGCGGCCTCGTCCGGTTGGGTGTCGGCGCGGACGCTCGGGCTCGGCGCGCTCGGCGTGGCGCTGCTCGCGGCCACCGTCGTCCGGCTGCTGAAGGCCCGCAACCCGTTGCTGCCGGTGCGGATCCTCGCCTCACGCAACGTCGCGGGCGGCAACCTGGTGCAGATGCTGATGGTGGCCGGGATGTTCGGCATGTTCTTCCTCGGCGCGCTGTACCTGCAGCGGGTGCTGCACTTCGACGAGGTGCGGACCGGCCTGGCGTTCCTGCCGGTGTCCGTCGGCATCGGCGTGCTGAGCTTCCAGTTCGCCGAGAAACTGGTGACGCGGCTCGGTGCGCGCCGCGTGCTGCTCGCCGGGCTGGCCCTGATCCTGGCCGGCCTGGTGCTGCTCGTCCGCGTGCCGGTGCAGGGGCACTACCTGGTCGACCTGCTGCCCTCGATGCTGCTGTTCGGCGTCGGCGCGGGCGCGTCGTTCCCGGCGTTGATGACGCTGCTCATGAGCGGGGCCACCGACGACGACTCGGGTACGGCGTCGGGCCTGGCGAACATGACGCTCCAGGTCGGCGGCGCCGTCGGCCTGTCGGTGCTGACCACGTTCTCCGCCTCGCACACCCAGGCGCTGCTCGAGCGCGGCGTACCGGCGGGGGCGGCCCTGACCGGAGGGTTCCACCTCGCGTTCGGGATCGGCGCGGCGTTCGTGCTCGCCGCGCTGGTGCTCACGGCCGTGGTGCTGCGACCCGAACCGGCGACCGAGCCGGCGGCGGAGGCGTACCCCCAGCGCGAGGCCGAACGGGTGAGCGACGTAGTCGGCTGAAGGCGCCGCTCCAGGGGCCACGTGGGTACCCTGCAGCCCTCATAGGGGCCGCAAGGTACCCACGTGGACCGCGGGCGTGCGCGCGTTAGGCTGTTCCCCGTCCCCCGAGACCCGATCGGATCAGCACATGTCGCCCGCCACAGTCCGCAGCCGCACGCCCGCGCTCGACGCCGCCGTCGCCGGCGCGGTGGACCTCGCCCGCGAGGCCGCGGTCGCCGCGGCGTCGACGCCGGAGTCGGTGGGCGAGCACGTCGGCGTCGAGGCCGAGGCGGACCGCGTCGCGACGCACTACTTCGCGTCCAACGACCTGGGCTACCGCGGCTGGCGCTGGTCGGTCACCGTCACGCGCGCGGCCCGCGCCCGCCAGGTGACCGTGTCCGAGGTGGCGCTGCTGCCCGGCGAGGGCGCGATCGTCGCTCCCGCGTGGGTGCCGTGGGACGAGCGGGTGCGCCCGGGCGACCTCGGCCCCGGTGATGTGCTGCCCACCTCGCCGGACGACCACCGGCTGCAGCCCGGGTACACCGAGGTCGACGACGACGAGCTCGACCTCGTCGACTGGTGGGAGCCGGGGCTCGGCCGGGCGCGCGTGCTCTCGCCGGAGGGCCGCGACGACGCCGCCGAGCGCTGGTACACCGGCGAGCACGGCCCGCAGGCGCGCATCGCGCAGCAGGCGCCGGCCACCTGTGCGACATGCGGCTTCCTCACGCCGCTCGGCGGCCGGCTGCGCGCGCTGTTCGGCGTCTGCGCGAACGAGATGGTCCCGGACGACGGCAGCGTCGTCAGCCTCGACCACGGCTGCGGCGGGCACTCGGAGGCCTCCGTCGGCCGGGTGGAGCCGCTCGTCGAGGTCGTGCCGGCCGTCGACGAGGAGAGCTTCGACGTCGTCGAGGTCGAGCGGCCCGAGCCGGAGCCGGCGCCCGAGGGGCAGGCCGAGGATGCGGCCGACGAGTCCCTCGGCCACAGCTGACGATCGGTGCCGGATGGGTGGCGCCGCACCGCTCCCGGTGTCCGTGGTTGATCATGTTCTCGTGATCGACCGGGGCGTCACGCGGCGAGCAGATCGTGGGAAGCCGGGCTTCGCCGTGGGAAGTGGCGCCGTGCGGAGTGCCGGCGCGTGAGCACCGCGGCCGACCCGTTCGACACCGCGGGCATCCGTACCCGCGTACTGGACACGTGGACCGCGACGCCGGCCAGGTTCCGTGAGGACGCCAACGCCGAGGAGGACTACGCCCTCGGCGCCTACCGCGACCGTCTCGTCGTCGAGCTGGCGCAGAACGCCGCAGACGCGGCCGCCGCGGCCGGCAGGCCGGGCCGGTTGCGGCTCACACTGACCGCCACCGAGCTGCGGGCGGCGAACGTCGGTGCGCCCGTGGACGCCGCCGGCGTCGCGTCGCTGTCCAGCCTGCGCGCGTCGGCCAAGCGCGACGGGATGTCGGCCGGACGGTTCGGCGTCGGCTACGCCGCGGTGCTGTCCGTGTCCGACGAGCCGCGCATCCTCTCCCGCGAGGGCGGCGTCCGGTGGTCGCGCGACCGGACGCGCGCGACGGTGCGCGACCTGCCCGCGCTCGCCGACGAGCTCGCCCGCCGCGACGAGCACGTCCCCGTGCTGCGGCTGCCGTTCCCGTGCGACGAGAAGCCGGCCGCCGGCTTCGACACCGAGGTCGTGCTGCCGTTGCGCGACGAGGCCGCACGCCGGTTCGCGCACCGGATGCTCGCGGACGCCGGGCCGGCGCTGCTGCTCGGCCTGCCGGGCCTGCACACGGTGCAGATCGCCGTGGCCGGCGTCGTCCGCGAGCTGCGCGGCCGCAGGGAGGGCGACGACGTCGCGGTCGTCGACGACGGCGGCAGCGTCACGCGCTGGCGGCTCGCGTCGGCGGTGGGAGACCTGGCGCCGGAGCTGCTGGTCGACCGGCCCGCGGAGGAGCGCGCGCGCACCGGGTGGTCGGTCACCTGGGCGCTTCCGGTCGACGCCGCCGACCGGCCCCGCGCACTGCCCGCCGGCGTCGCGGCGGTGCTGCACGCGCCGACGCCCAGCGACGAGCCCGTCGACCTGCCGGCGCTGCTGCTCGGGTCGTTCCCGCTCGACCCGGCACGCCGGCACGTCGCGCCCGGCCCGCTCACGGACTTCCTGGTCGAGCGGGCCGCCGAGGCGTACGCCGACCTGCTCGTCGCGTTGCCTCCGCGGCCCGACGCGCTCGACTTGGTGCCCGGCCCGGTGGCCGCGGGCGTCCTCGACGGCGCCCTGCGGCGATCGGTCCTGTCGGCGATCCGCGGGCGGGCGTTCCTGCCGTCCGCAGAGACCGGGTCGCCGCGCCTCCCGCCGCGAGACGCGGTGGCCGTGGACGGATCGCCGGGCCTGATCGACGTGCTCGCGCCGGTGTTGCCGGGGCTGCTGCCGGCCGGCTGGGCGACCCGTACGTCCGCGCTGCGCTGGCTCGAGGTGCGGCAGTGGGGGCTGGCCGACGTCGTCGACCTGCTCGGCTCGCTCGACCGGCCGCCGCAGTGGTGGCGGCGGGTCTACGCCGAGCTCGCCGGCAGCGACCTCGACGCGCTCGGCGCGGTGCCCGTGCCGCTTGCCGACGGGCGAACGGTGCGCGGCCCGCGCGGCGTGCTGCTGCCCACGTCCGGTGTGGACGCCGGCGCGCTGGCGGCACTCGGCGTGCGCGTCGCCGACCCGGACGCCGTGCACCCGCTGCTGCTGCGGCTCGGCGCGGTCGAGGCGTCCCCGCGCGCGGTGCTCGACGACCCGCACGTGCGGGCAGCCGTGGCGGCGTCGTACGAGGCGGACGACCCGGACGTCGTGGCGGCCGCGGTGCTGCCCGCCGTCGCCGCCGGCACGCCCGACCCGTCGGGCGACCCGTGGCTGGGCTCGCTCGCGCTGCGCGACCGCGACGACGACGTGCGGCCGGCCGACGAGCTGCTGCTCCCCGACGGGCCGCTGGCCCGCGTGGTGTCCGACGACGCGCCGTTCGGCGTCGTGTCCGGCGAGCTGGTCGACCGCTGGGGCAGCGAGGTGCTCGAACGGGTCGGTGTGCTGGCCACCTTCGCCGTCGTGCACGACGAGGACGTCTCGCTCGACGCCGAGTCGTGCGACCACGACCTCGACGACGAGGACGGCTGGGTGGACGCCGCGAACGCCGCGGTGGGGGACCCGGAGCTACCGCCGGTCGCCGTGGAGTTCGACGCCGTCCGCGACCTCGACCTCGTCGCGGACGACCGCTGGCCCGAGGCATTGCGGCTGCTCGCGGAGCCGCCGCTGCGGTCGGCGGTCGTCGAGCCCGCCACCGTGCTGCTGCCGGACGGCCGGCGCCGGCTGGTGCCGTCGTACACAGCGTGGTGGCTGCGCACGCACCCCGTGCTCGGCGGGCGGCTGCCCACCGAGCTGCGGCTCTCCGGCGCGGATGCCGCGCTGGCCGGGCTGTACGACGAGGTCGCCGCCGACGACGCGGCCTTCTACACCGCGCTCGGCGTCCGGACCACCCTGGACCGGCTGCTCGCCGAGCCGGACGGCCCGGCCGAGCTGCTCGACCGCATGGGCGACCCGGACCGCCACGTCGACGCCGCCAACCTCGCGCGCCTCTACAGCGCGCTGGCCGAGGTCGCCGACCGCGACGCCGTCGAGCCGCCGGCGCGGCTGCGGGTCGCGCGCGGGCTGAACACGGAGGTCGTCGACGCCGACGACGTCGTCGTCCTGGACGCGCCGGACCTGCTGCCGCTGTTGGGTGAGCGGCCGTGCCTCGCGGTCCGCCACGACCGCGCGCGGGAGGTGGCGGGCCTGCTCGGCGTCCGGCTCGCGAGCGAGGCGGTCGTGGGGGAGGTCGAGTCGGACGGCGACCTCGAGCCGGTGCCCGACCTGGTGTTCGCCGTCCTCGACTCCGCCGTCACCCGGTACGTCGCGCACGACCCGCTGATCGTCGACGGGCTGTCCGTCCCGTGGCGGTGCGTCGGCGGCCGGCTGCACGCGGCGTCGCTCGCCGGCGTGGCGCGCGGCGTCGCCTGGCTGTCCGGGCGCTGGGAGCTCAGGCACCTGCTCGCCGCGCTGCTCGAGGAGCCCGCGAGCGCCCCCAGCCTGCTCGCCGAGGCCCGCCTCGACGTCGGCCCGGAACGCTGACCGCGCGGCGGCGTCAGGAGCGGCGGTACGGGCTGCGGGCGAAGTAGGCGATGCCGATCAGGCCCAGCACGACGCCGGCGACACACACCCAGACCCACCAGCGGTCCTGCGGGTCCAGGTGCCCGCGGATGATCACGAACACCACGAGCGCCGCCAGCCAGAGCAGGGTGAGCACGGCCACCGTGAGCAGTGCGTTCGGCCGCAGCGGTGGCGGGCTCGGATGACGTGGCCGGGTGTCTGGCACGATCGAAGACTACCCAGCGGGTGGGACGGCCGGGCCGGCCTGGTGACGTGCCGCCCCCGGTCTGGCAGTCTTCCTCCGTGACACGCACCCAGACCCGCGACGAGCAGCGACACGGCGGCCTCGACCGGTTCTTCCAGATCTCCGCCCGCGGCTCCACCGTCGGCCGCGAGGTACGCGGCGGGCTGGTCACGTTCGTGACCATGGCGTACATCGTCGTGCTCAACCCGATCATCCTCGGCGGCCCGGACTCCGGCGGCACGCTGCTGGGCCAGGGCCGCATCGCGGCCGCGACCGCGCTCGTCGCCGGCGTGATGAGCATCCTCATGGGCGTCATCGGCCGGTTCCCGCTCGCGATCGCCGCCGGGCTCGGCCTCAACGGGTACATCGCCGGGCTGGTCGGCGCCAAGCTGGTCACCTGGCCGGAGGCGATGGGCCTGGTCGTCATCGAGGGCCTGGTCATCACCCTGCTCGTGCTCACCGGGTTCCGCACCGCCGTGTTCAACGCGATCCCGCTGCCGCTGAAGACCGCGATCAGCGTCGGCATCGGCATGTTCATCGCGTTCATCGGCCTGGTGGACGGCGGGTTCGTGCGCAAGCAGTCCAACACGTTCAGCACGGTGCCCGTCGAGCTCGGCGTCGGCGGCACGCTGCAGGGCTGGCCGATCGTCGTCTTCGTGATCGGCGTGCTGCTCACCGCCGTGCTGCTCGCCAAGCGCGTCCGCGGGGCGATCCTGATCAGCATCATCGTCTGTACGGTCCTCGCCGCCGTCCTCGAGGCGATCTTCCACATCGGCGTGGTCGGGCCGAAGAACCCGGCCGGCTGGGGCAACTCGGTGCCGACCCTGCCCAGCCACCTGTTCACGCCGCCCGACCTCAGCCTCATCGGGAAGTTCAGCGTCGGCGGGGCGTTCGTCCACGCCGGTGTGCTCGCGTCCGTGGTGATCGTGTTCTCGCTGATCCTGTCCGACTTCTTCGACATGATGGGCACGATCGTCGGCGTCAACGCCCAGGCCGGCCTGGTCGACGAGCGCGGCCGGCTGCCGGGGATCGGGCGGGCCCTGTTCGTCGACGCGCTCGCGGCGGTCGCGGGCGGCGGCGCGTCCGTCTCGTCCAACACCGCGTACGTCGAGTCGGCGTCCGGCGTGGGCGAGGGCGCGCGCACCGGCCTCGCGAGCGTCGTCACCGGCGTGCTGCTGCTGCTCGCCATGTTCTTCGCGCCGCTGGTCGCCGTCGTGCCGTCGCAGGCGGCGTCGCCGGCCCTCGTGGTGGTGGGCTTCCTGATGATGACGAGGATCACCAGCATCGACTGGAAGGACTACGGCGCCGCCATCCCCTCGTTCCTCACCATCGCGCTCATGCCGTTCACCTACTCCATCACCAACGGCATCGGCGCCGGCTTCATCAGCTACGTGGTCATCAAGATCGCACAGCGTCGGGCCCGCGAGATCCACCCGCTGCTCTGGGTCGTCGCGGCGTGCTTCGTCGTCTACTTCGCGATCCACCCGATCGAGCGGCTGCTCGGCGTCTCCTAGACCAGTCTCGGATCGCGAGATGTAACGAGCACGAGGCCGTTCGTCCTTTACGTTAGCCTTGCTAATGAGTATGCTGGCGGTACGTGGGGGTATCCAGTCCAGCTCAGGCTCCGGTCGCCGTTCGTACGGCTGCCGAACTGTCGAGCACCCTCCGGCTGGCCGTGCTGAGGCTGTCCCGCAGGCTCAGGTCCCAGCGTTCCCATGAGCTCGAGTCGCTGCCGGCGTCCCAGGTCGGCGCACTCGTGACGCTGGAGCGCCACGGCACTCTCGCGCTGCACGAGCTCGCACGGTACGAGAAGGTGCGTCCCCCCTCGATGAACCGCATCGTGGGACAGCTCGAGGAACGCGGGCTGGTCGAACGCGAGCCGCACCCGACGGACCGCAGGCAGGTGCTGTTCGCTCCCACCGACGAGGGTCGCGCCCTCATCAAGGAAGACCGCAGACGACGCGACGCGTGGCTCGCTCAGCGACTCCGCGAGCTGACGCCAGGTGAACGCGAAACACTACGTGCCGCCGCACCCGTATTGGAGAAGCTAGCCAACTCATGACACGAGGCCTGAGTACATTCCGCTCGTTGCGGGTCCGCAACTACCGGTTCTACTGGTTCGGCGGCGTGGTGTCGAACATCGGCACGTGGATGCAGCGTATTGCACAGGACTGGCTGGTGCTGCACCTCTCGCACAACAGCGGGTTCGCGCTGGGCGTCACCACCGGCCTGCAGTTCCTGCCGATGCTCCTGTTCGGGCTGTGGGGCGGGGTGCTCGCCGACCGGTACGACAAGCGGAAGCTGCTCCAGGTCACCCAGGTCGCGTTCGCGGTGGTGGCGCTGGCGCTCGCCCTGCTCGACATCGGCGACGTGGTGCAGGTCTGGCACGTGTACCTGCTCGCGCTGCTGCTCGGTGTGGTCACCGCGGTCGACAACCCGGCGCGGCAGGCGTTCGTCGTGGAGATGGTCGGCTCGCGCGACACCAGCAACGCCGTCGCCCTGAACAGCGCGTCGTTCAACACCGCTCGGATCATCGGCCCCGCCGTCGCCGGCCTGCTGATCAACCTCATCGGCACCGGCCCCGTGTTCGTCGTGAACGCGGTCTCGTACGCGGCCGTGCTCGTCGGCCTGCGGCTGATGCGCCCGGAGGAACTGCGCCGGCCCGACCGCGCACGCCGCAGCCGCGGCCAGCTGCGTGAGGGCCTGCGGTACGTCAAGGAGCGACCGGACCTGCTGCTGCCGATCATCATCGTCGGCTTCGTCGGCACGTTCGGCATGAACTTCCAGATCACCATGGCGCTGATGGCCAAGGAGGTCTTCCACCGCGGCGCCGGCTCGTTCGGCCTGCTCGCCACGGCGATGGCGGTCGGCTCGCTCGCCGGGGCGCTGCTCGCGGCGCGCCGGTCCCGCCCGCGCGCCCGGCTGTTCGTCGAGTCCGCGGTGGCGTTCGGCGTGCTGGAGATCGTCTCCGGGCTGCTGCCGACGTACGGGACGTTCATGGCCGTGCTGGTGCCGATCGGCGTGTTCTCGATCAGCATGGCGACCACCGCGAACGCGTACGTGCAGATCTCCAGCTCGCCTTCCATGCGCGGCCGCGTGATGGCGCTGTACGCCCTCGTGTTCATGGGTGGCACGCCGCTGGGCGCGCCGATCGTCGGCTGGGCGGCCGGTCAGTTCGGCGCCAAGTGGAGCCTGATCATCGGCGGCCTGATCTCGCTGCTCGCGACGGTGATCGCCACCGCGCTGCTGAGCCGCCGGCAGGGCCTGCGGCTGCAGCCGAAGGTGCGCCCGCTGCCGCACTGGGAGGTGTCGCTGCCCGCCGCCGAGCCCACGCCGCCGGCCCCGGACCCGGGCCGGCTGCGCACCGAGCTGGTCGAGCAGCCCACGCCGGTCGAGTCGCCCGCGCCCCAGCTGGCCGACGTCGGCCGGCCGGGCGAGCCCGTCTCGAGGTAGCGCCCGACCGTCGCGAGGTGCCGCCCAGCCCGGGCCGCCCCG
>DASUWX010000229.1:0-13960 GCA_036378185.1 Streptosporangiales bacterium | reverse complement strand
GAGACCACCACCTGGGCCGGGCTGCGGGGGACGGACCTGCCCGACCCGGCCGCGGTGCTGGGCTCCTCGGCGGAGGCACTCGCCGCCGTGCGCCGGCACGTGGACGCCGGTACGGAGCTCCTCGTCGCCGCGCCCGGGCGGGCCGAGGAGGACATGCGCGACGAGCTGCGCGGCGACGGCTTCCACGTCCTCGCGGACGGTGTCGCCGGCCCGCCGACCTGTCCTCGCACCCCCGAGCCGGGCCGGCTGTGGATCCTCACCAGCGGCAGCACCGGGCGGCCGAAGCGGATCGGCCACACCCTCGGCACGCTCACGACCGTCGGCACCGCGCAGCCGCCCCGCGTGTGGCTGTGCCCGTACTCGCCGGGCACGTATGCGTGGTGGCAGCTCGTCACGCTCAGCCTCACCCAGCCCGGACAGGACCTCGTCGCCGTCGACGCACGGCAGCTGGACGAGTGGCCGCGCATCGCGGTCGAGCACGGGGTGACGGCGGTGTCGGGCACGCCGACGTTCTGGCGGCAGGCGCTGTTCCGGCACGGCGCCGAGCTCTGTCGGGTCCCGCTGCAGCAGGTGACGCTCGGCGGCGAGCCGGTCGACCAGCCGATCCTCGACCGGCTGAAGGAGACGTTCCCCGGGGCACGGGTCAGCTGGATCTACGCGTCCAGCGAGGTCGGCGCGGCGATCGTCGTGCACGACGGGCGCGCCGGGTTCCCGCGCGACTGGCTCGACCGGGCCGCTCCGGGCCGCCCGCTGCTGTCCGTCGACGCGCACGAGCTCGTCGTCCGGTCGCCGCACCACGGGGCCGCCATGGACGGGCCGGTCCGTACCGGCGACCGCGTCGAGGTGACCGCCGACCGCGTGCTCATCATCGGCCGGCGCGGCAGCGACGAGATCAACGTCGGCGGCGCCAAGATCTCCGCCGGCGCCGTGCGCGACGTCCTGCACGCACATCCCGCGGTGGCCTGGGCGCGGGTCCGCGGCCGGCGGGCGCCGATCGTCGGGCAGGTCGTGGTGGCCGACGTCGTCGCCGACCCGTCCGTCGACAACGCCGCGATCGCGCGGTGGGCGGCCGAGCGGCTGCCCGACTACGGCGTGCCGCGGCGGCTGACCCGGCTGGCCGAGATCCCCGTCAAGGAGACGTTGAAGACAGATGTCGGCTGAAGTACGCGTACCCGCGTCGTCGGTCGTGCTCGTGTCCGGCGGCTCGCGCGGCCTTGGGCTCGCGATCGTGGCCGACCTGCTGCGTCGCGGCGTCTCGGTGGCGGCGTTCGCGCGCACGGTGACCCCGGAGCTCGAGCTGCTCGTGAAGGAACACGAGGGCCGCGCGCTGGTCGGTCCGGTCGACGTCACCGACCGCGCCGCCGTGGCCGGGTTCGTCCGCCGGGTGGAGGGCGAGCTGGGCGTCGTCGACGGCCTGGTGAACAACGCAGCCGTCGGCCAGGACTCGCTGCACGTGCATACGTCGCCGGACCGGGTGGCGTCCATCGTCGCGACCAACCTGACCGCGCCGCTGCTGCTCACCCGGCTGGTCGTGCGCCGGTTGCTGGGCGCGGCACGCCGCGGGCGCGTCGTCAACGTCACCTCGATCTGCGCGCAGCGCGGCTTCCCCGGGCTGGTCACCTACGCGGCGACGAAGGGCGCGCTCGAGGCGGCCACGCGGGCGCTGGCAAGGGAGCTGCGCGACCGCGTCCTGGTGAACTGCGTCGCGCCCGGGTTCTTCGCGTCGGAGATGTCGGCGGTGCTCGGGCAGACACAGCTGGACCGGATCGTCCGGCGCACGCCGACCGGTCACCTGACCGAGCCGGACGAGGTCGTGCCACTCGTCCGCATGCTGCTGCTCGAGCACACGAACGTGCAGGGTCAGGTGCTCACGACCGACGGCGGCGCCGGAATCTGACGGACAGCTGTGGGTCAGCCCGCGCTCTGCCAGAGGCCGACCGTGTTGCCCTCGGTGTCGGCGAAGTACGCGGCGAAGCCCATGTCGCCGACGGGCATCTTGCCCTGGACGGCCTTGCCGCCGAGCTCCTCGACCTTCCGCAACGCCGCCTCGATGTCGTCCACGCTGATCGTGACGACGGGTGCGGTGATCGGGCCACCGCGCTCGGCCATGCCGCCGTTGATCATGCCCCGCTCGCTGGGCATCATGTCCTCGCCGACCGGCCCGGTGCTGACCATCGTGTACTGCATCTCGGGCATCGGGTTCATCGACCAGCCGAACGCGTCCCGGTAGAAGGCCTGTGCGCGCTCGAGGTCGTCGGCCGGCAGCTCGAAGTGGACCACGCTTCCGCTCATGATCGTCGCCTCCTCGGCGTCGGATGCCGACGACGCTAGGCGCGCGCGGATGCGACCGCCACGGGGCGGCCCGACGCGCACGCGGCCGTCTCCGTCGGTGACCGATCGGCGCGGCCGGTTACGCGGCGAGCAACAACCGATGGATGCGGGTGTCGCCGGTCAGCTCCGGATGGAACGCGACCGCGAGCACACGACCCTGCCGGACGGCGACCGGGTGCCCGTCGACCTCGGCGAGCACCTCGACGTCCGGCCCGTACGACGCGACCCAGGGCGCGCGGATGAACACCGCACGCACCTGGCCGTCGACGCCGGTGACGTCGAGGTCGGCCTCGAACGAACGGACCTGGCGGCCGAACGCGTTCCGCTCCGCGACGATGTCGAGGACGCCGAGGTGCTTCTGGTCGAGCATGATCAGGCCGGCGCAGGTGCCGAGCACCGGCTTGCTGGCGGCCAGCGCGCGGATCGGCTCGGCGAGGCCCTCGCGCTCGATGCCGAGCGTCATCGTGGTCGACTCGCCGCCCGGGATGACGAGTGCGTCGACGCCGTCGAGGTCGGCGGGCGTGCGTACCTCGCGTGCGGTCGCGCCGAGCGTCGCGAGCATGGCCGAGTGCGCGGCGAAGTCGCCCTGCAGGGCGAGCACGCCGACGGTCGGGGAGTCAGCCACGGGCGCTACCAGCCACGGTTGGCGAGCTGCTGGTCGGCGTCCAGCTTCGACGACTCCAGGCTCGTCATGGCCGTGCCCAGACCGCGGGACGCCGCCGCGACGCGCGCCGGGTCGGCGTAGTGCGTGGTGGCCTCGACGATCGCCGCGGCGCGCCGCTCCGGGTCCTCGGACTTGAAGATGCCCGAGCCGACGAACACGCCCTCGGCGCCGAGCTGCATCATCAGCGCGGCGTCGGCCGGGGTGGCGATGCCGCCCGCGCAGAACAGCACGACGGGCAGCTTGCCCGCCTCGGCGACACGCCGGACGATGTCGAGCGGCGCCTGGTGCTCCTTCGCCGCGGCCGCGAGCTCGGTGTCGTCGAGCGACGCGAGCTTGCGGATCTGCCCGGTGATCATCCGCATGTGGCGCACCGCCTCGACGATGTCGCCGGTGCCCGCCTCGCCCTTCGAGCGGATCATCGCGGCACCCTCGCCGATGCGCCGCAGCGCCTCACCGAGGTTGGTCGCCCCGCAGACGAACGGCACCTCGAACGCCCACTTGTCGATGTGGTTGACCTCGTCGGCGGGGGTCAGCACCTCGGACTCGTCGATGTAGTCGACCTCGAGTGCCTGCAGCACCTGCGCCTCGGCGAAGTGCCCGATGCGGGCCTTCGCCATCACCGGGATGGTGACGGCCTCCTTGATGCCCTCGATCATCGCGGGGTCGGACATGCGCGCGACGCCGCCGTCGCGGCGGATGTCCGCGGGCACCCGCTCGAGCGCCATCACCGCACACGCGCCCGCAGCCTCGGCGATCTTCGCCTGCTCGGGGGTGACGACGTCCATGATGACGCCGCCCTTCAGCATCTCGGCCAGACCGGCCTTCACCCGGAACGTCGCTTCGTCTCGCATACTTCGAGGCTAAGTCAGCAGGTGGCCTGCTATTCGCGTCAACTGGCCTTGCGCGCCGCGAGCCAGAACACGCCTGGTCGGCAGCAACTTCACGCCGTGAGCTGAACCCTCACACCGCATACCCGATGTGTGCAGGTTCAGCTCGCGGTGTGAAGATGCGTGTGGGCGTCGTTCACACCACGGTCACGTCGCTCGGGGCCGTCGGCCATGGCAGAGTGTGGGCGTGAGCACAGCATCCCAGCCGGCCCCCAGGTTCCGCGACACGCTCGACGCGCTGGTCGCGTACAAGCCGGGCAAGCAGGCCGTGGCGCCGGACGGCACGGCGTACAAGCTGTCCAGCAACGAGACGCCGCTCGGCCCGCTGCCCAGCGTGCGGGACGCGATCGCGCGGGCCGCCGCCGACGTCAACCGCTATCCCGACAACGGTGCGGTCGCTCTCGTCGAGCGGATCGCCGCGCGGTTCGGCGTCCCCGAGGCACACGTGGCGGTCGGCTGCGGCTCGGTCGGTGCCGCCGAGCAGATCGTGCTCGCCGCGGCCGGGCCCGGTGACGAGGTGCTCTACGCGTGGCGGTCGTTCGAGGCGTACCCGATCCTGGTCCAGCTCACCGGCGCCAGCAGTGTGCAGGTGCCGCTCGTCGACGAGACGCACGACCTGCAGGCGATGGCGAAGGCGGTCACCGAACGCACCAGGGTCGTGTTCGTGTGCAACCCGAACAACCCGACCGGGACGGTCGTCAGGCGTACCGCCCTCACCGACTTCCTCGACCAGGTGCCGGAGAACGTGCTCGTCGTGCTCGACGAGGCCTACCGCGAGTTCGTCCGCGACGACGACGTGCCCGACGGGCTGACGCTCTACGGCGACCGGCCGAACGTGTGTGTCCTGCGGACCTTCTCCAAGGCCTACGGCCTGGCCGGCCTGCGCGTCGGCTTCGTCATCGGGTCCGAGCCGGTGGCCGACGCCGTCCGCAAGACGATGCTGCCGTTCACGGTGTCCTCGATCGCGCAGGCCGCCGCGGTCGCCTCGCTCGAGGCCGAGGACGAGCTGCTGGTCCGCGTGGCGGACATCGTCGCCGAACGCACCCGCGTCCGCGACACGCTCCTGTCGTACGGGTACGAGGTGCCGCCGTCCGAGGCGAACTTCGTCTGGCTCCGGCTCGGCGACCGGACACCGGAGTTCGCCGCCGCGTGTGACGCGCGCGGTGTCGCCGTCCGCCCGTTCGGCGAGGAGGGAGCCCGGATCAGCGTCGCGGAGCCCGAGGCGAACGACCGGTTCCTCGAGGTGGCGAAGGAGTTCGGAGCCGCCTGACCGTGGTCAGGACGACTCCGACCCTCCGTAGCGGCCGGACACCTTGACGACCATCGGCGGCCGCAACGGGACGGTGGTACCCGCCGTCCGGCCGGCCGTGTTCGCCCGGGCGCCGAGCACGGCTCCGCAACTCATGATCACCGCCGCCATCACGAGCAGCAGCACCTGGTAGTCGACCATCGTGATGAGCACGGCGCCGAGCCCGATGGACACGGTCTGCGGGCCGCCGATCAGCACCTCGGTGGTGGTCGCCACCCGGCCGATCAGCTCGAGCGGCGTCTGCCGCTGCATCAGCGTGTAGAGCGAGACCAGGATCCACGGCAGTCCGACGCCCGCGACGACGCAGCCGAGCAGCACCGACGGCAGCTGCGCGAACACCATCAACGCGTCGCCGGCGCCGAACAGCGTGAACCCGAACGCCGCCGTCGTGAGCTCGCCGCCGCGCCGGACGACGTACGCGGCGGTGGCACCGCCGACGATCGCGCCCACACCCTGGGTGGACATCAGCACGCCGAGGAACGCCGGCGCCTGGTGCAGTCCCTGGTCGACGACGGCGAAGATCGTCGTCTCGCCGAAACCGATCACGAGCAGCGCGACGCTGCAGGTGAGCACGAGCGTGCGCAGCGGCGGCGTCGCGAACATGTGCCGCATGCCGGCGACCATCTCGCCGCGGAGCCGGTGCCGCGCCGGCGCCGGCCTCGGCTCACGCAGCCGCAACCAGGCGAGCACGCCGGCGCCGAGCAGCAGCGTCACCATGTCGAGCAGCACGACAGCATGCCCGCCGAACGCGGCGAACAGCCCGGCACCGGCCAGCGGCACCACCAGGCGCATGCCCTCGCGGAGCGTCTGAACGGCGCCGTTCGCCGACGCGAGCTGCTGTTCGCTGAGCATGGTCTTCAGCACGCCGCTGACGGCCGAGTCGTTCAGGATCATCCCGATGCCGTACAGGAACGAGACGCCGTAGACGATCCACACCTGTCGCCTGTCGTGCACCAGGAAAAGCGGCCCGATCGCGGCGACGCAGCTCAGGTTCAGCACGATGAGGAACGGGCGGCGGCGCACCTTGTCGACGATGACGCCGAAGAAGGGCGACACCATCGAAGGCGCCACCAGCAACAGGACGTTGAGGCCCGCCGCGGCGTTACTCTCCGTGAGGCTCTTCACCCAGATGCCGTTGGCGAGGACCAGCGCGCGGTCGCCGAACATGGTGAGGAAGAGCCCGAGAAGCAGCAACCGGAAGTCACTCCGGCGCAGCAGCTCTCGCATCCGGTCGCCCCCAACCACATATCCGCATTGCGCATGCTGGGGACGAACGTGGGGAACGGGTTGCCTGCGCGGCAGGATCTGGGCCGCGCCACCGTTCGCGCTTGTCGCCCCGCCGACCTCGCCGGCCGTCCACCGGCTGTCCCCAGAGGAGCGCGGGGCACGAGACCGAAGCCTACGTCGAAACCGCCGCTAGATCGAGAGGCAATCGTTACCGTGACGACGACTGCTCAGGGCAACGTAAGCCAGCCCGTCGGCGTGTGCCAGTGCCTGCCCGCCTTGAGGTGTGCGACGACCGCGCGTTCCAACGTCGTATCCTGCGGGAGCTCGTCGATCGGCTGCTCGTCGCGGCGGAAGACGAACTCGAGCATCGACGCGTCCGCCGGTTCGAGCATCTCGTCAACAATGCGCCAACGACGCATGAATCGGACGATGTTGGACGTCTCGGGTAGATACTCGGCGAGCTGCGGGTCGAGCAGCCAGGACGTGCAGACGGCGACCCTCGCGCAATGTTCTGGAAAGTGCTGATCGAAGAACGGACGGGCCGCCTCGAACGAGGCGTCGCACGCCTCCGGCGTCATCGGGCCGCCGAGCTCCGGGATGTGCGTGCCGAGCAGCGGTTGGTCGAGGTACAACCCGCCCTGGTTGCGCTCCTTCCGGGCCAGGTTGAACTGCAGCCTGCCCAGGCGGTAGATGACACCGCGCTGATGGAGCGTGAACCAGAACTGCGTGTTCATGCCGCCGACGCCGTACTTGCGCCGGTGGATGGCGACCTTCTCACCGAGGTCCCGGTGCGTCGCCCACGCCACCTCGTCCGGGATGCCGCGCGACGCGTGGAAGCTCCGCACCGCGGGCATCGTGGAAAGGTACACGTAGACGTAGAAGTAGCGCGCCGTTGCGCCGAGCTCGTAGGGCAGCGTCGGCCCGCCGTCCATCGGGCCGAACCCGCCCATGTCGGCGACGAGCATGTGGTTGGTGCGCTCGAGCAGCCACCACAGTTCGGGCTGCGTGTCCGGGTCGGGGACGGCCGGGACGATCTCCTCTGCGTCCTCGTCGGGGACGTCCAGCTCGGCCAGCACCTTCCGCGCCTCGTCGCCCACGGGCAACGTCACCGGCTCGGGCGGTGGGCCGAGCGATGCCAGGCGATCCAGCCACTCCTTGTCCTTTGCGCCGAGGTCGAGCGCGACCCGGACGTCCTCCGGGTCGAAGTCCGCGACCTGGCCGCTGCTCACGAGGCGGCCTCGGCCAGGTGACGGACGAGCAGTGTGTCGGCGGCGCCGAACCCGGCCCGCTCGTAGAACGGCACCGCACGGGCGCTGGGGTGCAGCACGATCCGCTCCAGCCCTGCGTCGGCGGCGTGCTCGACAGCGGCGTCCAGCAGCAGCCGCCCCACGCCCCGGTTGCGGAACCGGTGCAGCACGAACATGTTCGCCAGGTACGCCCAGCCGCTCGCCGCCTCGCCGGGGCGCGGCATGCCGACCCCGCTCCGCCGGCCCCGGAATCCCTGCGGCGCGAACAGCAGCAGGTTGAGCATCCCGATCGGGCCGTCGTCGGTCTCCGCGAGCCAGGTGGCCCGGTGCGCCCGCTCCCTGGTGAACCACCGGGCGAAGCGTTGTTCGAAGTCCGCGTCGCCGGCGCCTGCGCCGCACTCCTGGGTCCAGCGCCTGCGCAGCCCGGCGAGCAGCGCGACGTCCGCGCTGGTCGCCATCCGGACGGACGCGTCCGAACTCACGCCTGGAACCCTCCCCGGCGCAGCGCCTCGAGGATGCCGCTCGCCACCGCCGCCGTCCGCTCGCCGTCGTGCTTCTCCGGGTCGACGGTGAACGCCAGGTGCACCGCGACCAGCCGGGTGCTCTGTGCGACGCGTTCGATCGCCCCGGAGAGCTGGGCGAGCGTCGCCCCGCCCGGCGTCGGGAACCTCGGGCCGGGCAGCTCGTCGGCGTTCAGCACGTCCACGTCCACGTGCAGGAAGATCGAGCCGGACGGCAACATGCCGGTGGACAGCTCGTCCAGGTCGACCTGGTGGATTCGCGACTCGGCGAGCAGCTCGGCCTCGGCCGGGTCGATGGACCGCGTGCCGGCGAGGATCACCCGCTCGTCCGGCACGGCACGCTGGCCGATGTGCATGGGCAGGTCGACCTCGCCGCGCTGGGTGAGCATCGCCAGCGGCATGCCGCCGAGGTAGCCGCTCTGCGTCGTCTGCGGCGTGTTGAAGTCGCCGTGCGCGTCGATCCACACCACCGCCGGGTCGATGCCCCGGCGCTGCAGGCCGGCCACCGCGGCCAGGGTCAGGCTGCAGTCGCCCGTCCACATGATCGCGTTCTCGGTGCCGAACACCATCTGCGCGACGCTCGTGTAGAGCGGCGTGAAGGCGTCCCAGCTCGCGCTCTTCGGCCGCGGCCCCTTGACCACGAAGCCGTCGGGCACGGCCACCGGGAACGGTTCGATCAGCTCGTCCAGGTGGTACGGCACGGTGATATGTCCCACCCGAGCACCGTACCGCCCGTGCCCCCGTGAGGTGGAGGGATACGAGGACGTCCAGGTAGTTCCGAGGAAGTCCAGCTAGGTCGACGAAACGTTGTACCGGGGCTCGTTCGTTTGGAACGGAGCGGGTACCGACGGCCATACTCCTGCGTAGCGCAGGAGCTGACGAGTGAGCCGGAGGTAGGGGGTCGCGCACGCGGACCGTCACAGATCGGTCGCATCGTGCGCGGCACCTGCCGCAGGCGAACGAGGAGGCGGGCGCGCATGGAGACGAGCACGGAGCAGGGCCGCCGCGACCCGGCGGAGACCGCGTAGCATCGGGCTCATCCGGCCGGTGCACTACCGTGCACCGGCGGGGATTCCGGGTGTGGCGGAAGACGACACACCGGGACCACGGCAGGACCGCAGGGCTCCGGACGGCACGCCGACCCGTGCCGCGCCCGGAGACCTGCCCTCCGGCGGCGACGACCTCGCCCGCCGAACGACAGACGAGGAGACTCGAGTGACCGTGGACAGCATGGCGTCGACCCGGCCGAGAAGCGACTGCGTACAGCTGCTGACGCCCGAGGGCGAGCGGGTCACCCACCCAGGGTACGAGGACGTCGACTTCACCCCCGAGCAGGTGCGGGGCTTCTACCGCGACTTCGTGCTCGTCCGGCGGATCGACACCGAGGGCACGGCTCTGCAGCGGCAGGGCGAGCTCGGCATCTGGGCCTCACTGCTCGGCCAGGAGGCCGCGCAGGTCGGGTCGGGCCGCGCGCTCGAGCCGGGTGACTTCGTGTTCCCGACCTACCGGGAGCACGGCGTGGCCTGGTGCCGCGACATCGACCCGGTGAACCTGCTCGGCCTGTTCCGCGGCGTCGACCACGGCGCCTGGGACCCCGCGGAGAAGAACTTCGCGCTCTACACCATCGTCATCGGCGCACAGTGCCTGCACGCCACCGGCTACGCCATGGGCATGCAGCGCGACGGCGCCGAGGACGCCGTGCTCGCGTACTTCGGCGACGGCGCGTCCGCGCAGGGCGACGTCAACGAGTCGCTGATCTGGGCCGGCGTGTTCAACGCGCCGGTCGTGTTCTTCTGCCAGAACAACCAGTGGGCGATCTCCGTCCCGCTGACCCGGCAGACCCGTGCGCCGCTCTACCAGCGGGCGCAGGGCTTCGGCTTCCCGGGCATCCAGGTCGACGGCAACGACGTGTTCGCGGTGCACGAGGTCACGAAGCGGGCGCTGCGCAACGCGAGGGAGGGCAACGGGCCGACCCTGATCGAGGCCGTCACGTACCGGATGGGCCCGCACACCACCACGGACGACCCGACGCGGTATCGCATCGCGAGCGAGGTCGAGGAGTGGCGGTTGAAGGACCCGATCGAGCGGGTGCGCGTCTACCTGGCCCGCAACGGGCTCGCCGACCAGGCGTTCTTCGACTCCGTCGACGAGGAGGCGAACGACCTCGCCGCGTCGATCCGCAAGCGCTGCATCGCGCTACCCGATCCGGGACCGGTGCGGATGTTCGAGCAGGTCTACGCCGAGCCGAACGCGGAACTCGACCGCGAGCGGGCGGAGTACGAGGAGTACCTCGCCGGGTTCGAAGGGAGCCGGTCATGACGCTCAGCGCTGGAGACGACGAGCGAGGAGGCGAGCGCGCATGACACGGGTGACCCTCGGCAAGGCGTTGAACCTCGGCCTGCGCAAGGCGCTCGAGGACGACCCCAAGGTGCTGATCATGGGTGAGGACGTCGGCCGGCTCGGCGGCGTCTTCCGGGTGACCGACGGGCTGCAGAAGGACTTCGGCGAGGACCGCGTCACCGACACGCCGCTCGCCGAGTCGGGCATCATCGGCACGGCGGTCGGCCTGGCGATGCGCGGCTACCGGCCGGTCTGCGAGATCCAGTTCGACGGGTTCGTGTTCCCCGGCTTCGACCAGATCGTCAACCAGGTGGCGAAGCTGCACTACCGGTCGCAGGGCCGGGTCAAGATGCCGATCGTCATCCGCATCCCGTTCGGCGGCGGCATCGGCGCGGTCGAGCACCACAGCGAGTCCCCCGAGACCTACTTCGTCCACACCGCGGGCCTGCGGGTCGTCTCGTGCTCGAACCCGGCGGACGCGTACTGGATGATCCAGCAGGCGGTCGCGTCCGACGACCCGGTCGTGTTCTTCGAGCCGAAGCGGCGCTACCACGAGAAGGGCGAGCTCGACGAGGACGCCACCCCGCAGCCGCTGCACACGGCGCGCGTCGTCCGTCCGGGCGGCGAGGTCACCGTGCTCACCTGGGGCCCGTCGGTCAAGACCTGCCTGGACGCGGCGACCGCCGCGCAGGAGGAGGGCCGCGAGCTCGAGGTGATCGACCTGCGGTCGCTGTCGCCGATGGACCTCGACCCCGTGTACGCGTCGGTCGAACGCACCGGCCGGCTCGTCGTCGTGCACGAGTCCCCGCGCACCGCGAGCGTGTCCGCCGAGATCGCGGCCCTGGTGACCGAGCGGTGCTTCTACCACCTCGAGGCGCCGGTCCAGCGGGTCACCGGGTTCGACGTGCCGTACCCGCCGGCCCGGATCGAGGACGACTTCCTGCCCGACCTCGACCGCGTGCTCGCGGCTGTCGACCACACGTTCGAGTTCTAGGAGGGCTGCATGGGACTCAAGCGGTTCAAGCTGCCCGACACCGGTGAGGGCCTCACCGAGGGCGAGATCCTGCAGTGGCTGGTCAAGCCGGGCGACACGGTGACCGTCAACCAGAACCTCGTCGAGATCGAGACCGCCAAGGCGGCCGTCGAGCTGCCGTCGCCCTGGGCGGGCACGGTCCGTGAGCTGTACGCCGACGAGGGCAGCACCGTGGACGTCGGGACGCCGATCATCGCCATCGACGTGCCGGGCGAGCCGGACGACGCGGACGCCGGCGAGGGCGGCCCGAAGAGCGACTTCTACGACGTGGCGGGCGAGGGCTCCGTCCCCGAGGAGAACGGCCGCACCAGCGTGCTCGTCGGGTACGGGCCGAAGGCGACCAGCGCGAAACGCCGGCCGCGCAAGTCCGCCGCAGCGCCGGCCGCACGGGCCGAGGCGCCCGCGCCGCCGGCTCCCACGCAGCCTCCGGCGCCGGAACCGGTGCCGGAGCCGCCGGCCGCCGAGGCCGCCCCCTCGTCGGTCACCGTGCTGGCCAAGCCGCCGGTGCGCAAGCTGGCCAAGGACCTCGGCGTCGACCTGCGCAAGGTCGAGGCCACCGGTCCCAACGGCTCGGTCACCCGCGAGGACGTGACGGCCGCGGCCGACACCGCCGCCGCCCCCGCCGAGCCGGCCCTGCCGGCGGCACCGGCGGCGTACGGCGGCCCCGGCATGCCGGCCGGGGTGCCGGCGAACGGCTGGGTGCCGGCGCTCGACTTCGCCAACGACGCCCGCGAGGCACGGATCCCGGTGCGCGGCGTGCGCAGGCACACCGCGGCCGCGATGGTGCAGAGCGCGTTCACGGCGCCGCACGTCACCGAGTTCGTGACCGTCGACGCCACCCGCACGATGGACCTCGTGCGCCGGCTGAAGGCGCTGCCGGAGTTCGCCGAGGTCAAGGTCAGCCCGCTGCTGCTGATCGCGAAGGCGGTACTGCTCGCGATCCGGCGTTCGCCGATCGTCAACTCGCGCTGGGACGAGCAGGCGCAGGAGATCGCGGTGCGCGGCTACGTCAACCTCGGCATCGCCGCCGCGACGCCGCGCGGGTTGGTCGTGCCGAACATCAGGGACGCCGACGCGCTGTCCCTGCCGGGTCTCGCGGCCGCGCTGCAGCGGCTCACCGAGGTCGCGCGGTCGGGCAAGACGCCGCCGGGGGACATGCAGGGCGGCACGTTCACCATCACCAACGTCGGCGTCTTCGGCGTGGACTCCGGGACGCCGATCCTCAACCCGGGCGAGGCGGGCATCCTCGCGGTCGGCGCGATCCGCGAGCAGCCGTGGGTGCACGAGGGCCAGGTCGTGCCCCGCCAGGTCACGACGCTCGGCCTCTCGTTCGACCACCGCATCGTCGACGGCGAGCAGGGCTCGCGCTTCCTGCGTGACGTCGCCGACTTCGTCGAGGACCCGGAGACCAGGCTGTTCGCCTGGACCTAGGCGTAGACGTGTGAGGGGCACCTCACCGCACCAGGACGCGGTGAGGGGCACCCTCACGGGTTCGGGTCGCGGAGCGGTCCGGGTGCAGGGACGCCCACGACGCGGGCGCGACCGGCGGCGAGGTCGGCGAGGGCGCGCAGCGTCGTCTCGGCGGACTTGTCACCGAACCGGGTGGACGCCGTGAGCCGGGAGTGGAAGAACGCGCTCGTCCGCGCCTGGTCGATCGACGACCACATGCCGTCCATGCGGGCGATCCGCTGGTCGCGGGGGACGACGCAGACGACCTTCTCCAGGAACCAGCGGCGTACCCGGATCTCGGCCACGAGCTCCCACGGGATGCGGACGGCGAGCGCCGGCCACTTCCTGGCCTGCACCCACAGCCAGTTCCGGTCGGCGGCGAGCAACGGCCCGCTGAACGCCAGCACGAACAGCCGGAAGCCGAACGCGCAGACGTAGACGGCGACGGTCAGCACCAGGACGATCAGGCCCAGCGCGACCCGCCCGGTCGCGAGCAGGTACACCGCCGGCGCCAGCAGGATAAGCAGCGGGACCAGGTACAGCAGGTACCAGATGCCGACGCGCGGGTTGACGACGAACGCCAGGTCGTTCGGGATCCGCTTGGCCGTGGGCAGCGTGGGCAGCTTGCCGTGGTCGCCCGGCGCGGGCGGCAGTTGGATCGGCGGCGGCCGGTACTGGTCCTCGTCCCTCGGCACGGTCACCGGGACCGGCGGCACGACCCGGCGCGGTGGAGGCGGCCACGGCCGCGGCGGCGCCCCGGGAACCGACGGCGGGGGCAGCGGCGGGCCTGAGTACGGCGGCCGCGGCACGGGGTGCGGGGGTGCCGGGTACCGGTGCTGCGGGTGCGGTGGCGGCGGCGTCCCCCACGGCGCGGGCGGCACGGGGTGCGGGTACTGGCCGTTGCCCCCGCGCGGCTGGGGCTGGTCGGGTGGATGCCACCCAGCCATCGGTG
>DASUWX010000228.1:0-2466 GCA_036378185.1 Streptosporangiales bacterium | reverse complement strand
GCCGCGACGACGGCCCGGGCCGTACCGGACCGGGCAGCCGCCGTGCGGGCGGCCGAGCGTGCGGCGTCCCGGATCCACTCGCACGCGTCCCTGACCCGCGAGCTCGACCGTCACCCCTGACCGGGCGACCCCGTGCGGGGCACCCTCACCGGGTCATGGTGCGGTGAGGAGCACCCGCACGGGTTGCGGAGGCTAGGCGTCGGCGCGGGCGCGGAAGGCGCGCCGATACGCCAGCGGTGACACCTGGATCCGCTTCGCGAAGTGCTGCCGCATGGCGACCGCCGTGCCGAAGCCGCAGTGCCGCGAGATCGCCTCGACCGAGAGGTCCGTGGTCTCCAGCAGCTCCTGCGCGTGGTGCACCCGCTGCCGCAACAACCACTGCAGCGGCGTCGTGCCGGTCTGTTCCCTGAACCGCCGGTTGAGCGTCCGCTCGCTCATCCCCGCATGGGCGGCGATGTCCGTCAGGGTCAACGGCTCGCCTACGTGCTCCCGTATCCAGCGCATGGTCGGCTCGAGCGACCCGTCCTCGCCGCCGGGCTCCGGGTGCGCGATGAACTGCGCCTGCCCGCCGTCGCGCTGCGGCGGGACGACCAGGTGCCGCGCGACGTCCGCCGCCACGGCGGACCCGAAGTCCCTGCGCACCATGTGCAGGCACAGGTCGAGCCCGGTCGCCGCCCCGGCCGACGTGAGCACGTCGCCGTGGTCGATGAAGAGCACGTCCGGGTCGACCTGCACGCGCGGGTAGCGCTTCGCCATCAGGCCCGCGTCCGACCAGTGCGTCGCCGCCCGGCGCCCGTCCAACAGCCCCGCTGCAGCCAGGACCAGGGCGCCGGTGCAGATCGAGGCGATCCGTGCGCCGCGCCGGTGCGCCTCCCGCACCACGTCGAGGATCTCCGCGGGCGGGTCCGCGTCCTCGCGGAAGCCGACCACGACGACGGTGTCGGCCTCGACCGCGGCGACGAGCGGGTTCGGCGGCGTGTACCGGTACATCTCCACCCCGCCGACTCCGGTGACGACGAGGTCGCGGCCGTCGCCGCACACCTTCACCTGGTACAGCGGCGGACCGAACAGCGCGCCGGCCAGCTTCTCCAGCGAGTGCGCGGTGGTGAAGACCTGGAGCGGCATCGCCAGGTCGAAGCTCTGGACATGGTCGAAGGCGAGAACAGCCACCTGGTGCATGGCGACAATCTATCGGAAGACGTCGTTCCTGCCACTGTCCGCCGATCGCCTCCGACAGCATGATCGAACCAACGCCCACGCCGCGCGCCCGTCCTACTCCGATGAGACGAAGGGCTCAACGCATGCTGCTCGCATCACTCATGTCCGTCGCCTTCGTCGGCCTGCTGATCCTGGCCGGCCGGCTGCTCGACGCGGCGACACGCGGGCATGCGGACGAGTGGGCGGCGCGCGCAGGACGCGGCGGGGACGACGAACGGCCCGGACCCCGCAGGGCCCGGGCCGTCGAGGAAAGCGTCAGGCCGACTTCTCGCGACGCTCGCGGCGCGACGTCACGACCTCGCGCGGTACGAGCGTCGGGTTGACGCCGGCGAGCACGACGTCGCGGGTGATGACCACGCGGGCGACGTCCTTGCGGCTCGGCACCTCGTACATCACCGAGAGCAGCACCTCTTCGAGGATGGCGCGCAGGCCGCGGGCACCGGTGCCGCGCAGCAGCGCCTGCTCGGCGATGGCGTCGATGGCGTCCGGCGCGAAGTCGAGCTCGACACCGTCGAGCTCCATCAGCCGCTGGTACTGCTTGACCAGCGCGCTGCGCGGCTCGGTGAGGATCCGGCTGAGCGCGTCGCGGTCGAGGCTGTGCACGCTGGTGATCACGGGCAGCCGGCCGACGAACTCGGGGATCATGCCGAACTTGAGCAGGTCCTCCGGCATCACCTGGGAGAACAGCTCGCCGAGGTCGGTCTCGTCCTTCTTCGAGTGGAGCACGGCGGAGAAGCCGACGCTGTTGTGCCCCTCGCGGGACTCGATGATCTGTTCGAGCCCGGCGAACGCGCCGCCGCAGATGAACAGCACGTTCGTCGTGTCGATCTGGATGAACTCCTGGTGCGGGTGCTTGCGCCCGCCCTGCGGCGGGACCGAGGCGGTCGTTCCCTCGAGGATCTTCAGCAGCGCCTGCTGGACCCCTTCACCGGAGACGTCCCGCGTGATCGAGGGGTTCTCCGACTTGCGGGCGATCTTGTCGATCTCGTCGATGTAGATGATCCCGGTCTCGGCCTTCTTCACGTCGTAGTCGGCCGCCTGGATCAGCTTCAGGAGGATGTTCTCGACGTCTTCACCGACGTAGCCGGCTTCGGTGAGCGCGGTCGCGTCGGCGATCGCGAACGGGACCTTCAACATGCGCGCGAGCGTCTGCGCGAGGAGCGTCTTGCCACAGCCCGTCGGCCCGATGAGCAGGACGTTCGACTTGCCGAGCTCGACGTCGTCGACGCGGTGACCGGCGGAGACGCG
>DASUWX010000227.1:0-11037 GCA_036378185.1 Streptosporangiales bacterium | reverse complement strand
GCCGTACATCTACCGCAACGCCGCGGGTCGGCAGGATCCGGCGAGTGAGGCGCGGTTCTCGGCGACGGTGCCGGCGGGTCGGCTGTGGTTGATGGGTGATCATCGGTCGGACTCGGCGGACTCGCGGGAGCATTACCTGCGTACGCACAATGCGGTGCTGTCGACCGAGCCGGTCGACAAGGTCGTCGGGCGTGCGGTCGCGGTGTACTGGCCGCCGGGGCGGATCACCTGGCTCGGCCGCCCCGCCACCTTCGACCACGTCCCCGCTCCTTGAGAAATGACGTGCCCGGACGCCCGGTCCGCCCGTAGCGTGGGAGTGTGGTCGATCCCGGTCGCCTGGCGACGTTCTGCCTGGTCTCGCTGCTGCTCATCGTCGTGCCCGGGCCGAGCGTGATGTTCGTCGTGAGCCGCGCGCTGGCGCTGGGCCGCCGAGCCGCGTTCGCCACCGTCGCCGGCAACGCCGTCGGCGAGTTCGTGCTCGTCGTCGCGGTGTCGTTCGGGATCGACGCGATCATCCAGCGGTCGCTGGTCGCGTTCACCGTGCTGAAGCTCGCCGGGGCCGGGTACCTCGTCTACCTCGGCGTCCGCACGTACCGCAGACGCGGTGAGCTGGGGGCCGTGCTCGACCAGGTGCAGGTGCGGCGCGCGACCTGGCGGGTCTGGACGGACGCGTTCGTGGTCGGCGTCACCAATCCCAAGTCGCTCGTCTTCTTCGGCGCCGTGCTGCCGCAGTTCGTGGACGCCTCCGCCGGGCACGTCACCACCCAGCTGCTCGTGCTGGGGTTGATCTTCGTGGCCATCGCGCTCGCCTCGGACTCCGTCTGGGGTCTGGTGGCGGGCACGGCGCGCGCCTGGTTCGCGCGCTCACCCAGGCGGCTGCGCATGGTCGGCGGCGCGGGCGGCCTCACCATGATCGGGCTGGGCCTCGGGGTCGCGTTCACCGGCCGGCGGAGCTGACCAGGTCGAGCCGGTCCGGCAGGTCGACGGGCACGTACGGCTCCCGGGTGGTCCGCAGCTCCGTCGCGCTCCACCAGGCATGGCCGTCGAGGCAGTCCTGCTCGAGTTCCTCGAGCCCGGCGAAACTCACCTCGAACCGCGGCACCCGGACGACGTAGAACTCGTTGACCTGGCTGACCTGCCTGCCGTCGAAGCTGAACCGTGCGTGCGCCCGCCACACCGGCCGCCCGAGCAGGTCGGCGTCGACGACGAGGCCCGTCTCCTCGAACGCCTCGCGTGCGGCCGCCTGCGCGGTCGTCTCGCCCTCGTCGACGCCGCCGCCGATGGTGAACCAGAACGGCTGGTCGCGCCTGGCCGGGTCGCAGCCGTGGAGCAGCAGCACCCGGCCGTCCTCGTCGATCGGCAGCAGCCGTCCCGTCACGCGCTCGAGGGTCTCGGAGGTCGTCACCCCCAGGACGCTAGCCCAATAGGGTGAACGCGTGACATCTCCTCCCGAGCTGGTGATCTTCGACTGCGACGGCGTGCTCGTCGACAGCGAACGGATAGCGGTGCGGCTGGACGCGGAGGTCATGGCCGAGCTGGGCTGGTCGCTCTCCGAGGAGGAGATCGTCGAGCGGTTCCTCGGCCGCTCGCAGGACCTGCTGTTCGACGACCTGGCCGCACACGCCACCAGGCCGCTGCCCGAGGGATGGCGGGCCGCGTTCCAGCGGCGCTACCTGGACGCCCTCGACGCCGAGCTGAAGCCGGTGGACGGGATCGTCGACGTGCTGGACGTGCTCGACGCGCTCCGCGTGCCCACCTGCGTCGCGTCCAGCGGGAGCCACGAGAAGATGCGCCGCACGCTCGGCCGGACCGGGCTCCACGACCGGTTCGACGGCCGCATCTTCAGCGCTGACGAGGTCGCCCAGGGCAAGCCGGCGCCCGACCTGTTCCTGTACGCCGCCGAGCGGATGGGCGTCGCGCCGGCGGCGTGTGCCGTCGTCGAGGACAGCAAGTACGGCGTGCAGGCGGCGCGTTCGGCCGGCATGAGCGCGTTCGGGTTCGCCGGCGGCCTGACGCCGCGGGACTGGCTGGCCGGCCCCGGAACGGTCGTCTTCGACGACATGCGCGACCTGCCGCGACTACTCGGCGTCGACTGACGGGACGCCGACGCCTCGAGGACCGGTTCCGTCCGCGACGGCTGTGATGATGGACGCCATCGCCTCGACGGGAGGCTCGGCTGAAAGGTCTTCATCATGCCCGGTAACGTCCGCCCGGTCGCCGACGAACGCGACGGCCTGCTGTCCTTCCTGGCGCACCAGCGCTACGCCATCCGGGTCGCCGCACACGGGCTGACCGACGAGCAGGCGCGGCTCGCCCCGTCCGCGAGCAGCCTCACGATCGGCGGCCTGATCAAGCACGTCGCGGCCACCGAGGACGGCTGGATCGACACCATGCTCGGGCAGGCCAAGCCGTTCGACCCGAGCGACGCGGTCGACTACATGGACATGTTCACGCTGCACCCGGACGAGACGCTCGCCGGCGCCCTCGCGCGGTACGACGAGGTGGCGAAGCGCACCGAGTCGGTGGTCGCGGGGATCGGCGACCTGGGGCAGGCGGTGCCCGTGCCCAAGGGCGTGCCGTGGTTCCCGCAGGACGTCGACGAGTGGTCGGTGCGGTGGGTGCTGCTCCACCTGATCCAGGAGACGGCGCGGCACGCGGGCCACGCCGACATCGTCCGCGAGTCGATCGACGGCGGCACGGCGATGCCGCTGATGGCGGCCGTCGAGAGCTGGCCGGCGTCCCCGTGGGTGCTGCCATGGGAGCCGGCCGAGTCCTGACCCCGACGTCACCTGTGGATCTGCACCACGTCCCCGACGTGCAGGTACTTGTAGAACCGCACGGCCGACTTGTGCGAGAGGTGGATGCAGCCGTGTGACTGCACCTTCCGGCTGCCCTCGTGGAACGCCTCGCCGCCGTGGAAGAACACCGAGTACGGCATCGGCACGTGGTAGATCGAGCTGATGTGGTCCTTGTCCTTCCGCGTGACGTGGAAGGTGCCGATCGAGGTGCGGTAGCCCGGGCGCCCGGACGTGATCGTCGCGGGACCGTAGGCCACCTTGCCGTGGGACATCAGCCACGCCTTGCCCCTGGAGATGTCCACGCACGCGCGGACCTTGGTCGACGTGCACGGCGGCCCGGACGCCGCCCGGGCGACGCCCGGGCTCAGTACCCCGAGCCCGGCGACCAGGCCGACCGCCAGCGCCGCAGTCGCGATGACCCGCAGGGCCACCCGGCCCATACCTGCGATGTTCGTCATGATGCCCCGATCGGTTCCGATGCAACGAAGCTGTGCACGAGACGATCGTGGGCCGCAGGCGGTTGTCACGATCACGGAAGGTCCTGCAAGGTACGCTGCCGGGCGTGCTGCTCTCGGACGGTGACATCAGGGCCCAGATCGACGCGGGACGGATCGGGCTCGAGCCGTACGACCCCTCGATGGTGCAGCCGTCGAGCGTGGACGTGCGGCTCGACCGGTACTTCCGCGTCTTCGAGAACCACAGGTACCCGCACATCGACCCCGCGCAGGAACAGCCCGACCTCACCCGGCTCGTCGAGCCGAAGGCGGACGACCCGTTCATCCTGCACCCGGGCGAGTTCGTGCTGGGCTCCACCTACGAGGTCGTCACCCTGCCCGACGACGTCTCCGCGAGGCTGGAGGGCAAGTCGAGTCTGGGGCGGCTGGGGTTGCTGACGCACTCGACGGCCGGTTTCGTGGACGCGGGGTTCTCAGGGCACGTGACGCTGGAGCTGTCGAACGTCGCGACGCTGCCGATCAAGCTGTGGCCGGGGATGAAGATCGGGCAGCTGTGCTTCTTCCGGCTCAGCTCGCCTGCGCAGCAGCCGTACGGGACCGGAGCGTCCGGTTCGCGGTACCAGGACCAGCGGGGGCCGACGCCGTCGCGGTCGCACCTGAACTTCCACCGCACGAGGATCTGACCGACGTCGCACGGTCAGCGGGCGACGCGCTCCCTGACCCAGCCGGTCACCCGGCGCTCGCAGAAGAAGGCCAGCGTCGGCACCACGCCGGCGAGGAACATGGCCACCATCCGGGTCAGGCTGAACCGGACCCGCCGCGCGAGGTCGGCGGCCGCGATCAGGTAGACCATGTACAGGTAGCCGTGCACCTGGCCGACGATCGCCACGGGCGTGTCGTCGTGACCGATGTACTTGATCGGCATCGCGACGAAGACGAGCAGGATCAGCAGCGTGCCGGTGACGTACGCCATCACCCGGTACCGCACCAGTGCGCCGCCGACGCCCTTCGGCAGTGCCATCGACGCCACACCCGCGGGCGCCGCACCGACACCCGTGCGCTCCTCAGCCACGAACCGCCGCCTCCGTCACCGTCCACCGCTGCGCGACGCGCGCTCGTGCAGGTCGGCCAGGTACCTGTTGTACTCGGCCAGCTGCGCGTCCAGCTCGGGATCGTCGTCCTCGTCGTCGTCGTACGCCGCCGCGTTCGCCGCCCCGGCCGGCAGCGGCAGACCGGCGTCGTCGGCCAGGCCGGCGGTGCTCGTCTCCCGCCGCGGCTCGTCCTCCGCCGGGTGCAGCTCCTCGCGCATCATCCGGATCCACATGTAGATCACGAAGATCGCGAACGCCGGCCACTGGAACGCATAGCCCCAGCTGCGCGCGTTGCCCGCCTCGCCGCGCTTGAGCTGCCAGTACGCGAGGAAGCAGAACGACAGCACCAGGAAAACCGCCAGGACGTGCAACGCCAGCCACTTGGGAGTCAGTAGCTTGCGCACCCTTCGAGGGTACGTCCCTCAGCCGAGGGCACCGCACGCGGCCAGGACGATCGCGACGAACAGCGCCGCGGCGAACGCCGTGAGCAGGCCGGCGAGGGCCCCGGCGAGCCCGCGGCCGAGCGAGACGCCGTAGGCCTCGGCGTAGAGCACCGCCTGCAACGCGAGCGCGGCCGACGCGGCCACCACGCCGACGACGGTGGCCACGACACCGGCGCCGAGCGCGATCTCGACCACTGCCTGCGGCACGGCGCAGAGCCCCCACACCAGCGCCGTCTGGGTCGCCGCCGGCCCTGCCCCGGTCACCGTCGTCACCGGCCTGGCCACCGCGAGCGCGACGGACGCCGCGACCAGCGCGAGCAGCAGGGCGATCCCGGCCGCGACCGGCGCGGCGACGAACTGCAACGCCGACCCGCCGCCGCGGACGCGTGCCACCGCGTTCAGCTCCACCGCGGCCAGCAGCACGAGGTACCCGGTACCCCAGAACGTGGTGCCGCGTGCCGCGGCGAACGTCGGGCGCGGCCGGGTGCACACGCCGGCGACGAACGACCAGCCGCTGCCCGCCCAGGCCGGCAGGCCCGGTTCCGGCCGCGCCGTGGACCCCGCCAGCGTCCGCTCGGCCGCCTCGCGGCGGCGCTGCCGCTCGGCGTCGTCGGGCGTGCGCTCGCGCGCCAGCGCCCCGTCGATGAGGTCGAGGTCGACGTGGTCCTTGGGCCGGTTGAGCGCCGCCTTGAACCTGCGCAGTTCGGGGAGCCGGACGAACGGCACGCCGTCGATGCGCTCGGCGTCCGCGATCATGGCGGGCACGTCCCCGACGTAGCCGGGGAACTCGAGCCGATCCATCACGTCGAAGTCGGCCCGCGCCAGCGTCTCGCCGCCGTCGGAGCGCAACCGCGGCGTCCACTCCGGGGTGTCCCGCAGCCGCGCGTAGAGCTCGGGCGTGACCAACAGGTCGATGTCGGCGCCTTCGCGCAGGCCGCGGACCACGATCGGGCCGCTGCCGAAGACGGCGTACTGCCCGGGCGGAAGGTCCAGACCGCGGACCGCGTCCAGCAGCCGGGTGCGATCGATGGCCACGCGGCGAGCATATTCGAGCGACCGGCGGCGGCCGGTCAGCGCGGGCGGCGGCCGCCCCGGCGGACGCGGGCGGTGCTCTCGCGCAGGGTGACCTCGGGCCGGACCGTCTCGACGTGGCGCCGCTTCCGCGGCTCGGCGAGGACGAGCGACATCACCCGCTCGCCGATCTCCTCCAGCGGGAGGTGCATGGTCGACAACGGCGGGTTGAGATGCCGGACGATGGGGATGTCGTCGAAGCCCGCGACCGACAGGTCGTCGGGCACCCGTACGGCGTTCTCGCGCAGCGCCTCGAGCGCGCCGATCGCCATCACGTCGGTGACGCAGAACAGCGCGGTACACCGCACCCTGCGGCGGAGCAGCTCGAGCGTGCCGTCGTAGCCACCGGTCTGGCTGAACTCGCTCTCGACGACGGCATCGGCGGCGAGCTCGACACCGGCCTCGGCCAGTGCGTCCCTGAATCCCTGCACCCGGTGCTGCACGGTCGTCAGCCGCGGTGGGCCGCTGATGACCGCGAACCTGCGGTGCCCGAGCTCGAGCAACGCCCGGGCGAGGTCCGCGGCGCCGCCGCGGTTGTCGGGCAGGACGGCGTCGACTGCGAAGTCGTGATGACTCACGGCCGCGACCCGGCCCCCCGCGTCGCGGTACGGCGTCAGCTCGGCCCGCATCGCGTTGGTGTAGGCACGGTCGTCGAACCCGCTGCCCAGCAGCAGGATCGCGCGGGCCCGCTGGGCGCGCAGCGCGGACGCGTACGCGAGCTCGCGCTCCGGGTCGCGGAAGGTGCTGGCGAGCAGCACCAGCAGCCCCTGCTCGGTGGCCACACGCATCGCACCGCTCGCGATCTGGGCGAAGTAGGGATCGCTCACGTCGTGCGTGACCAGGCCGACCGTGTTCGACGTCGCCCGGGCCAGCGTCTGCGCGTGGGCGTTGGCGACGTAGTGCAGCGCCTGGGCGGAGCTGAGCACGCGTTCCCTGAGCTCCTCGCGCACGCGGCGGGTGCCGCCGCCGTTGAGCACGCGGGACGCCGTCGCCAGCGATACGCCGGCCTGGATGGCGACCTGCTCCAGCGTGACGTGGGGTCCCCCGGTGCGAGCCAACCCGCCCTCCACTCGCTTGACGTCCCGAACGCCTCAGCATAGCTTCTGGAAAGCGCTTGCCGGTCTTGGGAGAGGACGACACGCATGGCCAGACGGCTCATCGGCATCGTCATGAACGGCGTAACCGGACGCATGGGTTACAACCAGCACCTGGTGCGCTCGATCATGGCGATCCGGGAGCAGGGCGGCATTCCCACCGCCGGCGGGGACGACATCTGGCCGGAACCCGTGCTCGTCGGCCGCAATCCGGACAAGCTGCGACGGATCGCCGAGGAACACGGGCTGACCCGCTGGACCACCGATCTCGAGCAGGCGCTGGCCGCGGACGACGTCGAGGTCTACTTCGACGCCCAGGTGACGCACCTGCACGAGAAGTGCATCAAGCTGGCGGTCGACGCGGGTAAGCACGTCTACTCCGAGAAACCGGTGGCGGCCGACCTCAACGGGGCGCTCGAGCTGGTGCGGGTGGTCCGCGACGCGGGGGTGAAGAACGGCATCGTCGCCGACAAGCTGTTCCTGCCCGGCATCCGCAAGCTGCGCCGGCTGCTGGACGGCGCGTTCTTCGGCCGGCTGCTCTCGATCCGCGGCGAGTTCGGGTACTGGGTGTTCGAGGGGGACTGGCAGGAGCCGCAGCGCCCGTCGTGGAACTACCGCAAGGAGGACGGCGGCGGGATCGTCCTCGACATGTTCTGCCACTGGCAGTACCTGCTGGAGAACCTGTTCGGCCGGGTCCGTTCGGTGCAGGCGCTGGCGGTCACGCACATCCCCGAGCGGGTCGACGAGGAGGGCGAGCGGTACGCCGCCACCGCCGACGACGCCGCGTACGCGGTGTTCGAGCTCGACGACGGCGTCGTGGCGCAGATCAACTCGTCCTGGGCGGTCCGGGTGAACCGCGACGAGCTGGTCGAGTTCCAGGTCGACGGCGTCGAGGGCAGTGCGGTCGCGGGCCTGCGGCGCTGCCGCGTCCAGCACCGGTCGGTGACGCCCAGGCCGCGGTGGAACCCGGACGTCCCCGCCACCGAGGACTTCCGCGCGCAGTGGAGCGAGGTGCCCGACAACGGCGTGATGGAGAACGGGTTCAAGCGCCAGTGGGAGCTGTTCCTCCGGCACGTCGTCGAGGACACCCCGTTCCGATGGGACTTCCTCTCCGGCGCCCGCGGCGTCCAGCTCGCCGAGCTGGCGCTGCTGTCCTCGGCGGAGGGCCGGCGGGTCGAGGTCCCTGAGCTGCGGGTGGACTGACGTGACGCCGACCGTGCGCCTGCCCGCGCCCGACGGGAGCGCGGCCCCGTACTCGTTCACCGGCCGCACGCCGCCGCCTCCGCCGGACGGGCCGGCGCGGAGCCGGGTGGCCTACGCCGCCGCGCACGTGGTCGCCGACCCGCTCGCCGACAACACGCCGGGGCGGCCCGCACGGCTCGACTGGGACGCCACCCTCGCCTTCCGGCACCACGTCTGGCGGCACGGCCTCGGCGTCGCCGACGCGATGGACACGGCGCAGCGGGGCATGGGCCTGGACTGGCCGGCCACGCGCGAGCTGATCCGGCGGGTCGGCGCCGAGCCCGGCCGCGGGCCGCTCGTCTGCGGCGCCGGCACCGACCAGCTGCCCGCCCGGGTCGAGCGGCTCGACGACGTCGCAGCGGCGTACCTCGAGCAGTGCGAGGTGGTGGAGGACGCCGGCGCGACCGTCGTGCTCATGGCGAGCCGGCAGCTGGCCGCGCTCGCCCACGGGCCGGAGGACTACGCGGCGGTGTACGGCAAGGTGCTGCGGCAGCTGAGCCGCCCGGCCCTGCTGCACTGGCTCGGCCCCGTGTTCGATCCCGCGCTCGCGGGTTACTGGGGATCGGCCGACCTCGACGCCGCCACCGACTCCGTGCTCGGCATCGTCGGCGAGCACGCCGACCGCGTCGACGGCGTCAAGGTGTCGCTGCTCGACGCCGGCCGCGAGACGGCGTTCCGCCGTCGCCTGCCCGCCGGTGTCCGTTGCTACACCGGCGACGACTTCGGCTATCCGGCGCTGATACGCGGTGACGAGCAGGGCGCGAGCGACGCCCTGCTCGGCATCTTCGACCCGATCGCGCCGGTCGCGGCGGCGGCGTTGCACGCGCTGGACACCGGCGACGCGCCGGCGTACGACCGGCTGTTCGCGCCGACCGTGCCGCTGTCACGGCACCTGTTCGGCGAGCCCACGTTCCACTACAAGACCGGCATCGTGTTCCTCGCCTGGCTCGCCGGCCACCAGGAGCACTTCACGATGGTGGGTGGCATGCAGAGCGCGCGGTCCGTGCCACATCTCGCGCAGGCGGCGGTCCTCGCCGACCGGGCCGGCCTGCTCCCCGACGCCGAGCTCGCGGCCGCCCGGCTGCGTGCCTTCCTCACCGTCGCGGGGGTGGACGCGTGAACGTCGGCGCGGGGTTGGCGCGGCTCAGCCTGAACCAGGCGACAGCCGGCAGGTGGTCGGTGCTGGAGGCGGTCGAGGGGTGCGCGCGGGCCGGGGTGCCCGGTGTCGGGCTGTGGCGGGCTCCGGTCGCCGAGGCCGGCGTCGAGCGCGTGGCGAAGGCCGTCCGCGACGCCGGCGTCCGCGTGTCGTCGCTGTGCCGGGGCGGCTTCTTCACGACGGGCGACTCCGCCGCGGAGAACCGGCGTGCGGTCGACGAGACCGCCGCGCTCGGCGCGGACGTGCTCGTGCTCGTCTGCGGTGGGGTGCCGCCGGGCAGCCGCGACGTGGCGGGCGCGCGTGCCCGCATCAGGGACGGCATCGCCGAGCTGGTGCCGTACGCCGAGTCCGCGGGAGTCCGGCTCGGTGTCGAGGCACTGCACCCGATGTTCTGCTCCGACCGGTCCGCCGTCTCGACCCTCGACCTCGCGCTCGACCTGGCCGAGCCGTTCCCCGCGGACGTCGTCGGGGTCGTCGTCGACGCGTACAACATCTGGTGGGACCCGAACGTGCACGCCGCTCTCTCGCGCGCGTCCGGCCGGATCCTGAGTTACCAGGTGAGCGACTGGGTGACGCCGCTGCCCGCGGGCGCACTCGAGGGCCGCGCGCTGCCCGGCGACGGCTGCGTCGACTTCCGCGGTCTCGGCGCCGCCGTGGACGCCGCCGGCTACGCCGGCCTCGTCGAGGTGGAGATCTTCAACGCCGACCTCGCCGGCCGGCCGGGCGAGGAGGTGCTCGCGCTGGTCTGCGACCGCTATCGGACCCACGTCGTCCGCGGCGACGGGTAGAATGCTGTCAATGACAGCACCGACTGCAACCAGGCGGTGATCATGGCGACGCTGACGATCCGCGGTCTCGACGACGACACGCACGCCCGGCTCCGGGTCCGGGCCGCCGAGCACGGCCGCTCGATGGAGGCCGAAGTACGCGCGATCCTCAAGGACGTCCTTGCGAGACCGAACCCCGACGAGGAGTACGGCTTCGGTTCCCGGATGCATGCGCGGTTCGCCGCCATCGATGGTGCGGAACTGGACATCCCGCCGCGCACCGACCTGGCACGCGGCGTGGACTTCGACGAGTGATCGTCCTCGACACGAACGTTCTGTCGGAGATGGTTCGCCCGAATCCCGCGTCGGCCGTGGTCGAGTGGCTGGACGTCCAGCCTGCCTCGGGCCTGGCCACCACGTCGATCACCGCGGCCGAGCTGTTCGCTGGCGTAGCGCGGCTGCCCGATGGGCGACGTCGGGCACGCCTGACCGACGAGATCGCGGCCAGCTTGGCCGATCTTCGTGGTCCGCTCCTTCCCTTCGACATCGATGCCGCCTGGGAGTACGCAGAGGTGGTCGCAAGTCGGACGCGCATGGGTCGGTGCATCGAGATCGCAGATGCACAGATTGCGGCGGTTTGCCGAGTCAGGGGAGCGACGCTCGCGACGCGGAACGTCAAGGACTTCGAGGGCGTCGGCGTCGAGGTCGTCAACCCGTGGACCGTCGACCTGGACGTCGATGAGCGCTGACGATCGGGCGCTGGGTGCGCTCTACGGGCTCGCGATCGGCGACGCGCTGGGCATGCCGACGCAGTTCCTCTCGCGCGCGACCGTCCGGGAACTGTACGGGACCGTCACCGGCTTCGAGCCGGGCCCGGACGGCAACGAGATCAGCCGCGGCACGCCGGCCGCGCGCGTGAC
>DASUWX010000226.1:0-17229 GCA_036378185.1 Streptosporangiales bacterium | reverse complement strand
CGACCCCACGGGGCCGGTGAGCCGGTGGTGAACACGCACCGACGTCGTCGAGAACGGCGCGGGAACGAAACGGCAACGGCTCGGCAACATTGGCCACTGACAGATGCGCCGAGTTGGGCTAGCGTTCGGGCATGGGTGTCGGGGGGCTGTAGGACTAGTCGGCGCTGGAGGTGGATACGTACCGGCGACCGGACTCGGTCGCCGCCGGCGAAGTGAGCACCCGCAGTCATGGCGGCCAGGTGTGTCACGGAACCCTGCCCGACTCGGTTCGCCGACCGACGGGCATCGCCCGGCGCCCGGTACTGAGCTGAGCTGTGACGAGGAGGGGGATCGTTCGTGCAGATCGTCGTCAAGGGGCACCACGTCAAGGTGCAGGAGCGATTCCGCCGGTACGTCAGCGACAAGCTGGCGAAGGTGGAACGGTTCGCGGATCGGGATGTCGCCCTGGACGTCCTGATCAGCAAGGAACGCAACCCGCGCCTGGCGAACGTCTCCGACCGAGTCGAGCTGACCGTTCGCTCGCCCGGGCCCGTCGTCCGGGCGGAGGCCCGCGCACAGGACCCGTACGCGGCCTTCGACTGTGCCTGGGACAAGCTCGAAGGACGGCTGCGCAAACTCAAGGACAAGCGGAAGATCCATCGCGGCTCGCGCGCGCCGGTTTCCGTGGCCGCGGCGACGGCGCCGCTCGCGTCCGCACTGGCCGGGACCACCAACGGCGTCGCGCGCACCGCCGCCGACGAGTTCCCCGAGCCGCCCGAGGTCGATGAGGACGGGCGTCCGCTCGTCCCCGTCCAGATGGAGGGCGACGGCCCCCTGATCGTCCGGGAGAAGTCGCACGCCGCCGGCCCGATGTCGATCGAGCAGGCGCTGTTCGCGATGGAACTCGTCGGTCACGACTTCTACCTGTTCCGGGACGCCGCCAGCGGCAAGCCGAGCGTCGTCTACCGGCGTCGCGGCTACGACTACGGCGTCATCCGCCTCGAGGAGGCCACGCAGACCGTCGGTTAGCCGACCCGCCGAGGCGCGGCCGCGCACGATCGTGCCCGGTCGCGCCTCGGCGGTCCGCCGTCCGCGAAGCGGTACTGTGTGACGCGACGACCGGGGGGTTGGAAGGGCCGCACGACCTTGGATTCGCTCGTGAACGCGACGGGCACCGGGCAGACCCCCGCCGAGCCGATACGTGTGCTCATCGTGGACGACCACGCGCTGTTCCGCCGCGGCCTCGACATGACCCTGCAGCAGGAGCCCGACATCAACGTCGTCGGTGAGGCGTCCGACGGCGGCGAGGCGGTGCGGCAGGCCGTCGAGCTGCTGCCCGACGTGATCCTGCTCGACCTGCGGATGCCGCGCCGCGACGGCATCGAGGCGTGCGCCACGATCCACTCCGAGGTGCCGAGCGCGAAGCTGGTCATCCTCACCACCAGCGACGAGGAGGCCGACCTCTTCGACGCGGTGAAGGCGGGCGCGTCCGGGTACCTGGTGAAGACGATCCCGGTGGACGACATCGCGACCGCGGTGCGCGACGTGCACGGCGGCAAGTCCCTGATCCCGCCGTCGATGGCGTCGAAGCTGCTCAACGAGTTCGCCACGATCGCGCGCCGTGCGGACGAGTCCAGACAACTGCCCGGGCCGCGGCTCACCGAGCGCGAGCTGCAGGTGCTCAAGCTGGTCGCGCGCGGGATGAGCAACCGCGACATCGCCACGAGGCTGACAATCTCGGAGAACACCGTCAAGAACCACGTACGCAACATCCTGGACAAGCTGCAGCTGCACTCCCGGATGCAGGCGGCGATGTACGCGGTCCGCACGAAGCTCTTCGACACCGAGTAGGCCGGTCACCGGATCCGTGTCGCCGACGCCCGAGCCCGGGATCCACGTCGTTCCCGCGAACGAGGCGGGCTGGGCCGACCCGCAGGCGGTCTTCGGCAGCCGCGGGCCGGCGTCGAGGCGCTGATGCCGGCGGTACACGCCGGCACCGGGTACCTACTAGCCTGAGCCCGTGCCCCTCACCGATGACGCGTTGCGCGACGCCGTTCGCGCCCGGCTGCCCGAGGTACGGGCCGCCCTCGAGGATCTCGTCCGCATCCCCTCCGTCTCCGCCGACCCGGCCGCCGCGGGCGACGTCCGGGCGTCGGCGGACCGCACCGCCGAGCTGTTCCGCACCGCGGGCGCGCCGGACGTCCGCATCCTCGCCGTCGACGGTGGCCAACCCGCCGTGGTCGCGCGCTGGCCCGCGCCGGAGGGCGCGCCGACCGTGCTGCTGTACGCGCACCACGACGTGCAGCCGGTGGGCGACCGCACCGCCTGGGGCACCGAGCCGTTCCAGCCGGTCGAGCGCGACGGCCGGCTCTACGGTCGGGGTGCCGCCGACGACAAGGCCGGCGTCGCCGCGCACCTCGCAGCGGTCCGCGCGTACGACGGCCGCCCGCCGGTGGGCGTCACCGTGTTCGTCGAGGGCGAGGAGGAGATCGGCTCGCCCACGCTCGCCCCGTTCCTCGCCGAGTACCGCGACCTGCTCGCATGCGACGTGATCGTGCTCGCCGACTCGGTGAACTGGAAGATCGGCGTGCCGGCGCTGACGGTTTCGCTGCGCGGCCTGGCCGAGTGCTACGTCGAGGTGCGCACGCTGGCCGGCGCCGTGCACAGCGGCATGGGCGGCGGCCTGGTGCCGGACGCCCTGATGACCCTGTCGCGCCTGCTCGCGACGCTGCACGACGACGCCGGCGAGGTCGCCGTCGACGGGCTCGTCGGGGCGGAGAGCGACCCGCTCGATCTCACCGAGGAGCAGGTGCGGCGCGAGGTCGGCGCGGTCGACGGGCTGCGCCTTTCCGGCACCGGCTCGCTCACGTCTCGGATGTGGACCAAGCCGGCGATCTCCGTGCTCGCCGTCGACGCCCCGCGGATCGCCGACGCCGTCAACGTCGTGGTGCCGGTCGCGCGGGCCAAGGTGAGCATGCGGGTCGCGCCCGGCGACGACGCGAAGCGAGCGCAGGAGGCGTTGCGCCGCCACCTCGAGACGCACGTGCCCTGGGGTGCGGAGGTGACCGTGACGCCGGGTGAGTGCGCGCAGCCGTACGCCGTGACCGCGGAGGGACCGGTGTACGACGCCGCCCGGTCGGCGTTCGCGGCGGCGTGGCAGCACGAGCCGGTGGACATCGGCATCGGCGGTTCGATCCCGTTCATCGCCGCGTTCAACGAGGCGTTCCCCGACGCGGCGATCCTGGTGACCGGCGTCGAGGACCCGGAGGCCGGGGCGCACGGGACCAACGAGAGCCTGCACCTGGCCGAGTTCGAACGCGCCTGCGTCGCCGAGACGCTCCTGCTGGCACGGCTCGCGGACCAGGGGCGTTAGCGGGTCAGGTCACATCGAGGACGTCGCCGGGCCGGGCGACGCCGATCGGCCCGCCGTACGCGCGCGCGGCCGCGGCGATGGCGGCCGGCTCGTCGGTGCCGGGCCACAGGTGGGTGAGCAGCAGCCGTCCAACCTCCGCGCGAGCGGCGTATTCGCCCGCCTGCGCCGGGCTGGTGAGGTGGGCGGCGTCGTCCTCGGGGACCTCGAGGTGCGTCGCCTCGCAGACGAACAGGTGTGCGCCCTCGGCGAGTGCGACGACGTCGTCGCTGGGCCCGGTGTCACCGGTGTACGCGAGCACGGTGCCGCCGGCCGCCAGCCGCACGCCGAGGTTCGGCACGAAGTGCGGGAGCGCGCGCGGCTCGACGTCGAACGGCCCGATGCGCACCGGAACGCCGGAGGCGATGTCGGTGCGGGCGTACGCCTCGTCGAGCATGCCCGGCCGGTCGAGGGCGAGTACGGCGTCGAGCGCGCCGGGCGGCGCGAAGAGCGGCAGCGGCGCGGGTGGCCGGTCGGTCAGCGCGCGGGCCCGCAGCAGCGGGTTGAGGTCGACGCAGTGGTCGGGGTGGCCGTGCGTGACGAGGACGGCGTCGACGTCGTCGGGGGCGACGTACCGCTGCAGCGCCGGGAAGGTGGCGTAGCCGGGGTCGACGAGCAGGCGGAACCCGTCCTCCTCCACGAGGTAACCGCTGCACGGCCGCTCGGCGGTCGGCCAGGCACCGGACCCGCCCAGCACGGTGAGCCTCATCTGCGGGAGCCTCCGATCGACGTCATGAGAGGGCCTTGGTGAGCGGGACGGCGAAATGGTCGGGCAGGACGCGTTCGACCCGGACGTCGTCGCAGCCGACCCAGCGGGCGGCCTCGCGCAGGGCCGTGGCCATCGGCTTGACGGCGGACGCGCGGTCGATCGACACCTGCCGCGCGACCAGGGTGCCGTCCTCGCGGGCCGGGTCGACCCGGCCCGCGAGCCGATGGCCGGTCAGCAGCGGCATGGCGTAGTAGCCGTGCACCCGCTTCGGCTTGGGCACGTACGCCTCCAGCCGGTGGGTGAACCCGAACAGCCGCTCGGTGCGCCGCCGGTCCCAGACGAGGGAGTCGAACGGCGACAGCAGCGTGGTGCGGCAGCGTCCTTCCGGGGGGTCGGCGAGCGCCGCGGGATCGGCCCAGGCCACGCCCGGCCAGCCGTCCACCTGTACGGGCACCAGGCCCGTGGCCGTGACGACCGTGTCGACCTGGTCGGCGCGGATGCGCACGTACTCGGCGAGGTCGGTGCGGGTGGCGACGCCCAGCGCGCGGCCCGCCGAGTCGACCAGCCGGGTGAGGCACGCCTCGTCCGGCTCGTCGAAGAACAGCTCCGCGGGCACGGCGCGCTCGGCGAGGTCGTAGATGCGCCGCCAGCCCTGCCGCTCGACGCAGACGGCCTCGCCGATGTCGAGCAGCCACTCGACGGCGATCTTGACGTCGGACCAGTCCCACCAGGGCCCACCCTTCTTCGCGCCGCCCAGGTCGGACGCGGTGAGCGGGCCGTCGGCGCGCAGCCGGGCGAGCACCTCGGTGACCGTCTGCTGGTGCACCTCGTGCCAGCGCCGGCCGCGGCGCCGGTGCGCGCGGCGGCGGAAGGCGTAGTGCGGCCATTCCTCGAGCGGCAGGATGCAAGCGGCGTGCGACCAGTACTCGAACGTGGTCGGCGGCGACGACCAGTACGCCCGCTCGACCCTGCGCCGGCCGATCGCGCCGAGCCGCGCGTACGGGACGAGCTCGTGGGACCGGGCGAGCACGGAGATGGTGTCGAGCTGCACGGCGCCGAGCCGGCGCAGCATCGCGTGCGTGCCGCCTGCGCGGTCCCGCGGCCCGGACAGGCCCTGCGCCCGGATCGCCAGCCGGCGTGCCTCGTCGCCGGTGAGGGTCGCCTTGGGAGCGGGGCGGGGTCGGGTGACGGTCACGGAACGAAGCCTAGGGTCCGGCACCGACAACCCGGCGCCGTCGGCGTCCGGGTCGACCCAGAGAACGCTTTACCAGGCCGGTGGTGGCTTTACCAGGCTCATGCCCCGTGTACAGGCACCACGAGCATGGTTTACATGGCCCGGGACAAGAGGGCAGGGCGGGCCGGGCCGGACGGGCAGGAGGTGGTGGCGCTGCGCCGGGTGGGTCAGGACGGGGCGACGTCGGGCTCGGCGGCGGTCGGCTCGGTGGTCGCGCCCTCGATCTCGGCGGTTCCGCCGCCGGTGAGCTCGCGCCGCAGCGGCTCGCCGGGGTTCAGCGGGTCCAGCTCCACGTCAGCGAAGATGTCGATCGCCACGGCGACGATGCCGCCCACGACGACGACGCCCAGCGCCGTCCAGAACAGCCACCACAGGCCGAGGATCAGGGCGATGCCCCCGAGTACGAAGCCGGCCAGGATGATCGTGACGGCCACCCACGACACCGCACGGCTGTGCTTGTGCCCGTCTCCCGCCATCGCCAGCTCCACCTGCTCTCGGTCCGGGTCGTCCTTCTCTCCGCTCAGTATGCCGTGCCGCCCTCGGGCGGTCGCCTCGGGCCGACTCTGTGACGCCCCGGCCACGACCCGCCGCTGCCCTTTACCATGGTCGCATGGGGTGCGGTGCGCACCCGGTCACCCACATGCCACCTGAGGAGTCGACTTCCAGTGCCGGTCTTGATCGACAAGATCCTTCGCGCGGGCGAGGGAAAGGAACTGAAGAGGCTGCGGCAGGTAGCGCAGGACGTGAACTCGATCGAGGGCGATTACGAGGACATGTCCGACGAGGAGCTGCGCGGCCAGACGGCGGAGTTCCGCAAGGAGTACGAGAACGGCAAGTCGCTCGACGAGCTCATGCCGGAGGCGTTCGCCACGGTCCGCGAGGCGGCGCGGCGGACGCTCGGCCAGCGGCACTACGACGTCCAGCTGATGGGCGGCGCGGCGCTGCACCGCGGCAACGTCGCCGAGATGCGCACCGGTGAGGGCAAGACCCTCGTCTCCACCCTGCCGGCGTACCTCAACGCGATCTCCGGCAAGGGCGTGCACATCGTCACGGTCAACGACTACCTGGCCAAGCGCGACGCCGAGTGGATGGGCCGCATCCACCAGTTCCTCGGCCTCGAGGTCGGCGTCGTCCTGCCCGAGCTCGACCACGCCGCACGCCGCAAGGCGTACGAGGCCGACATCACGTACGGCACGAACAGCGAGTTCGGCTTCGACTACCTGCGCGACAACATGGCGAGCTCGCTCGACGACCTCGTGCAGCGCGGCCACAACTTCGCCATCGTGGACGAGGTCGACTCCATCCTGATCGACGAGGCGCGCACGCCGCTGATCATCAGCGGCGCCGCCGACCAGGCCACCAAGTGGTACCGCGAGTTCGCCAAGATCGCGCCCCGCCTGCGGCGGCGCCCGGACGGCGACGAGGACGCGCCCGGCGACTACGAGATCGACGAGAAGAAGCAGACCGTCGGCATCCTGGAGAGCGGCGTCGAGAAGGTCGAGGACTACCTCGGCATCGAGAACCTCTACGAGCCCGGCAACTCCATGCTGGTCAGCTTCCTCAACAACGCGATCCGGGCGAAGGAGCTGTACAAGCGCGACAAGGACTACGTCATCCAGAACGGCGAGGTCCTGATCGTCGACGAGTTCACCGGCCGCATCCTCTACGGCCGCCGCTACAACGAGGGCCTGCACCAGGCGATCGAGGCCAAGGAGGGCGTCGAGGTCCAGCAGGAGAACCAGACCCTCGCGACGATCACGCTGCAGAACTACTTCCGGATGTACGACAAGCTCGCCGGCATGACCGGTACGGCCATGACCGAGGCGAACGAGTTCTGGAAGACCTACAAGCTCGGCGTGGTGCCGATCCCGACGAACAAGCCGATGATCCGCGAGGACCGCCCCGACGTCGTGTACAAGACCGAGGAGGCGAAGTTCGACGCGGTCGCCGACGACATCGCCGAGCACCACGAGGCGGGCCAGCCGGTCCTCATCGGCACCACCAGCGTGGAGAAGTCCGAGTACCTGTCCCGGCTGCTCAAGCGGCGCGGCGTCGACCACCAGGTGCTGAACGCGAAGTACCACGCCAAGGAGGCCGAGATCGTCGCGAAGGCCGGCCGCAAGGGCGCGGTCACGGTCGCGACGAACATGGCCGGCCGCGGCACCGACATCGTGCTCGGCGGCAACCCGGAGTTCGAGGCCGACCTCGAGCTGCAGAAGAAGGGCCTGTCGCCGCTCGAGATGCCGGAGGAGTACGAGGCGGCGTACCCCGACGCGCTGGAGCGGTGGAAGGAGCAGACCGAGGAGGAGCACGAGGAGGTCGTCGAGCTCGGCGGCCTGTACGTGCTCGGCACCGAGCGGCACGAGTCGCGGCGCATCGACAACCAGCTGCGCGGCCGCTCCGGCCGCCAGGGCGACCCTGGCGAGTCGCGGTTCTACCTGTCCCTCGAGGACGAGCTGATGCGGCGGTTCAACGCGAAGGCCGTCGACGCTGTCATGACCCGGTTCAACATCCCCGACGACGTGCCCATCGAGTCGAAGATGGTCAGCCGGTCGATCGAGTCGGCGCAGCACCAGGTCGAGCAGCAGAACTTCGAGATCCGCAAGAACGTGCTGAAGTACGACGAGGTGATGAACCGCCAGCGTGAGGTCATCTACGCCGAGCGCAAGCGGGTGCTCGAGGGCGCCGACCTCTCCGAGCAGATCGAGGGCATGATCGACGACGTCGTCGAGGCGTACGTCCGCGGCGCCACCGGTGAGGGCTTCGCCGAGGACTGGGACCTCGAGGAGCTGTGGACCGCCTTCAAGACGCTGTACCCGATCTCCGTCACGATCGAGGACCTCGAGGAGGAGTCCGGCGGCCGCGACAACATCTCCGCCGAGTTCATCGAGGAGCGGGTGAAGGAGGACGCGCGGGACGCGTACCACCGGCGCGAGGAGGAGATCGGCGCCGACAACATGCGCGAGCTCGAGCGCCAGGTCGTGCTCGAGGTGCTCGACCGCAAGTGGCGTGAGCACCTCTACGAGATGGACTACCTCAAGGAGGGCATCGGCCTGCGTGCGATGGCCCAGCGCGACCCGCTCATCGAGTACCAGCGCGAGGGCTTCGAGCTGTTCGGCCAGATGATGGACGGCATCAAGGAGGAGTCCGTCGGGTTCCTCTTCAACATCGAGATCGAGTTCGTCGACGCCGACGAGGTGGCCGCCGCGGAGGCGGCCGCAGCCGAGGCGGCCGCGGCGGCGGAGGCCGAGGCCGCGGAGGAGGCCGCCGAGACCAACGGCGCCGGGCGTCCCGCGATCCGGGGCAAGGGCCTGGGCAGGCAGAAGCGCCCGGACCGGCTGTCCTACTCGGCGCCCACGCTCGACGCGACCGGTGACGAGGAGGCCGTCGCGACGACGACGGAGACCTCCAGCGACCCGTACGCCGGCACGTCGCGCAACGCGCCGTGCCCGTGCGGCTCGGGCCGCAAGTACAAGCGCTGCCACGGCGATCCGCGGAACCAGGCCTGACCGTCCTCCGCCCGGCCCGGGTGCCCGATCCGGGGCAGGGGCCGGCGCGGGGTTCCAAATGATCACGGTATGTGGGTTTCCAGGGAACTCACCCAGCCGAGTACCCACTTCCCGCGTGCTGCAGGACGCGGGAAGTGGGTACTCGTCTCGGTAGGCCCTGGAACCTGACATACCGTGATCATTTGGAGAACGGCGCGGCGAGGGCGGCGCGAGAACGGCGCGGCGAGGGCGGCGCGAGAACGGCGCGAGAACGGCGTGCCGAGAGTGCGGCGAACGACGCGGGAACGACGCGGCCGGGCCCGACGGCGTCGCGGACGACGTGGCCGGGCCCGGCCGGGCGGCGGGAGGTCAGGCGAGCTCGAAGGCGGTGCAGCGCCAGCGGCCGCGCCACGCCTCGAGCCGCAGCGCCACCGCCTGGCACCGCTCGCCGCGGCGGACGACGGCGCAGACCTCGGCGACGCCGACGGCCGGCTCCGTCACGCGGATCGAGCCGAGCTGCAGGCGTGGCCGGCGGGTGAGGTCGACGACGGTGGACCGCATCCGCGCCGCCACGGTGACCCGGCGGGTGACCGCGCGGAACACGCGGTCGGACGTCCACGGCAGCAGTTGCGTGTGCGGCCGCTCGCCGGCGAGCACCTCGAGCAGGGCCTGGGTGAGCCGGCCGACCCACGGGTGGTGCACCGGCGGCACCGGGTAGCACGCCGGGTCGGGATCGAGGTCGTCGCACGGCACCTCGTGGGCGACGTCCTCGTCGTCGGGCAGGTCGGGCACGAGCCGCAGCGGGGTGCGGCGGGGTAGCGCGTGCGGCGGCGGGTCGTCCGGCACGGCGACCGGTGGCGCGAGGGCGAGTGCGCCCTGCAGCCAGGTGACGCCGGGCGTCCCGGCGGCGTGCCGGAACTCGCGCTCGTCGTCGAACGGCGGCTCGCTGCTCGGTGTCGGCAGCCGGCGTAGCTGGGACACGGTGGTCGTCGTCATCTCTGGCCCTTCACTGACAGGTCACGATGCGGGCGGCCGGAGGCGCTGTCCGGGGACGATGAGGTCGGGATCGCTGCCGACGACCGATCGGTTCGCGGCATACCAGCGGTGCCACTCGCGGGTGATCGCGGCGTCGGACGGCCGACCGGACATGTGGGTGCGGGCGATGCACCACAGCGAGTCGCCAGGACGGACCCGTACGACGCGCGGCTGCGAGTGGTGTCGAGGCCGGACGTCCGGGCGGTCGGGGACCGGTGGCGTGGGGTCGGCGAGCAGCCTCGCCCCGGTGGCGACGGCCGGCGACGCGCTCGCCGTGGCGCCGGTGGCCACCTGGGCCGACGCGGTGAGGACGAGTGCCGCACCGAGGCTCGCCTCGAGCACCCGCCGGAAGACCGCCGGCGTCAACCGGTGTGCGAGCACGGCCGCGCAGCGGCCCGCGGCACCCGGCAGCCGGGCGAGCAGGGCCAATGCGGCGCACCCGGTGAACCACAGCAGGGCGAGCCACGACACGCCGGCCGCGCAGCCGCCGAGCGCCGTGGCGTAGTCGAGCGGCACGCCGGAGAGCACGGCCCGGAGCGGCGGCGCCGACGCCCAGCTCAACGCCGCGACCACGACGCCGATGCCGCCGGTGAGACCGGCCGCCCGGACCGCGCGCCCCAGGTACGGCGTGATCGGCATCGAATCTCCCTGTTACGTTCGTTTGCTTGTGTTTGCTGTTGTACTCGATCGGTACCGTCCAGTCAACCCGGTACGGCAGAATGCGCACATGCGGTGGGAGCGGTTGTTCGCGGACCTCGAGAACGAGCTGGCGGCGGCAGCGGCCGCCGAGCGGGACGCCGAGATCGCCGAGCGCACCCGGACCGAGGTCGCGAAGCTGCGGCTCGTCGACCGGCTCCGCGTGGCCGGCGGCGTCGAGGTGACGGTTGCGCTGCTGGGCGGTGGCGACTGGTGCGGTGCGGTGCTCGACACCGGGCCCGACTGGGTGCTGCTCGGCCGTGGCCATCGCGGCGACGCACTCGTCTCGCTCGACGCAGTGGCAGCGGTGACGGGCCTGCCACCGTGGTCCGCGGTGCCCGGGAGCGAGGGTCGCGTGGCCGAGCGGTTCCGGGTCGGCGCGGTGCTGAGGGGCATCGCCCGGGACCGCGCCGCCGTCCGCGTCGTGCTCCGCGACGGGGGTGCCCATCACGGTACGGTCGACCGGGTGGGGGCCGATTTCCTCGAGCTCGCGGAGCACGATCCGGGCGAGCCGCGCCGGCCGGGTGCCGTGCGCCGCGTCCGGCTCGTGCCGTTCTCCGCGCTCGCGGCGGTCGTCACGCCCCCGGCATAGGCATGCGAGAACGAGAGGATCCCGAGCGGCATGCTTTTCGGCAAGGAGCACGTGGAGCGGTACCTGGCGACCGACGGTGCGGAGGGCCACGACTGGCGGGGCACCAGCACGCTCATCCTGACCACGACCGGCCGGCGCACCGGGCAGCCGCGCGACAGCGCGCTGATCTACGGACGTGACGGCGACGCGTACCTGGTGGTCGCGTCCAAGGGCGGCGCCGACGACCACCCGTTCTGGTACCTCAACCTGGTCGACAACCCCACCGTTCTCGTCCAGGTGAAGGGCGAGCGGTTCACCGCCAAGGCGCGCACCGCGTCCCCCGAGGAGAAGGCGCGGCTCTGGCCGATCATGACCAAGGAGTGGCCCGCGTACGACGAGTACCAGGAGAAGACCGACCGCGACATCCCGGTCGTCGTGCTCGAGCGCGTCTGAGGGGGCCCGAGGTGGCGGTGATGCTCGAGACGTGTCTCGGGGCGCTCGGCCTGGCGGCACCCGGGCCCGGGGCCGTACGGGTGCACGGGACGGCTCGCGGCCTGGCGTCCGTGCTCCCCGTCGCGGCGCTCGCCGAGGCGACGGTGACGACCGCGCTGCTCGCGGCCGCCGACCTCGCGGAGGCGCGCGGCGTGCCCCGCCCGGCCGTGACCGTCGACCGCGGTCACGTCGCCGCGGCGTTCCGCAGCGAGCGGCACCTGCGGCTCGCCGGGGGCGACGGGTTCGCCATGTTCGACCCGCTGTCGGCGTTCCTGCCCACCGCGGACGGCTGGATCAGGACGCACGCCAACTATCCGCAGCACCGCTGTGCGCTGCTGCGGGTGCTCGGGCTGCCGGAGCCGGCGGACGGGGCGGACGTGGCGCGGGCCCGCGATGCCGTCGCGGCGTGGCGGGCGGTCGAACTGGAGTCAGCCCTGGTCGAGGCGGGCGGCTGTGCGGCCGCCGTGCGCGACGAGGCGACCTGGCTCGCGACGCCGCAGGGCTCGACGGTCGCCGGGCAGCCGTTGCTGGACGTCTCCGCCGTCGCCGACAGCCCGCGGCGGGCCGCCGGCCTGCGTCCGGGCGAGCTGCCGGCGTCCGGTGTCCGCGTGCTCGACCTGACCCGGGTCATCGCCGGTCCGGTCGGCGGCCGGCTGCTCGCCGCGCTCGGCGCCGACGTCCTGCGCGTCGACAGCCCTCGGTCGCCGGAGCTGCCGCACCAGGCGCTCGACACCGGGCCGGGCAAGCGAAGCGCTCTGCTCGACCTCGCGGATCCGGCGGGCCGGGCCGCGTTCGAGGAGCTGCTGGCGGACGCCGACGCGCTCGTCCAGGGCTACCGGCCGGGTGCGCTCGCCGCCTTCGGGCTCGCGCCGGAGGAGCTGGCCGAGCGGCATCCGCACCTGGTCACGGTGACCCTCTCGGCGTGGGGTGAGCGGGGACCGTGGCGGCACCGGCGCGGCTTCGACAGCCTCGTGCAGGCGGCGACCGGGATCGCCGAGCTGTGCCGTCCGGCGCCCGACGCCGCGCCAGGAGCGCTGCCGGCACAGGCGCTGGACCACGGCACCGGCTACCTCGCCGCCGCCGCGGTGCTCGCCGGGCTCGCCACCCGGCAGCGAACCGGCCGCGTCACCACGAGTCGGCTCGCCCTGGCCAGGACGGCGCACGCCCTGCTCGGGCAGGAGAGGCACCCGGTGGAAACGGAGCCGGAGCCGGACGCGGACGTGGCGGCGTACCGCCAGGAGTTCGAGACGAGCGCGGGCAGGGTCTCGTTGATCGGGCCGCCGGGTGTGCTGGACGACCGGCCGCTGCGCTGGGCGCACGGCCCGTCCGGCTGGGGCGCCGACGAACCGGTGTGGGGCTGAGCGGCGCTGTCGACGGCGTCGAGTGAGGCCGGGAAGCGATCTGTGGCGCGGACCTAGTCGGAGGGTTCGGCGGGCTCTTCTTCACCGGTGAACGGATGGGCCCGGATGAACGCCTGCGTCTCGTCGTACTTCTGCTTGATGTAGTCCTCGAGCGCCTTCGCCTCCACCCGCCACTGGCCCCGGCCGCCGACCTTGATCGCCGGCAGCTCACCGTTGCGCACGAGCGCGTACGCCTGCGATGCCGAGATGTTGAGCTCTTCGGCGACGTCGGAGAGCCGGAGGAAGCGCGGTGGCATGGGAGAGAGTCTGACACGCCCGATCGGCATCAGTAGCTGGCGTTCGGAATCTGGGGACAACTTTCCGGACCGGAGTGGTCTGTGGATGACGACTTGGCCGCTGGATCGCCGTGGTGCACCATTGTCGCGCACCTTTCCGTTGCACACGCTCACGCATCGCACCGAGCCTTCCGAGGGGGACCGGATGAGCAACATCGGGACTACTCGCCCGACACGCCCCGCCGGGGCGGCCGAGCCGGCCGTCTCGCCGCCGGCGTCGCGGGTGAGGGGTCCGCGGTGGAAGGACCCGCGCCTGGTGGTCGGCATCCTGCTCGTGCTCGTCTCCGTCGCGGTGGGTGCGCGTGTCTTCACCACGGCCGACCGCACCACCGCCGTCTGGGCGGCCGCGCGCGACCTCGACGTCGGCACCGTCCTCACCGGGGGTGACGTCGTGCAGAAGCGGGTGCGGCTGCTCGACACCGCCTCGCGCTACGTCGCCGGCGGCCAGTCGCCGGTCGGGTACGTCCTCACCCGCGCGGTGGGCTCGGGCGAGCTGCTCCCCACCGCCGCGATCCAGGCGCCCGGCAGGGCTCACGACCACCGGCTGGTCACGGTCGCGGTCGACCGCGACCGGCTGCCGCCGGGGCTCGCCGGCGGCGCGCGCGTCGACGTGTACGTGACGCCGAAGAGCACGGGCGGAGCGGCCGACAGCCCGGCGGTGCTCGTCGTGCCCGCGGCGAACGTGGCCACGGCGCCGCAGACGGGCGGGCAGCTCGGCGCCGCGACCGCGCAGGTGCCGGTCGTGCTGTCGGTGCCGCCCGACCTCGTGGCCGACCTGATCGACAGCAGCAGGCACGGCGACGTCGACCTGGTCACCGTCCCGGCCGGGAGCAAGGTGACGGCGACACCGGAGTCCACGCCGTGAGCGAGCGCCGGCGAGCGGGCCCCAGGCACCGCGCATCGGTCGTGCACGCGCCGACCCGGCTGGACCGTCGGCCCGGCGCCACCAGGAAGGCGCGGGCGTGAGCATCCCCGTGGTCACGGCCATCGCCGACACCAGGGCGGAGGCCGCGGTCGTCGCCACCGTCGGCGGCGACCGCTCGCTCGAGGTCGTCCGCCGGTGCGTCGACGTCGCCGACCTCGTCGCGACGGCGCAGGCCGGCCTCGCCCGCGCCGCCCTGGTCTCGGCGGGCCTGCGGCGGTTCGACCGTGCGGTGCTCGGCCGGCTCGCCGGCGCGGGCGTGGCGGTGGTCGGCATCGTGCCTCCGGGCGACGAGGCGGCGGAACGGCTGCTGCGTCAGCTCGGCGTCCGGGTCGTCACGCCGCAGGACGCCGACGCCGAGGTCCTGCACGGCGCCGTGCGCGAGGCGCTGGCCACCGCCACCGGCACGGACGGCGCGGGGTGGGCGGCGGCACCCGGCGCGGGCGACGACGACGTGCCGGCGCCCGCCGACGACGTGGTCGACGGCCGCGTCGTCGCCGTGTGGGGGCCGACGGGCGCACCCGGGCGCACGTCCGTCGCCGTCGGCCTGGCCACCGAGTTCGCCGCGCTCGGCACGTCCAACCTGCTCGTCGACGCCGACACCTACGGCGGGGCGGTGGGGCAGGTGCTCGGCCTGCTCGACGAGGCACCCGGCCTCGCCGCCGCTGCGCGGCACGCGAACGTCGGCACGCTAGACGCGGCGGCGCTGCGCTCGTCCGCGCGCCAGGTGAGCCCGCACCTCGGCGTGCTCACCGGCCTCACCCGTCCCGACCGCTGGCCGGAGCTGGGCCGCGCGGCCCTCGACCGCGTCTGGGAGCTCGCGCGCACCCTCGTCCCGGTGACCGTCGTCGACTGCGGGTTCTCGCTCGAGGAGGACGAGGAGCTGAGCTACGACACGACGGCGCCGCGGCGCAACGCCGCCACTCTCTCCGCACTGCAGTCCGCGGACGACGTCGTCGCCGTGTGCGCGGCCGACCCGCTGAGCGTGCAGCGTTTCGTCCGCGCCCTCGCCGATCTCCGCGAGGTCACCGACGTGCCCGTGCACGTCGTGTGCACCAAGGTGCGCCCCGGCCCGGTCGGCGCGCGGCCGGAGGCGCAGGTGACCGCCGCGCTCGAGCGCTACGCGGGCGTCGCGCCGGAGGCGCTGGTGCCCTACGACCTCGAGGCCTACGACCGGGCGCTCGCGCAGGGCAGGGCGCTCGCCGAGGCCGCGCCGAAGTCGCCCGCGCGGCTCGCCCTGCGCGACTTCGCCGCCGCGCTGGCCGGCGTCCCCGTCGGCGGGCCCGGCAGGTCCCGCAAGGCGAAGCCCAAGACCGCCCGCCGCTGACGGCCCGGCCCCCGGAGAGAGGCGCGACGTGGGTACGTTGCCGACGCTATAGCCGTGGCGATGTACCCACGTCGGGTCTATGGGCGTCGCACGCCCCCCACGTGGAAGACTCGCGCTATGACGACTCTCATGCGCGCCGAGATCGAGGAACAGCCCGATGCGCTCCGGCGCACCCTCGACGCCCTGCTCCCCGACGTCGACGCGTTGCGGCGGCTCGGCGCGCGGACCAGGCAGGTGCTGTTCGTCGCACGTGGCTCGTCCGACAACGCCGCCGTCTACGGCCGCTACCTGTGCGAGGTGCGCACCGGCCGGCTGGCGACGCTGAGCTCCCCGTCGATCGCCACGACGTACCGCGCCCGGCTCGAGCTCGACGGCGTGCTCGCCGTCGCCCTGTCCCAGTCCGGACGCACCGAGGAGATCGTCGAGACGCTCAGCTGGGCGGCCGACTGTGGTGCGCGCACGGTCGCGATCACCAACGAGGCCGACTCCCCGCTCGCGGAGGTGGCCGAGATCGCACTGGTCACGCAGGCCGGTGCCGAGCGCGCGGTGCCCGCGACCAAGACCTACACCACGCAGCTCGCCGCGCTGGCCGTGCTCGGGCTCGCGCTGGCCGGCGACGACGCCGAGTTCCGCGCCGCGCTCGACCGCGTGCCGGACGCCGTCGCCGCGCTGCTCGAGCCCGACCCGGCGATGGACGACCTCGCCGCCCGGCTCACGTCCGTGGACGGGCTGGTCGTGTCCGGGCGCGGCTACGCGTACTCCACCGCGCTCGAGCTCGCCCTAAAGTTCAAGGAGGCGTGCTACCTGCCCGCCGAGGGGCTCTCGTACGCGGACCTGCTGCACGGCCCGATCGCGGTGCTCGACGGCGACGTGCCCGTACTGCTCGCCGCGCCGGGCGACGGACCCGTGCTGCCCGGCCTGGTCACCCTCGCCGCCCGCGCCCGCGAGCTGGACTCGAACGCGTACGCCATCGGCGGCGACGCCGAGCTCGCCGCCGCGTGCAACGCCTCGCTGCGCGGCCCCGATCTCCCCGAGTACGTCGCGCCGATCGGCCTGGTCGTCCCCGGGCAGCTTCTGGTCGAGTCGCTGGCCCGGCGCCTCGACATCGACCCGGACACCCCGCGCGGGCTGCGCAAGGTCACCCAGACCGACACGGCCTGACGCGGCAGCGTGCAGAATGCAGAGGTGCGGCTCGGCGGTAGCGCAGGAGTGACGAGTGAACCGGAGGTAGGTGTCGCGCGATGAGGCCGCAACTGTCGTCCGCGTCGTGCGCGGCACCTGCCGGAGGTGAACGAGGAAGCGGGCGCGCATGACACGGTGGTAGCGCAGGAGCTGACGAGTGAACCGGAGGTAGGTGTCGCGCGATGGGGCCGCAACTGTCGTCCGCGTCCGTGCGCGGCACCTGCCGGAGGTGAACGAGGAAGCGGGCGCGCATGACACTGAGGAGGTGAGCGTGGTCGAGCGGCTCTCCGCGCTGGACTCGTCGTTCCTCTACCTCGAGGACGCGACCACACCGATGCACGTCGGGACGGTGGCGCTCTTCGAGGGCGACGACGAGTTCGACCTCGAGCACCTCACCGGCCTGATCACCCGCCGGCTCGCGCACGTCCCGAGGTACCGGCAGCGGGTGAAGACGGTGCCGGGGCGGCTCGCCAACCCGGTCTGGGTCGA
>DASUWX010000225.1:0-8535 GCA_036378185.1 Streptosporangiales bacterium | reverse complement strand
GTCGATTGTCAACACCTTTGGGAGTGCCCGTGGCCCGCTTCGACGCGGCGGAGTACGGGCGGCGGCTCGCCCGGGTTCGCGAGCTCATGGCCGAACGCAGCCTGTCCGCGCTGGTCGTCACCGGGCCGGAGAACGTGCACTACCTGTCCGGGCTGGACTGCCAGGGGTTCTTCGCGCTCACCGCGCTGGTCGTGCCCGCGAGCGGCACGCCGCTGCTGGTCACCCGCGCGATGGAGCACCCGACCGTCGCCGCCCAGGTCGTCGGCTGCGTCCACCTGCCCTACACCGACCTGGAGGAGCCCGCGGTCGCGCTCGCGCGGACCGTGCGCGAGGTCTGCGGCGTGGGCGACGACGTGGGTGTGTGCCGCGACCTCGCGGCCCTGCCGCCGGCGGCGTGGGACGAGCTGCGCGCCGCACTCACCGGGCGCAACGTGGTGGACGGATCGGGCATCGTCGAGTCGGTGCGGCAGACGCCGTCGCCCGACGAGGTGATGTACGTCAAGCAGGCCGCCGTGGCGTCGTCGGCGGCGATGCGCGCGGGAATGGCCGCGGTCAAGGAGGGCGCGACCGAGCGCGACGTCGCGGCCGAGGTGTACCGCGCGATGATCCTCGCCGGCAGCGAGTACCCCGGCTTCGTCCCGTTGATCCGGTCCCGGACGAAGCTGCTGCAGGAGCACGTGACCTGGGGTGACGAGCGGCTCGGGCCCGGGGACGCGCTGTTCCTCGAGCTGTCCGGCTGCGTCGCCCGCTACCACGCCCCGATGACGCGGATGGTCTACGTCGACGGCATGCCGCCGGGCACCGAGGAGGCGGCGCGCATCGCCCTGGCCGGGCGCGAGGCGGTGCGGGACGCGCTGCGGCCGGGCGTCTCCGCCTCGTCGGTGTACGACGCCTGGCAGCGCGTGGTCGACGCCGGGCTCGGCCACGACCGGTACCGGCGGCACCACTGCGGCTACCTCGTCGGCCTCGGCTACCCGCCGAGCTGGGTGGGCGGCAGCCGGGTGGTCGGGCTGCGCCCCGGCAACGACATGCCGCTGCGCGAGGGCATGGCCTTCCACGTGCTGTCCTGGCTGTTCGGCCAGGACCCGGCCGACTACGTGGTGTCCGACACCATGCTCGTCACGCCGGACGGCGGCGAGATCCTCACCTCCGCCCCGGTCGGTCCCGTCTGCGTCTGAGAGGAGCCCTGTGCGCATCACCGAGATCGAGGCGACGCCGGTCGCCGTGCCGTTCCACGAGGACGAGCGGTGGGCGTTCGGCGCCCGCCAGGGGATGGTCAGCATCCTCGTCACGCTGCGCACCGACGAGGGCCTGGTCGGGCTCGGCGAGGCGGCGGCGTACCCGTCCGCGGACATCGTGCTCGCCGTGCTGCGCTCGATCGAGCCGCTCGTCGTCGGCGAGGACCCGTTCGCCGTCGAGCGGATCATGAAACGGGTCAACGTCGTCGGCACCTGGCACCACGTGAAGTCGACCAGCCCGGCGATCGGCGCCGTCGAGATGGCCTGCTGGGACGTCGTCGGAAAGGCGTGCGGGCAGCCGCTGGTGAACCTGTTCGGGGGCCGGGTGCGCGACCGCGTGGAGTTCTTCTACTACCTGTCCCGCAAGCCGCCGGCCGAGCTGGCGGAGGACACCGCCAAGGGCGCCGCCGCCGGGTTCCGCACCTTCTACCTCAAGGTCGGCTCGGACGACCCGCGCGAGGACGTCGAACGGGTCGCCGCGATCCGCGACGGCGGCGGCCCGGACGTCGCCATCCGCGTCGACGCGAACGAGGCGTGGTCGGCGGCCGCGGCGATCCGCATCCTCACCGAGATGCACGCGTACGGCATCGAGCTCGCCGAGCAGCCGGTCTCCGGCCGCAACCTGCCGGAGATGGCGTACCTGCGGCAGCGGCTGCCGATGCCGCTGCTCGCCAACGAGGCATCGTGGACGCGGTGGGACCAGCTCGAGGTGATCCGGCACACCGCCGCCGACGTGCTCAGTGTCGACAACCAGATGGACGGCGGCCTGCTCAACCTCAAGCGGTCCGCCGGCATGGCCGAGACCGCGGGCCTGCCCGTGCTCAAGCACAGCCTCGGCGAGCTCGGCGTCGCGATGTACGCCGCCACGCACGTGATGGCCGCGACGCCCAACTTCACCTGCGCCAACCAGAGCTACGCGTCCCTGCTCACCGACGACGTCGTGGCCGGTGTCGAGGCGTTGCCCTACGTCGACGGCTGCCTGGAGGTGCCGTCAGCGCCGGGCATCGGCGTCGAGCTGGACGAGGACAAGGTCGCGCGGTACGCCGAGGCGTATGCGAAGGACCCGGCCGGGTACGCGTTCCACGACCCGGCCGCCCTGGCCGGGACCCCGGTGCTGCCCAAGTACTGACCGCGGCCATGTGCAACCCAGGGGTTGCACTTCCTCCGCCGATATGCAACCCTGTGGTTGCACATCGATCCGAGGAGGAATCATGACGGCGGACAAGATCGAGCGCGAGGTTCTCATCGACGCACCCGTCGACCGGGTGTGGCCGCTGGTCACCGAGCCCGGCTGGTGGGTCGGCACGGAGACCCGGCTCGCCCCGATGGACGCGGGGGAGACGGCCGTGAAGCACGCGCCCGAGTACGGCGACTTCCCCGTGCGGGTGGAGTCGGTACGGCCGCGGGAGTACGTCGCGTACCGGTGGGCGAGCGCCTTCCCGAACCAGGAGCTGCGCGACGACAACAGCACGCTCGTCGAGTTCACGCTCGCCGCGGAGGGCGGCAAGACGCGGCTGCGCGTCGTGGAGAGCGGGTTCGCCTCGCTCGCCGGACCGGTTGAGGTGCGCGACGAGGCCGTCCAGGACAACACGCACGGCTGGGGCGCGGAGCTGGACAGGTTCCGCGGGCTGGCGGAGAAGTCCGCGGCGTGACGAGCCGCGGGGAACCGGCGGTCGACGGCGTGTTCGTCGCCCTCGCCGACCCGACCCGCCGCCGGCTGCTCGACCTGCTGGCGGCCCAGGGTCCGGCGACGGCGACGACGCTCGCCGCCGGCCTGCCCGTCTCGCGGCAGGCCGTCGTCAAGCACCTCGCGGTGCTCGACGAGGCCGGCCTCGTCGCGGCCGGCCGGGTCGGCAGGGAGGTGCGCTACACCGTCCGGCCCGACCGGCTCGACGCCACCGCGCGCTGGATGGCGCACCTGGCGGCCGAGTGGGACCGCCGCCTGGAGCGGATCAAGCGCCTGGCCGAGTCCTGACCGCGCCGGAATGAGGCCGACGTGGGTACGTTGCAGAGGCTATAGGGCGGGCAACGTACCCACGTGGGTGCCGTCAGGAGCGGGCCGTGGCGCCGTGGCTCGGCCGGCTCTCGGTCCACAGCCGGTCCAGCGCGGTGACGTAGTACGTGTACGTCCTGCTCGGCTCCGCGGACGCGTCGACGAAGGCCTGTGTCCGCGACGAGGTCGCGCGCCGCGTGGTCAGCAGGTGCGTGGCGTCGGCGAACCCGCAGCCGGGCGCGCGGTCGCCCGCGAAGCGGTAGACGGCGTACGACACGGCGCGCCGGCCGCGGTCGCGCCAGGTCACGGTTATGCCTGTGTCGCCCCGTTTCGCAGCCAGCACGACCGGTGCGGCCGGCGCGTGACCGCCGAGCCCGGGCATCGGCGGGACGAGCGCGGGATGCGCGTAGTGCCGGTCGACCATCCGGGTGACGCCGCCGACGGGGTCGGCGCGCACGGTGCTGGCGCTGAAGTGCACGTCGCCGCGCACCTCGGGATACCGCTCGTCGAACGTGAGGTGCCGGCTCAGCTCCCCGGGACGCTTCCACCTCCCGGTCGTGCCGAGCTTGTAGTCGCCCTGCCCGATGTACAGCTGCACCCGCGTCCCGCGTACGACGCCGGCCCACCACGGCACCAGCTTCGCGTAGTCGGCGGCCGCGAAGCCGATGTTCCAGTAGACCTGCGGGTCGATGTAGTCGACCCAGCCGTGCTTCACCCAGCCGCGGGCGTCGGCGTAGACCGCGTCGTACGACTCGAGCCCGTGGGTGTCCGAGCCGCGCGGGTCGCTGCTCCTGTTCCGCCAGATGCCGAACGGGCTGATGCCGAACTTCACCCACGGCTTGACCGCGTGGATCCGCTGGTGCAGCTCGCGGACGAGCAGGTCGACGTTGTGCCTGCGCCAGGCGCCGACGGTGGCGAAACCGCGCCCGTAGCGGTCGAACGTCCTGCGGTCCGGGAGCGGCTTCCCCGCGACGGGATACGGATAGAAGTAGTCGTCGAAGTGCACACCGTCGATGTCGTAGCGGCGGACGGCGTCGAGGATGGCGTTCTCCACGAACCGGCGCACCGCGGGGATGCCCGGGTCGTAGTAGAGCGCGCCGCCGTACGCGAACGTCCAGTCCGGGTGCACGCGGGCCGGGTGCGTCGGCGCCAGCCCGCCCGGGTCGTCGTGCAGGCCGGCCCGGTACGGGTTGAACCAGGCGTGCAGCTCCAGGTTGCGCTGGTGCGCCTCGCGGACGGCGAAGGCGAGCGGGTCGTAGCCGGGGTCCTTGCCCTGTTTCCCGGTCAGCCATTGCGACCACGGCTCGTAGGGCGACGGCCAGAACGCGTCGGCGTCCGGGCGCACCTGCAGCATGACGGCGTTGAAGTGCTTCGCCCGGGCGAGGTCGAGCCAGCCGATCAGCTCGGACTGCTGCGTGGCCACGGAGAGCCCCGGCCTGCTCGGCCAGTCGATGTTCCTGACCGAGGCCACCCACATGCCCCGCAGCTGCTGCTTCGGCGCCGCCGCGTCGGGCGAGCAGTGCGCGGGCGGCGCGGCGGACGGGGTGGTGTGGCCGTCCGGCCCGGGCGTGCATCCGGCCGTCATCGCGACCGCGGCCAGGCCGAGGACGGACAGCAGCCGGACGGCGAGTCGGGGCGCGACAGGCATCTGGCGAATCTGCACGAGTGCGTCCATGAACGCAACCCGTGCCGTCACGGCATCGCCGTGATCACGGGGCCGTTCCCGTCCGTGGCAGACTGAGGTGGGCACCGACGGTCGGGGGACTCCCCCTCGGGGTCGAGCTCCGGCCGTCGGCGGGGCCGGGTGTATCGGGGTATGACCGAGAGCCCGGTCCCGGGCCCTTCCTCGGTTCGGTGCCGCTACCTCCCGCCGCGCCCGTCCCTGCCCCGGTTCCGGCCGCGCTGCTTCGCCTCGCGGCCCTTCGCGCCCTGCTGCCTGCCCGCCTTGCGGTTCCCGCCTCGGCCTGCCGAGGCCTTCGCCTTCTGCTGTGCCTCTCTGAGGCTCTTCCGTGCCTCGGCCAGCGCCTGCTCGGGCGTCGGCGCGTTCCCTCTCGCCTCCCGGACGAGCCGGTCGACGCGCGCCTGCAGTCCGGTCGGCCGACCGGCCCCGGTGGCGGGCGCCGCCGGAGCCGCCTGCTGCTGTCGCCGTTCGCCCGGCTCGAACCTGGGCGCCTCGTGGATCTGCATCTTGTCCGGCTGCCGGCCCACCACCGGGGCGAGATACGACGGGTCGCCCCGCTCGATGCCGCGGCGCACCTGCCAGCCGACCACGTCCGCCGCCTGGACCAGCGGCTCGGCCTCGTCGCGGACGTGCTGGATCTCGACCTGTCTGCCCGCGGGCCGCGCGGCGGCGACGGTCTCGCGGTCGAGCCTGTTGAGCTTGTCCGACCCCGACCCGCCGGACCGGTCGTCCATCATCATCAACCGGACGTCCTGCCGGCTGACCCGCCGGGTGAGCTCGGCCAGACAGTCGCGGCGCGCGGTCTCGTATTCCTTCCCCTCGAAGCCCGAACGCACGGTCACGACCGACCGGACGCCCGGTTCGTCGGCGAGTACCGCCGTCAGCGCGGCCCGTTCGTGCGGCTGCGTGTTGTTCGCGTGCAGCTCGCCACCGGTCTCGGTACGCAGCCGTTCGCGGACCCGCTCGATCTCCCGGGGATTCACGATGACCGCGGTCATCGTGTAGTACTTCGGCCCGCCCTCCGCGGCGTGGCCGGTGGCCGACTCGTCGACGAACGCGACCGGGTGGCTACCGCGACCCCCCTTGCGGCTCACGCCGCGGACCGACTAGAGCAGGGACGGCCCGCGGCGGCCGGCGCGCGGGTCGTCCTCGTCGAGGGTGTTGATCAGGCTGTTGGCGGCCATGACCAGATAGTCCCAGAACTGCTGGTCGCGCTCCGGCGGCAGCGCGGCCTCGTCGAGCGCGTCGCGCATGTGGCCGAGCCAGGCGTCCCGGGCCCTGCTGTCGACCTTGAACCGGGCGTGCCGCATGCGCAGCCGCGGATGACCCCGCTGCTCGCTGTAGGTGCGCGGGCCGCCCCAGTACTGCACCAGGAACGTGCGCAGCCGCCACTCGGACCCCTCGAGGTCGTCCGGGTACATCGCGCGCAGCAGCGGGTCGCCCGCGACGCCCTCGTAGAAGCGGTGCACGATCCGGCGGAACGTCTCCTCGCCGCCGACGAGCTCGTAGAAGCTTGCGGCATCGCTGGGGCTGGCACTCATGACTCCACCCTACGTAGTGCGCCGATCTCCTCGGGCGTCCAGTCGCCGGCGCCCGGACACGCCGACAGGTAGCCGGCGACGGCGGCGTCGTCCCATCCCGTGGTCTCGGCCAGGCCGCGGGAGATCTGCCGCACGTACGCCGGTGCCGGACGGTTGCCCGGCACCTCCGTCAGCCGCCACGGCGCCGTGAACGTCAGCAGCGGGACGCCGTCGCGCTCACCGGCGTGCACCAGGGTCTCGTAGCGTCCCGGCCCGAGCGCCCAGCGGCCGGACGTGAGCACCGCGGTGAGGTCCAGGTCGATGCCCGGCTCGCGGTGCATCTCCTGCGCGGCGACGTCGGCGAACTGCGACGCCGTGACGAGGTAGGCACGCGCGACGGACTCGCCGGGTGCGGCCGGGTCGTAGAGGGCGAGCCCGCCGGTCCAGGTCGGCGACTCCATCGCGAAGTAGACCTGCCCAGGCAGCGTGACCGGCGCGGACGCGCGCGGGTCGGCGGCGTCCCGGCAGCCCGCGTACGCACGGCGGGCACCGGTCGGCCGGCCCCCGCGGAGGTAGTAGCGCAGCCGGTCCAGGCACATGTTCGAGCCGTACGAGACGTACCAGACGAGGTCGGACACGTGTCGGTCACTCCGCCGCGGACGGGTGCTCCGGCTCGTCGAGCGCGTCCACGAACCGCTCCCGCAGCTCCGCCGCGACCTCCTGTGCCCGCAGCGGCGACGTGCGGACGGTGACCTCGACGACGTAGTGGTCGGTCTCCAGCTCGACGATGCCGGGAACGTCCGGCTCGTCCAGGATCACGCTCTGCCACTGCGGCTCGTCGCGCATCGAGCGCGCGACCTTGCGCAGCAGGTCGCGGACGCTCTCGGGGTCGCGGTTCGTCGGCACCGGCACGTCGATCACCGCGCGGCCCCAGCCCTGGCTCATGTTCCCGACGCGGGGGATCTGCCCGTTGCGCACGTACCAGACGCCGCCGTCCGCGTCGCGCAGCCGCGTGGTGCGCAGGCCGACCGCCTCGACCGTGCCCGTCACCGGGCCGACGTCGACGACGTCGCCGACGCCGTACTGGTCGGCGCCGAGCATCGCGATGCCGGCGAGGAAGTCGCTGATGATCTCCCGGGCGCCGAAGCCGATGATCAGGCTGACCACGCCGACTCCCGCGAACACCTTCGTGAGCTCGACCCCGAGGTAGTAGAGGATCAGCACCGCCGCGATCACGGCGACCACGAACGAGGTGACGCTGCGCAGCAGCGACGCCGCCGTCTGCGTGCGCTGTTCGCGGCGTTCGGACAGCAGCGCGGCGCTGCGGCCTGGGAACAGCCGCCACTGCGGCATCCGGCTCTCGCCGATCCGCTTGGCCACCCGGGTGATCACCAGGCCCAGCACCAGCCGGATGATGAGCGCGGCGACGACGGTCGCCGCGATGGCGACGACCTGCAGCCACCAGGGGTGGGCGAGTGCGAAGTCCGTGCCCGCGGCGTACGTCGTCACGGAGCGAGCGTAGCGACCCGGCCCGGGTGGACGCGCTGTCGGCCGTGCGTCGCGGTCACTTCACTCGGCCGCTGGCGAGTTCACTTGGCCGCTCAGGTCCAGAAGTGGGGCAATCCCGACATCCTCCCCGGAGCGGCCAAGTGAAGTGGCGACGGGCCAAGTGAAGTGGCGACGGACCAAGTGAAGTGGCGACGGGCCAAGTGAAGTGGCATGGCCGGGGCGGCTGGCGCAGCGGTCCGGAGTCGGACGCGGCGGTGCGCGACGGGTCGCACGCTGTCGGCGGCGGGTGGGATGCTCGGGGCATGTACCGGGAACGTGCCGTGCCCGGCGCCGGCGTGGTCGTGTGGACACGCACGGTGCCGCAGGGGGAGACGGTCGGGCGCGTCCTGCCGGACGGCTGCATGGACATCGTGTGGGCCGACGGCGTGCTGCTCGTCGCCGGCCCGGACACCGGCGCGCAGCTGGACGCCACCCGTCCCGGTGCCCGCTACGCCGGCATCCGGTTCGCGCCGGGGCTCGCGCCCACGGTGCTCGGCGTGCCCGCCGACGAGCTGCGCGACCGCCGCGAGCGGCTGTCGGCGCTGTGGCCGGACG
>DASUWX010000224.1:0-3136 GCA_036378185.1 Streptosporangiales bacterium | reverse complement strand
GACCGGTCGAGGCAGGGCACGATGGTCGATGCGCTGGAAGCCGGCGTTGAACGCGTTCTCCATCACCTTCGCGGACCGCTTCCCGGCCGCGGAGACCTACTAACCGAACACGCCGGAAACACCGTTAGCGAGATAGACCCGCTGGAACACCCGCGTGGCGGAGTGGGCCTTGGGTGGGGAAGTCGAGCGCAATGCGCGGGGCGATTCTGGGAAGGCCAGTGTGTTATGAGGCTCCACGGGTAGGTGTTGGTCGTGGCCCCACGTCCGCCGCCGTACGGTAAGTGGCTCATCGGCCTAGCGGTGATTCTGCCTGGGATGTTCTTGTCGACCGTCCTTGCGGCGGCGGGCAACTGGCCTATGGCGGCGCTGGGTCTCGGTAGCGGCGTTCTCTATGCCGCTGCGTTGTATCGGCGAGAGCTTCGTGCCCTGGTGTTGCAGCGCACGGGCCGTGCGCCGATCGCGACTAGGCAGCGGCAGAACAGAGAACAGAGCCGCCGCGTTCGGTAGGCACCAGGCGGGCCTACGTTCTCCTCGGGTTCCTGGTCGCCCTCGGTCTGTTCATGATCGTGCACTACGCCACCGAGGGCCCCTGATGTCACCACATCGACGTCGACGAGACCGACCGTGCGGCTCATTCTGCGAGGGGGTGCGTTTCGCATGGTCACACTGGGTGCCCCCGGCAGGAATCGAACCTGCGACACACGGTTTAGGAAACCGTTGCTCTATCCCCTGAGCTACGAGGGCCGAGGTCGTGCTCCGGCGGCAACCAGCCTAGCGTTTCGCCGTCCTGCGCGTGCGGGGCGGCCTGGGTCGACCGATCCACCATCGCGGGCGGGTCAGGGCTCGTACCGGTAGACCGTCGACTCGCGCTGCTGGAAGCCGAGCCGCTGGTACATGCGGTTCGCGGCGACCCGCGACGGGCGCGAGGTGAGGTCGATGGTGCGGGCGCCCCGGATGTGGGCGACCCGGACCGCCTCGTTCGTCAGGGTTGCACCGATGCCGTGCCCACGCAGGTCCTCGTCCACCACGACGTCCTCGATCCAGGCCCGGATGCCGGACGGTATCGGGAAGACCACGAGCGTCAGCATCCCCACCGGTCGGCCGTCCTGCCAGGCCACGAGCAGGGTGTTGGTCGGGCAGTCCAGCGTCCGGCGCAGCGTCTCGCGGTCGAGCGGCCGGGCCGACGACGACAGCTGTCTCAGCAGCTCGGCGAGCCGCGCGACGGTCTCCTCGGACGGGTCTCGCAGCGGGTGCACCTCGACGGATTCCACCCGTCAACAGTGCCATGCGCACGGCGCCCGATGGGACACTTCCACCATGAGCGAGCTGCTCAGTCACGGCGGCGACGACGAACGCCCGCCCTGGCGGCCGCCGCGCTGGCTGCTGTCGGTCGCCGTCGTGGTCGTGGTCGGGGCCCTCGTCGCCGGCGCGTCCGTGCTCGCGGCCGGTCACGACGGGCGGGTGCGCCCGGGAGCTACGCCTGCGTCGGCCACCTCGCCCACCCCCGACCTGCCCTTCTTCGAGGTGCCGCCGAGCGACGCCGTCGCCCTGCTGCTGCCGGGCGCACGGATGCTCGGGACGATCGAGCGGCGGGCGCCACGGAAGGATCAAGGCCCCTGGACCGTCACGCTGCGGCAGCCGGACGGCTCGTTCGCCCGGCACAGCGCCGTGGTCACCTTCCCGGTCGACGAATCCGCGGTCGGGCACACCATCCGGGTCGGCGCCGTCGAGGGACACGTCGACGGGCCCACACTCACCTGGCCGATCGCGGGCCGTCACGCCCGCGTGCGCGGCGACCTCGGTACGCCGGCGCTCGTCGCGATCGCGGAGCTCACGACCACCCGCGGCGGCAGGCCGGTCGTGCGGCCGCCGTCCGGGCTCCGCGTCGTCGCCTCCGGGCCCTACGGACCCACGAAGATCACCGAGGCACGGTACGGCTTCCACGACGACGAGGTCAGCGGCCTGGTAAGCACGGGCCTGATCACGGGCGGCGGGTTCGAGGACGCCGTCTACGCCGGTTACGCGATCTATCCGACGACGGTGCGCGGCCGGTCCGCGGTCGCGTCACCCGTCTACGGCGGGAACTTCGTCCTCGCCTGGGAACTGCGGCCCGATGTCGTCGCCTACATCGCGGACAGCGGCATGCCGCTCACGTCCGAGACGGTCGACGCCCTGCGGCGCGTTGCGGGACGAACGCGGCTCGCCGACGCGGCGAGCTGGCGGGCGACCCGACCCACCGTGCGCGACCAGGTCACCGGGTTCGATCCCATGGGCTAGGAGGGCAGCAGCCGCTCGCGTCTGCGGCGTTCCCTCAGCGGGTGATCACCGAGACGAGCGCCAGCACCCCGGCCAGCCAGACGACGCCGACGAGGAACCAGCGGAAGGCGCCGGTGGAGACCCGGCGCACCGACCAGCCGCCGAGCAGCGTGCCCACGACCGCGGCCGGCAGCAGCCACAGGGAGCGGAGCAGGAACCCGGTGTCGGCGAACCCGGCGACGACCGCGATGACCACGGCGACGACGTAGCTGGCCAGGTTGAACGTGACGAGCGCGGCGCGGCTGTCCGCGACCGGCCAGCGTTGCATCGACGCGGTGAGGGCGGGCGGCGGGCCACCCATGCTCGTCGTGCCGTTCAGGAACCCGCCGAGCAGTCCCGCCACCGTGACCAGTGCCGTCTCGTGCCGCGACGGCTTGGGGACGCGGACGACCCAGACGGTCGCGAGGGCGAGCGCCGTCACCGCGATCAGGACGGTGAGCGCGCTGCGCGGCAGGTGCGGCAGCAACGCGACGCCCGCGGGCGTCCCGACGACGGCGCCGACCAGCAGTGGCCACGCACGGCGCGGGCGGAACGCCCTCCGGCTGTCGAACAGGACGCCGACGCTCAGCACCGCGCCGAGCAGCAGGGACGCGAGCACCACCTCGCGCGGCCGCGGCACGAACAGCACCAGCACGGGGGTGAACACGATCGCGAAGCCGAGACCGGTGAGGCCCTGCACGTAGCCTGCCACCAGCGCCGTCACCGCTGCGGCGATCCAGACGGTGGTGCTCATGCCTCGCCCTTTCGCCTCTGCCCGACCGGTGCGGGTGCCCTTCACTCCACCACGAAGGGGTGCGGGTGCCCTTCACCGGGGGAGTGG
>DASUWX010000223.1:0-3644 GCA_036378185.1 Streptosporangiales bacterium | reverse complement strand
CAGTACCCTGCCAGAGAGCACGTCGTTCCCTTCACCTGGAACTCGAGTCGGACAACCCGAGAACCTAGAAAGGAACGGCGTGCTCACCCATCCACGACACGCCAACAACCCACACAAACAGCCGGAGAGCCTCATTTGGAGAAGGGGCGGACGGAGAAGGGCGGACGGAGAAGGGCGGACGGAGAAGGGGCGGACGGAGCGCCGAGGGCGGACGGCGCGACAGGACGCACCGCTGAGGCGCGCTACGCCGCGGCCGCGGCGGGCAGGGCGAGGGTGAACGCCGAGCCGCCGCCGGCCCGCCGGTCGACACGGAGGTCGCCGCCGTGGGCGCGGACCACCTCGCGGACGAGCGCGAGACCGAGCCCGAACCGCCGGCCGCGGCCGGTCTGCTGGCCGCGGGCGAACCGTTGCGTGAGCTCGTCCAGCCGGGCCGGGTCGATGCCCTCGCCGTCGTCGCCCACGCGGACCAGCACCGTGCCGCCGTCGCGGCGGACGCCCAGCTCCACCGAAGCACGCGCGTGCGCGACGGCGTTGTCGACGAGCGCGAGCACGGCACGCCGCAACGCCGCCCGGCTGCCCGCCACCAGCACGCCCGCGTCGGCCCGCACGGTCAGCACCACGCCGGCGGCGTCGGCGTGCGACCGCATCGTCTCGGCCACCTCGCCGGCGAGCGCGGCGACGTCCACCCGCTCGCTCCGGTCCGGCCGGTGCGAGAGCTGGGCGGACACCAGCAGGTCGGAGAGGATCTCGTCCAGCGTCCGGCTGTCCGCCTCGAGCCGCTCGACCTCCGCGAACAGCGGGTCCCCCGCCGACAGCCGGCGCCTGAGCAGCTGGACCCGCAGGTGCAGGGCCGCGAGCGGCGTGCGCAGCTCGTGGCTCGCGTCGGCCACGAACCGCCGCTGCAGCGCGAGCGCGTGACCCACCGGACGCATCGCGCGCCGCCCGATGAACCAGCCGACGAGGCCGGCCGCGACGATGCCGAACCCGCCGCCCAGCAGGATGGCGGCCGACCGGTCGCCGACCTCGCCGTGGTCGCGCAGGTCCGCGAGCGCCGTGACGTGCGACCCGTCAGGACGCACCGAGGTGTACGCGGCGTACTCCAGCCGGCCGACGCGGACCCGGTCGGGTCCCCCGGGCAGCGACGCCGGGGCGATGCGGCTCATCCCCTCGGGCGCGTTCGGGCTGCGCCGCACCGGCCCCCCGGGGCGCTGTGCGAGCAGCACGACGCCCGGCTGCGGGTCGGTCACGTCGTCGGCGGTCGTCGCCGCGGACCGGGTGCGCTCGCTCGCCTGCCGTGCGGCCACCTGGCTGCCCGTCACGTACATCAGGATCGCCGCGAGCACGACCACGACGGCCACGGCCACGGCGGTCTGCACCGCGAACCGCCACGCCGCCCGCCGCACGACGTCGACGTCGGCGTCGCTTCGCACCCGGACCCGGCGCCCGGCGGTCAGCGGCCACAGGCGCATCCGGTCAGCCGCCCAGCCGGTAGCCGAGCCCGTGCACGGTCGCGATCACGTCACGGCCGATCTTCCTGCGCAGGTAGTACACGTAGGTGTCGACGGCACCCGGGCTGTCGGCCTCGGTGAACACCAGGTCGAGCAGCTCGTCCCTCGAGAAGACCCGCCGCGGCCGACCGGCGAGCACCTGCAGCAGCGCCGCCTCGCGCCCGGACAGCTGGACGTCCTGCCCGGTCTCGTCGACCACGCGCCGCCCCTCGAGGTCGAACAGCCGCCCACCGGCGAGGCGCAGCGTGTCCGCGACGTCGGTGTGCCTGCGGCGCAGCGCACGCAGCCGGGCGAGCAGCTCGTCGACGTCGAACGGCTTGCCCAGGTAGTCGTCCGCACCGGCGTCCAGACCCTCGACCCGGTCGGCGGCGTCGGCGAGCGCGGTCAGCATCAGCGCCGGCGCGGTCACACCACGGGACCGCAGCCGCAGCAGCAGGTCGACGCCGTCGATCGCGGGCAGCCTGCGGTCGACGATCATCAGGTCGGGCGAGCCCGTGAGCGCGTGGTGCAGCCCCGCCTGGCCGTCGCGGACGGGGTCGACGTCGTAGCCCTCGTCGGCGAGCAGCTCGGTGAGCATCGCCGCGAGAGCCGCGTCGTCCTCGACGAGCAGCACCTTCACACCCGCGTCGCTGGTCACGGTCCGATTGTCCCCGGGTGACTCTGAGAGGCCTCCCAGAAACGCTCCGGAGACTGGCCGTCACGTTACGCCGACCAGGAGGGAATCATGCCCGCGTTCTTCCACGGACTGCCGCTGCACCCGCTCGTCGTGCACGCAGTGGTGGTGCTCGTGCCCCTGGCGGTGCTCGGCACGATCGCGATCGCGGTGTGGCCGTGGGCCCGGCGCCGGTTCGGCTGGCTGGTCGTGGCGGTGGCCGCCGTCGCGACGGCCTCGATCCCCGTGGCCACCTCGACGGGCGAGGGGCTCGAGCCGCACGTCCGGCACACCGCGCTGCTGGAGCGCCACACGCACCTCGGGGACCAGCTGCTGCCATTCGCCGTCGTGATGTTCGCCGCCGCTCTGCTGTTCCAGCTGCTGCACGCCTCCGGCCGCATCGGCCGCAGCACCGGGCTGAAGATCGTCGCGGTCGCGTTGGCCGTGGTGACCGTGGCGGGCGCGGTGGCGTCCGGCGTCCAGGTCGTGCGCATCGGCGACGCCGGCGCACGGGCCGTCTGGGCCAGCACGCGGTAACGGGCTGGCGTGCGCGTCCTCCCGGTGGAGCACATGCAGTTCCGGCTCCACCTGCTCGAGGGCTGAGCGGCTCCCGTACGCCGGCGAGTGCTGGCCTAGGTGTTATGCCCGGCCAGGTGGGTTCGATCCTGGCCGGGCATCACACCTAGGGCAGCGGCAGCGGGTCGATCTTGTTGGCCCACGTCTCGGCGGCGGTACGGGTCGTGAACGTGCGCGCCGTCGTGCGGTTGTCCGACGCGGTGACGACGACGCGGTACTGCCCGGAGGACGTCGGCTCGATCCGCTCGACGGTGAGCTTCTTCCGCGCGTACGGGGTCGCCTTGGTCCAGATCCGCAGGTCGCGCACGGGCACCGGCAGCCGCTGCCTGAGCAGCGAGGTGAGGTAGACGCGGATCTCCTCCGCGAGGGGCTGGGCGGGGCCCGCGTCCTGCGTCGTGCTTCCGTGGTCCTCGACGTCCAGCAGCACCGTGTAGGTTAATTTCATGTGCGGTCCTTGCTTATTTGGGGGGTCACCGTGCATGACGGCGGATCGGCCGGACCGTGACGCAGGTCCGGCAAAATAGGGACCAAGGTCCCGGCCGCCGGTGTCCCGGGCCGGGACCGCGGTCACGCACCGTCGACACTGGTGCATGCTGGTCGCCATGGACGGCGGGGGAAGATCACCGGGAGCGCCACCGGCGCGGGCGGTCCAACTGGTGCGCAGCCTGATCGACCGGTACGCGTTCGCGGAGGTCGCGGCCGTCACCGAGCTGCTCGACTGGATCGACGACGGCGCGCGCACCGCGATCGGCCGGCTCTGCGCGTTCGGCACCCGGCTGCTGGAGCTGGACGCCGAGGACTTCGACCGCGCACCGGGCGTCCCCGGCCGGCTCGCGGACCGCGCGGCGGCGTCCTGGATGCCCCAGCGCCCGGGCGCGACCAACCGGGGCGCACTGGAGTCCCTGCTG
>DASUWX010000222.1:0-14188 GCA_036378185.1 Streptosporangiales bacterium | reverse complement strand
CGTCCTGGATCGTGTTGATGACCTTGCCCAGGACCCGCGCACCATCGTCGGCCGCTGCGTCGACCCTGCCGGCGTCGCCGCCGGCGCCAAGGGCCTCACTCGGCTGATGCTCGGGTAGGCGTACGGCGACATCTCGCCGGGCGCGTCGATGGCCTCCTCCATGACCCCGAGGATGGTGAACCGCGCGTCGCGCGCCTGCTTCAGCGCACCGGCGAGCACCGAGGCCGGGATGCCGTCGAGCTTGGTGTCGAGCTGCAGCGCGGTGACGAACTCGCGGGTGCCGGCGACCTTGAAGTCCATGTCGCCGAACGCGTCCTCGATGCCGAGGATGTCGGTGATCGGGACGTACTGCGTCTGCCCGGAGTCGTCCTTGTCGCTCACCAGGCCCATCGCGATGCCCGCGACCATGGCCTTGAGCGGCACGCCCGCCTGCAGCAGTGCCAGCGTGCTCGCGCAGACCGAGGCCATCGACGTGGAGCCGTTGGAGCCGATCGCCTCGGACACCTGCCGGATCGCGTACGGGAACTCCTCACGCGACGGCAGCACCGGCACCAGGGCCCGCTCGGCGAGCGCGCCGTGGCCGATCTCGCGCCGCTTCGGCGAGCCGACGCGGCCGGTCTCACCGGTGGAGAACGGCGGCATGTTGTAGTTGTGCATGTACCGCTTGGTCGTCTCCGGCGAGAGCGTGTCGAGCTTCTGCTCCAGCCCCAGCATGTTCAGCGTGGTGATGCCGAGCACCTGGGTCTCGCCGCGCTCGAACAGCGCCGAGCCGTGCACCCGGGGGACGACGCCGACCTCGGCGGAGAGCCGCCGGATGTCGGCCTGGCCGCGCCCGTCGATGCGGACCTTGTCGCGGATGATCCGCTGCCGCACCAGCCGCTTGGTCAGCGAGCGGTAGGCCGCGCTGATCTCCTTCTCGCGGTCCGGGAACTGCTCGGCGAGCCGCTCCTTGAGCTCGTTCTTGACGCGGTCGGTCTCGGCCTCGCGGGTCTGCTTGTCCGCGATGGTGATGACCTGCTTGATGTCGTCGGTGGCGGCCTTCTCGACCGCGGCCATGACGTCTTCCTCGTAGTCGACGAACCGCGGGAACTCGGTCTGGTTGACGCCGGCCCGCCTGGCGAGGTCCTCCTGCGCGTGGCAGAGCACCTTCACGTGCGGCTTGGCGGCCTCCAGGCCCTCGGCGACGACCTCCTCGGTCGGCGCCACCGCGCCGCCCTTGACCAGCTCGACCGTGGTCTCGGTGGCCTCGGCCTCGACCATCATGATCGCGACGTCGTCGCCGTCGACGATGCGGCCCGCCACGACCATGTCGAAGACCGCGCGGTGCCGCTGCTCGTAGGTCGGGAACGCCACCCAGTGCCCGTCGATGAGCGCCATCCGTACCGAGCCGATCGGCCCGGTGAACGGCAGCCCGGCGAGCAGCGTGGATGCGTACGCCGCGTTCATCGCGACGACGTCGTACATGTGGTCCGGCTCCAGGGACAGGACCGTGACGACGGCCTGGACCTCGTTGCGCAGCCCGGGGACGAACGACGGGCGCAGCGCCCGGTCGGTGAGCCGGCAGACGAGGATCGCCTCGGTGCTCGGCCGACCCTCGCGGCGGAAGAACGAGCCGGGGATGCGGCCGACCGCGTACATCTTCTCCTCGACGTCGATCGTCAGGGGGAAGAAGTCGAGGTGCTCCTTGGGCTGCTTCGACGCGGTGGTGGCGGACAGCACCATGGTGTCGCCCAGGTACGCGACGGCCGAACCCGTCGCCTGACGGGCGAGCCGGCCCGTCTCGAACTTGATGACCTGCTTGCCGAACTCACCGTTGTCGATGACGGCCTCGGCGTAGTGAACCTCTGGACCCTCCACGGGTCCCTCCCTTCTGGATGGTCCACCGCCGGATCGGTCGCCGTCGCGCCGGTCTTCGATCGAAGCACCCGGATGGCCGGGCCGGCAGTGCCGGCCGGGATCCGAGAGCCACTACCGAGGACCGTCGTGACGCCTGCGCGACGCGGTGGACTTCGGTTGTTGATGCAGTTGTAGGAATACGAGAGAAGGAGCGAACCCCGCGAGGAGTCCGCTCCTTCGGCCCTACCTCCGGAGCCCGAGTCGCTCGATGAGCTGTCGGTAGCGGGTGATGTCCTTCTTCTGGAGGTAGTTCAGCAGGCGCCTGCGCCGGCCCACCATGAGGAGCAGACCACGACGGCTGTGGTGGTCGTGCTTGTGCTCCTTGAGGTGCTCGGTCAGGTCGCTGATGCGCTTGGTGAGCACGGCCACCTGGATCTCCGGGGATCCGGTGTCACCCTCGGCTGTGGCGTACTCGGAGATGATGCTCTGCTTCGTGGCGTTGTCGAGCGGCACTGGGCCCCTTCCAGGAGATCGTTGCGCGGCGCGACGGGTCCTTGGTTACGGCGCACTCCCGGGTCGGTCGACCCGCGGGACACGCACACCCGTGCTCTTCGGCTCCGCGGCCGGTGCAGACGGCAACCAACAGGCTAGCAGTTCACCAGGGGTGACCGTCGTTACCCCACGGCAACCCCCTGGTCACGGGGGCGCGGGAGCTCAGCCGAGCGTCTCGCGGATGGCGTCGACGTCGGATTTCATCTGCTCGACGAGGGCGTCGACGGAGTCGAACACGAGCTGCCCGCGCATCCGCTTGACGAACTCCACCCGCACGTTCTCGCCGTACAGCTCGAGGTCGTCGCGGTCGAGCACGTACGCCTCGACCAGCCGGTGGTCGCCCTCGAACTGGGGGATGTCGCCGACCGAGACGGCCGCGGGGAGCCGGGTGCCGTCCGCGCGCACCAGCCAGCCGGCGTAGACGCCGTCCGCGGGCACGACGAGCTCGGCCGGGCAGGGCAGGTTCGCGGTCGGGAAGCCCAGCTCGCGGCCCCGGTGCGCGCCCTCGATCACCGGCCCGGACACCGCGAACGGGCGCCCGAGGATCACCGCCGCGCGCTCGACGTCACCGGCGAGCAGCGCCCCGCGGGCGGCCGACGAGGAGTACCTGGCCGTGCCGTCGCCCTGCTGGTGCATGCCCTCGACGGTGAAGCCGTACCGCCCGCCCAGCTCGGTGAGCAGCGCGACGTCGCCCGCCGCCTTGTGGCCGAACCTGAAGTCGTCCCCGACGACGATCGCGACCGGGTGCAGGAACCGGACCAGGTCGGCGACGAAGTCCTCCGGCGCCTGCTTGGACATCTCCTCGGTGAACGGCAGGACGAGCACCGCGTCGGCGCCGGCGGCGCGGAGCAGCGGCACCCGGTGCTCGGGGAGGGAGAGCAGCGGCATCGCGGTGTCCGGCCGCACCACGCTCTGCGGGTGCGGGTGGAAGGTCACCACGACGGTCGACGCCCCGAGCTCACGGGCCCGGTCGGCGGCGTGCCCGATGACGACGCGGTGCCCGAGGTGCACGCCGTCGAACACCCCGATGGTCACCACGGAAGGACCGAAGCCCGCGGGAATCTCGTCATACCCGCGCCAGCACGGCACGTCCACCTGATCCCTGCCTCTCGACGTCACGGAGCCTCCACTCTACGGACCGGGTCGGGAGGACCGAACGGGCCGCCGTCCCGTGGTCGCGAAAACCACCGGCCACCGTGGCGGCCCGCGATCTTCATCATCGCGGCAGGAGGCGGGTGACCGCATCGGCCGGGCGACCTAGGGCGCGGGCGCGAAGACGGCGAGCGGCTTCGCGCGCCCGTCGCGGTCCTCGACCAGCGCGAGGAAGGTGCCGTCCGGCGCGTACACCGCCACCGGTCCCCGCTCCCCCGTGGCGGGCAGCCGCCCGCCGTGCGCGACCGCACCGGCGGTAGCGGCGTCGACCGTCCTGGTGGGGAACGCCAGGGCGGCGGCCAGCCCGATCGGCAGCACCTCGAGCCGCTCGGCCAGCTGCTCGAGCGTCCGCGCCTGCTCCAGCACGAACGGCCCGACGCGGGTGCGGCGCAGCCGGGTGAGGTGCCCGCCCACGCCCAGGGCCGCCCCGAGGTCGCGGGCGAGGGCCCGCACGTAGGTGCCTGTGGTGCACTCGACGTGCACGTCGAGGTCGAGGCTCGCGCCGTCGGCGGACCGCCGGGTGGCGAGCAGCTCGAAGCGCGCCACGCTCACCTGCCTGGCGGCCAGCTCGACCTGCTCCCCCGCGCGCACCCGCTCGTAGGCGCGCCGCCCGGCGACCTTGACCGCGGACACCGCCGAGGGCACCTGGTCGATGGTGCCGGTGAGCGCGGCCATCGCGGCGCGGACGGCGTCCTCGCCGACCTCCGCCACGGACGCCGACGCGACCGGCTCGCCCTCGGCGTCGTCGGTCGTGGTCGCGACGCCGAGCCGGACGGTCGCGGCGTACTCCTTGTCGGTGAGCGCCAGCCGGCCGAGCAGCCTGGTGGCGCGGCCGATGCCGACCACGAGCACGCCGGTGGCCATCGGGTCGAGCGTCCCGGCGTGGCCGACCCGACGGGTGCCCGCGATGCGGCGCATCCGGCCGACGACGTCGTGCGAGGTCCAGCCGGCCGGCTTGTCGACGACGACCAGCCCATCCGAGGCAGCCACCGGCGCCTCGTTCATGCCTGCGACGGCGGCTCGTCGTCGGGCCTGCGGTACGGATCCGGGTCGCCGGAGGGCTTCGCCTCGACCGCGAGCCGGGCGACCTGCTCGTCCTGCTCCCTCGCCCGGGCGATGGCCTCGTCGAGCTGCTGCGCGTTCTCCTGCAGCTCGTCCAGGACGAAGGCCACGGTCGGCGTGTGCTTGATGCCGGTCTGCCGGCCGACCTCGGCGCGGATCAGGCCCTGCGCGCTCGCCAACGCCGCCGCCGTGCCCGCCTTGTCGGCGTCGTCGCCGTAGACCGTGTAGTACACGGTGGCATCGCGCAGGTCGGCGGTGATCCGCACGTCGGTCACCGTGACGAACCCGAGCCGCGGGTCCTTGATCCGGCGTTCGAGCAGGCCGGCGACGATCTCGCGGATCCGGTCCTGCAGCCTGCGCTGGCGTTGTTCGTTGGCTGTCACGAGCCGTCCTCATTCGTCGTCGTCGTCGCCGAAGAGGCGGTGCCGCGCGGACAGGACGTCCAGCTCGGGACGTCCCGCGACGAGACGCTCGCACTCCTCGAGCACGTGCTGGCAGTGGTTCGCCGAGTCGGCGACCACCGCCACCCCGATGGTCACGCGCCGGTGGACGTCCAGGCCGTCCACCTCGGCCGCGGCCACGAGGAGGCGGCGGCGGAGCTCGGCCACGACCGGTCGCACGACCGACCGTTTCTCCTTCAGCGAGCGGACGTCGCCGAGGAGCAGGTCGAGCTCCAGCGCCCCTACGAACACCTCAGGTGCGGGCCTTCTCCCGCATCTCGAAGGTCTCGATGGCGTCACCCTCCTGGATGTCGTCGTAGCCGAGGGTCAGGCCGCACTCGAAGCCCTCGCGGACCTCCGTGACGTCGTCCTTCTCCCGCCGCAGCGACGCGATCTTGAGGTTGTCCCGCACCACCACGCCGGACCGCAGCAGCCGCGCGCTGGCGTTGCGGCGCACCACGCCGTCGGTGACCATGCAGCCGGCGATGTTGCCGAACCGGCTGGACCGGAACACCGCGCGGATCTCGGCGCCGCCGAGGTGGACCTCCTCGTACTCGGGCTTGAGCAGGCCCTTGAGGGCGGCCTCGATCTCCTCGATCGCCTGGTAGATGACGGTGTAGTACCGGATCTCCACGCCCTCGCGCTCGGCGAGCTGGGCGGTCCTGCCCTGCGGCCGGACGTTGAAGCCGATGATGATCGCACCGTCGATCGTGGCCAGGTTGACGTCGCTGTCGGTGATCGCGCCGACGCCCCGGTGCAGGATGCGCAGCTCGACCTCGTCGCCGACGTCGAGCTTGAGCAGCGCGTCCTCCAGCGCCTCGACCGAACCGGACACGTCGCCCTTGATGATCAGGTTCAGTGTCTGGCGCTCCTCCAGGAGCTTCGCGAGGTCCTCGAGGCTGACCCGCTTGGTCGCGCGGGCGAGCAGCGCGTTGCGCTCCCGCGCCTCACGGGTCTGCGCGATCTGCCGGGCCACGCGGTCCTCCGCGACCGCGAGCATGCTGTCGCCCGCGGACGGCAGGCTGGTGAGCCCGACGACCAGAGCGGGACGCGACGGCGGCACCTCGTCGAGGTTGTTGCCGTTCTCGTCCAGCAGCGCGCGGACCCGGCCGAAGCCGGTGCCGCAGACGATCGTGTCGCCCACGCGCAGCGTGCCGCGCTGGACGAGCACGGTGGCCACCGGGCCGCGGCCGCGGTCCAGGTGCGCCTCGACCGCGACGCCCTCGGCGGGCTGGTCGGGGTTGGCCCGCAGGTCGAGCGTGGCGTCGGCGGTCAGGACGATCGCCTCGAGCACGCCGTCGATGTTGATCCGCTGCTTCGGCGAGGTGTCGACGAACAGGGTGTCGCCGCCGTACTCCTCGGCGACCAGCCCGTACTCGGTGAGCTGGCCGCGCACCTTCTGCGGGTCGGCGCCCTCGACGTCGATCTTGGTCACCGCGACCACGATCGGCACGCCGGCGGCCTGGGCGTGGTTCAACGCCTCGATCGTCTGCGGCATCACGCCGTCGTCGGCCGCGACCACCAGCACGACGATGTCGGTGGTCTGCGCACCCCGGGCACGCATCGAGGTGAACGCCTCGTGGCCGGGGGTGTCGATGAAGGTGATCTTCCGCTCGACCCCGTCGACCTCGGTCGACACCTGGTACGCGCCGATGTGCTGGGTGATGCCGCCGGCCTCGGTCTCGATGATGTTCGTCCGGCGGATGGCGTCCAGCAGCTTCGTCTTGCCGTGGTCGACGTGACCCATGATCGTGACGACCGGCGGCCGCGCCTGCAGCTGCGACTCGTCACCCGCGTCCTCGCCGAACTCCAGGTCGAACGACTCGAGCAGCTCGCGGTCCTCGTCCTCCGGGGAGACGACGCGGATCTCGTAGCCGAGCTCCTCGCCCAGCAGGACGAGGGTCTCGTCGCTGACCGACTGGGTCGCCGTCACCATCTCACCGAGGTGCAGCATCACCTGGACGAGCGACGCCGGGTTGGCGCCGATCTTGTCCGCGAAGTCGGTGAGCGTGGCGCCGCGGCGCAGCCGTACGGACTGGCCGTTGCCGCGCGGGACCTGGACGCCGCCGACCGACGGCGCCTGCATGTTGTCGAACTCCTGGCGCCGCTGCTTGCGCGACTTGCGGCCCTTGCTCGGCCGGCCACCCGGACGGCCGAACGCGCCGGCCGTGCCACCGCGGCCACGGCCGCCGCCGCCGGGGCGCCCGCGGCCGGCGAAGCCGCCGCGCGCCGGTGCTCCGGGCGGTCCGCCGAAGCCGCCGCCACCGCCGCCACCGCCAGCGCCACCGCGGGGACCGCCGCCACCGCCGCCACCGCGACCGGGTCCACGGCCACCACCACCGCCGCCCTGCGGACGGCTCGGGCCCTGCGGCCGCGGCGGCATCATGCTCGGCGTCGGCCGGGCACCGCTGGGCAGCCGCGGCCCGTCGCCGGGCGGCCGGCCCTGACCCTGCCCGGGGCGTGGTGCACCGGGACGCGGGCCGCCCGGACGCGGCCGTGCGGTCTGACCCATCCCCGTGCTGGACGAGGACAGGAAGGGGTTGTTGCCGGGGCGGGGACGCCCCGGAGCGCGCTTGTCCGCCGGCGGCCCGGGACGCGGGCCCGGGCGCGGCGCCGCCGGACGCGGCCGCTCGGGCGCGCGCTGGCCGGCGGCGGGCTCCCTCGGCTCGGCCGGGGGCTCGGGTGGTGCGGGCGGCTCTTCAATGACGGGCGCCGGCTGGGGCGCTTCGGCCACGGCCGGCGTCTCCTCTACTCGTTCCACGACCGGCGGCGCGGACTCGGCGACCGGCTGCGGTGTCGGGGGTGCCGGCTTCGGCGCAGGCGCGGCGGCCTTCTTGGCCGGGGCCTTCTTCGCCGGCTTGTTGGACTTCTTCGCGCCGTCACCGGGCGCGGGCATTGCCTCGCGTACCCGGCGGACGACCGGCGCTTCGATGGTGGACGACGCCGAACGGACGAACTCGCCCATCTCCTGCAGTTTGGCCAGCACAGTCTTGCTCGAGACGTTGAGCTCCTTCGCGAGCTCGTATACCCGGACCTTTGCCACACTCTCTCCCACCGGCCCGGGTGCCCCGGACCGCTACTCGTCGGTGTTCATCGCTTGCTGCTCATCGAGCGCTCATCGCTTCATCGACCCGTCTCTTGTCCCTCGGTCGTGTTCGATCCCGCCGAACCCGGAACCCTTGCCAGTGTCGACTCGACCTCTTGCTCCTGCGGCACGCGGCCCTCGCCTTCCACCCCCGCGGATGTGTCCTGGACGTACGCTCTCACCCGCGTCGTGTCGAGCGGTCCCGCGACGCGGAGTGCGCGTGGGAACGCCCGCCGCCGGACAGCGAGCTCCAGACATACGAGAGCGGGGTGCAGGTACGCACCCCGTCCCGGCAACCGGCCGCGAGGATCGGGAGCGAGTCCGCCCCCGGTCACCACTACCCGGAGCAAGTCCTTCTTGGCCGCATTTCCCCGGCAGCCCACACAGGTGCGCCGCGGCGTCATCCGACCAACACCGCAAGTCTACCCAAGGCTGGCGTCGGCCGCCGCGCCCGGCGCCTGCTCGGCCGTGTCGGGGCGGATGTCGATGCGCCAACCGGTGAGCCGCGCGGCCAGCCGGGCGTTCTGGCCCTCCCTGCCGATGGCGAGGGACAACTGGTAGTCCGGCACCACGATGCGGGCGGCGCGACCTGCAGCGTCGACGATCTCCACCCGGGTCACCCGGGCCGGCGAGAGCGCCTGGCGGATGAAGTCGGCGGGGTCGTCGGAGTAGTCGACGATGTCGATCTTCTCGCCGTGTAGCTCGGCCATCACGTTCCGCACGCGCTGGCCCATCGGGCCGATGCAGGCGCCCTTGGCGTTGACGCCGGGCCGGCTGGACCGCACCGCGATCTTGGTGCGGTGACCGGCCTCGCGGGCGATGGCGGAGATCTCGACGCTGCCGTCGGCGATCTCCGGCACCTCCAGCTCGAACAGCTTCTTGACCAGGTTGGGGTGGGTGCGCGACAGCATCACCGACGGGCCGCGCACGCCCTTGCGCACCTGGACGATGTAGCAGCGCAGCCGCTCGCCGTGCGTGTACGTCTCGCCGGGCACCTGCTCGGGCGGCGGCAGCACCGCCTCGAGGTCGCCGAGGTCGACGAACACGTTGCGCGGGTCCTTGCCCTGCTGGATGATCCCGGCGACGACGTCGCCCTCGCGGCCGGCGTACTCGCCGTAGGTGACCTCCTCCTCGGCCTCGCGGAGGCGTTGCAGGATCACCTGCTTGGCCGTGGTGGCCGCGATCCGGCCGAAACCGACGGGTGTGTCGTCGTACTCGCGCACGACGCTGCCGTCCTCGGACACGTCCTGGCCCCAGACCGTGACCGCGCCGGTGTCGCGGTCGAGCTCGACCCGCGCCTTCGGCTGGGCGCCGGTGGTGTGGTGGTACGCGACGAGGAGAGCCGCCTCGATCGTCTCGACGATCTGGTCGAAGGAGATGTCCTTCTCCCGCTCGAGGCCACGTAACGCCTGCATGTCGATGTTCATCGCAGGTCCTCCATCTCTCCTGCGTCGTCCCCCTGCTCCGCGCGCCGGAACTCCAGCTCCACCCTGCCCCTGCCGAGCCGTTCGTAGGGGTAACGAAGCTGGTCGCCGTCCTGCTCCAGCAGGACGCCCTGCTCGTCGGCGGCGACGACCCGGCCGGTGACGGTGGCCTCGCCGTCCTCGCCGAGCAACGGTGCGCGGACGAGCCGGCCGGTGGCGCGGCGCCAGTGCCGTGGCTCGGTGAGCGGGCGGTCGACGCCGGGCGAGCTCACCTCGAGGGTGTACGCGCCCGCCCCCATGGCGTCGGCGTCGTCGAGCACCCGGGACACCTGCTGGCTCGCTTCCGCGAGCTCGTCGGAGTTGACCCCGCCGTCGCGGTCGACGACCACGCGGACGACCCGGCGCCGTCCCGCCGGCTGCACCGTCAGCGTCTCGAGGTCGAGGCCGGCGCCGGACACCGCCGGACGCACGAGCTCCTCGAGCCGGTCCCGCAGTTCCATGGCATCCACCTCCCCCTCGTCCCGTTCGTCGCGACGCGACTGGCCGTCCCGTATGTCCGGGACGCAGCAAGCGTAGCGGGGCCAGGCACGATCGGGCGTATTGCGCGCCGGTCTGTGGACCGGCCCGTACCCGGAGGCTCACCGCGACGCACTCGCCGGGCCCTCGAGGCGGGCCGGAGTCGGGATGGAATGCTGTGCCGGTGGCGAGACGGTACGAGTGGGGTCCACGCGCGACCCGGCGCGGTGTCCTCGGTGGTGTGGTCGCGGTCGTGGCGGGGACCGCGGGCTGCCGGATCCTCGTGCCGGCCGACCAGAAGACCGCCGCTCCCGACCCCGACGTGGTCGTGACGATGCGCGCACTCGCGGCCGAGCAGGCGCTCATCGACGCCTACACGCGGATGGCGAAGCGGCACCGCTCCCTCGCCAGGCGGCTGGACCCGTTCCGCCGCCGGCACCTCGCCCACCGCGACGCCCTGCACGCGCGTCTTCCGGTCGACCCGAGTGGCCGGGTGGTGACGCCCACGCCGGCCGCGTCCGGGCCCGGGACGGCCACGCCCGGTGCGTCGGCGACGCCGTTCGCGTCCGCGTCCGCGTCGGCGCCGGCCAGGGGCGGGGACAGCCTGGGCTCGCTCGTGGCGGCCGAGCGGGCGGCCGCCACCGCACGGGTCACCGACGCGCTCGACGCCGGCCCGACGCTCGCCGAGGTGCTCGCGAGCATCGGCGCCTGCGAGGCGGCGCACGCCGACCTGCTGACGGAGCTGAACGCATGAGCCGGGTCGTCGACGCGCTGCAGGCCGCGTTGGCCCGGGAGCACGAGGCCGTCTACGGGTACGGCGAGGTCGGCGCGCGGCTGTCCGGCACCGACCGCACGACCGCGTCCGCGTACCTCGCCGACCACAGGCAGGCGCGCGACCGGCTCGAAGCGCTGATCCGGGCGCGGCACGCCACACCGGTCGGGCCGCGCCCGGCGTACGCCCTCCCGCTCGCCGTGCAGGACGCGCACACCGCCCGCGCGCTCGGCGCCCGCATCGAGCGGGCGACGGCGGGCGCGTACGCAGGGCTGGTCGCGGCGGCCACCGGCTCCGTACGGCGCGAGGCCGCGCTCGCGATGCAGGACTGCGCCAGGCGGCAGGCACGCTGGATCAGGACCGTCGACGCCCTGCCGGGCCTGCGCGGCTGACCTCGCCGCCGCGGGGCCTCGGAAGATCAGTCCGGGCGCCAGCGGTCCACCACGGTCAGCACGTCGCGGAGCCGCTGCACCACGGCGTCCGGCTCGCCCTCCGCGGGCCCGCGCTGTCCGGTCGGGATGTCGCTGTGCGGCACGAGCACCGCGCGCATGCCGGCGTTCTGCGCGCCGTAGATGTCCTCGAACAGCCGGTCGCCGACGAACACGCACGCCGCCGGGTCGTCCACGCCGACCGCCTTGCGCGCCGCCGCGAACGCCTCCGGATGCGGCTTCACCCACGGGATCTCGCTGCTGTAGACCGCGCCGTCGAACAGGTCGCCCACGCCGTCGCGCTCGAACACCGCCTCGTGCCAGGCCCTCGGCCACACCGTGTTGGACAGTACGCCGGCGCGGATGCCCCGCTCGTGCAGGCCGCGAACCAGTTCGGGCACGTCGGGGTCGGTGAACGTGGCCGGCTCCCAGTGGGCGCGGTAGCGCTCGACGGCGGCCTCCGTCGGTGTGACGCCGGCGAGCGCGCAGATCTCGTCGAACGTCGCGCTGCTGTGGTCGCTGCGCACCCTGGCCCACACGACGTCGGCGGCGTCCGCCAGCGCCTTGACCGTCACCTCGAGGTCGGGCGGGCCGAGCGCCTCGGCCAGCGCGCGCCACTCCCCCTCGGGCTCGAACGGCACCCACGGCGTCAGCGTCCCCGCCCAGTCGAAGATGACCGCCTCGAGCGGCACGGTCATGCGCGCCCGCTTCCTCGCGCCGCCGTCACGCGCGTCCCACGACCGCCGCGACCCGGTCCGCCGCCTCGCCGACCGGGACGTCCTCGCGCTCGCCGGTGGCGCGGTCGCGCACCTCGACCCTGCCGTCGGCCAGCCCGCGCCCCACGACGACGAGGGTCGGCACGCCCACCAGCTCGGCGTCGTTGAACTTCACGCCGGCCGACACGCCGCGCCGGTCGTCGTAGAGCACCTCGACACCGCGCGACTCGAGCTCGGCGGCCAGTTCGGCGGCGGCCACGAAGACCGAGTCGTCCTTGCCGGTGGCGACCACGTGCACGTCAGCGGGCGCCACCTCGCGGGGCCAGATGATGCCCTTGTCGTCGTGGGAGTTCTCCACGATCGCCGCGACCGCACGCGAGACGCCGAAGCCGTACGAGCCCATGGTGACGGTGACCCGCTTGCCGTCCTGGTCGAGCACCTGCAGGTCGAGCGCGTCGGCGTACTTGCGGCCGAGCTGGAAGATGTGGCCCATCTCGATGCCGCGCGCGCTGTGGAGGGTGCCGTCGCCGTTGGGGCACGGGTCGCCGTCGCGGACCTCGGCCGCCTCGATGACGCCGTCGGGCTCGAAGTCGCGCCCGGCGACGAGGTCGATCACGTGGCTGTCAGGGGTATCCGCGCCGGTGACCCAGCGCGTGCCGGAGACGACGCGGGGGTCGACGAGGTACCGGATGCCCGAGGAGTTCTTCTCCCCCAGGACGCCGGGCCCGATGTAGCCCTTCGCCAGCAGCGGGTGCTTCGCGAAGTCCTCCTCGGTGAACGGCTCCAGCTCGGCGGGCTCGACCTGTGCGGCCAGCCGCTTCTCGTCCACCTCGCGGTCGCCGGGCACGCCGACGGCGAGCGGCTCGCGGCGGCCGTCCGGGTGGTGCAGCGTCACCAGCACGTTCTTCAGCGTGTCGGCGGCGGTCCAGGGCCGGTCGTCGCGCGGGAAGTGCTCGTTGAGGTGGTCGACCAGCGTCGCGATCGTGGGCGTCGCAGGCGTGGCCTCGGCGTGTGCCGCCGGAGCGTCGTCGTACGCCACCGGCGCGGGGACGGGCACGCGCACCGCCTCGACGTTGGCCGCGTAGTCGCAGCTGTCGCACCTGACGTAGGTGTCCTCGCCGTTCTCGGCGACGACGAGGAACTCCTCGCTCGCCGACCCGCCCATCGCCCCGGACATCGCCGCGACGATGACGTACCGCATGCCGAGCCGCTCGAAGATCCGGATGTAGGCGTTGCGGTGCGCCTCGTACGACTTCAGGAACGCCTCGTCGCTGACGTCAAAGGAGTACGAGTCCTTCATGATGAACTCGCGCCCGCGGAGGATGCCCGCGCGGGGCCGCGGCTCGTCGCGGTACTTGGTCTGGATCTGGTACAGGTACAGCGGCAGGTCCTTGTACGACGAGTACATGCCCTTGACCAGCAGGGTGAACATCTCCTCGTGCGTCGGGCCGAGGAGGTAGTCGTCGCCCTTGCGGTCCTGCAGCCGGAAGATGTTCTCGCCGTACTCGGTCCAGCGGCCGGTCGCCTCGTAGGGCTCCCTCGGCAGCAACGCGGGGAAGCGCACCTCGTTCGCGCCGATCGCCTCCATCTCCTCACGGACGACGCGCTCGACGTTGTGCAGCACCCGCAGACCGAGCGGCAGCCAGGAGTAGATCCCCGGCGCCGCGCGGCGGACGTAGCCGGCGCGGACGAGCAACCGGTGGCTCGGCACCTCGGCGCCCACGGGATCCTCGCGCAGGGTGCGAAGGAACAGCGTCGACATACGAAGCACGGCCAGCTCCTCTAGCTCGGTCCAGGAGGTGATGCCCGCGAGGATATCCACGCCGCCGCCGCCGGCGCGCGCGGATATCGGTTGGCCCCGCCCGTAGCTCGGCGAGACGCGCGCCCCGCCGCGCCCGCCTCCCCGCCGCGCCGGCGCCGCGCACCGCGCCCTTCTCCAAATGATCACGGTATGTCAGGTTCCAGGGCCTACCGAGACGAGTACCTACTTCCCGCGACCTGCAACACGGGAGAAGTGGGTACTCGGCTGGGTGAGTTACCTGGAAACCCACATACCGTGATCATTTGGGGCTCTCCGGCTGTTTGTGTGGGTTGTTGGCGTGTCGTGGATGGGTGAGCACGCCGTTCCTTTCTAGGTTCTCGGGTTGTCCGACTCGAGTTCCAGGTGAAGGGAACGACGTGCTCTCTGGCAGGGTACTGGCCCGG
>DASUWX010000221.1:0-12754 GCA_036378185.1 Streptosporangiales bacterium | reverse complement strand
CGCCGCCGCGGCGACCGCGACACCGTGCCCGTTGTACGTGCCGACCCACCCCACCGGGCCCGGGCCGGTCGGGTCGGTCAGCGCCATCAGGTCGGTGCGTCCCTCGACCGCGGCGAGCGGGTAGCCGTTCGCGATCGCCTTGCCGTAGCAGGTGAGGTCCGGGACGACGCCGTAGGTGTCACGGACGCCGCCGGGTGCGACCCGGAAACCGGTGAGCAGCTCGTCGAAGACGAGCACGATGCCGAGCTCGTCGGTGAGCCGCCGGACGCCCTCGAGGTACTCCGGCGTCGCGGGGACGAAGCCGATGTCGATGAGGACCGGCTCGAGCACGACGGCGGCGAGCTCCGCGGAGTGGTCGCGCAGCAGGCGCTCGGTGCCGTCGAGGTCGTTGAACGGCAGCACCAGGGTCGACGCGGCGTCGGGTGACAGCCCGCCTGACGACGGGGGAGCGTGCGGGGCCTCGGCGGGGCCGCGCGCGCTCTCGCTCGGCCAGGTCGAGACCCACAGCGCGTCCGACCAGCCGTGGTACGCGCCCTCGGCCTTGGCCACCCGGGTCCGGCCGGTCGCCTGGCGGGCGACGGCGAGTGCGTGCATCAGCGCCTCGGTGCCGGTGTTGGCCAGGCGCACCTTGCCGAAGTGGGGGATGATCCCGGCCAGCGCCTCGACCACCTCGACGGCGGCCGCGGTCTCGACCCCCGTGGTGAGACCCGCGCGGACGGCGCGGACGACGGCGTCGTCCACGGCCGGGTTCGAGTGGCCGAGCAGGATCGAGCCGTTGCCCATGGTGAAGTCGAGGTACCGGGCGCCGTCGACGTCCCACAGGTACGCGCCCTCGCCCCTGGCGTAGAACGTCGGGTGCGGCGCCTCGTACCTGGTGTTCGAGTGCACCCCGCCGGGCACCAGCGCGCTCGCGCGGGCGTGCAGGGCGGCGGACGTCGGGCGGTCGCTCATTCAGCTGCTCCTCGGGTGGACGGACAGGCGGTCGACGGTCTCGAGCAGCGCGGGGACGACCGCCGCGGCGGCGTCCGGCGTGAACCGTGCGGAGGGGCCGGCGATCGAGATGCCGCCGACGGCCTGGCCGTCGTGGCCGCGGATCGCGGCGGCGCGGCAGCGCAGGCCCACGGTGTAGGTCTCCTCGTCGAGCGCGTAGCCCGTCTCGCGTGCCGTCACCAGCTCGTCGGCGAGCTCGGCGAGGACGTGCTCGGCGGCGCCGCCGGTGCCGGCGCGGACGAGCTGCACGCCCCGGTCGTACGGCAGCCGGGACAGGATCGCCTTGCCCAGGGCGGACGTGTGCGGGTCGATGATGTCGCCGACCCGGGCGACGGCCCGCAGCGACTGCGGCGACTCGGTACGCGCGACGAGCACGATGGAGTCGCCGACGAGGACACCGGCGCTGACGCTCTCGCCGCTGCTCGCGGACAGCTCGCGGGTCGCGGCGACCAGCCGGTCGGTGTCGTGGATCTGGTCGAGGACGCGGAGCGCGACGTGCGTGAGGCGCGGGCCGGCCGAGTACCGGCCGTGGGCCTGGATCAGGAAGCCCTTCTCGGTGAGCAGGCCGACCAGGCGGGACGTCGTGGACATGGGCGTGGCCGCCGCCTCCGCGATCTCGGTGACCGTCGGCGGTTCGGCGGCGGTGATCGTGGCGTCCAGGACGTCGAGCAGGCGGCCCATGTAGCTCGCGGGCTGTTTCCCACTCACTGGAAGCGTGCTTCCGTTCATCGGGTGGGAATGTAGGTTGTGCTCGTCGCGGGTGTCAATGGGGCGTAACGCTCAGAACCTCACGGCGCCGGAGCACCGTGAGGTTCTGACAGCTCGGGAGGACCGCTCGCTCAGCCGGTGCCGAGCACGTAGAACGCCTCGGCCAGCCTGCCCTCGGGGAGGCCGTACGCCTCCGCGTTGGCGGTGAGCCAGCCGCGGATCATGCCGTCGAGGTCGTCGTGGTGGGCGGTCTGGCTCTCGTGTGCGCGCAGGGCCGCGATCTTGCGGTCGAACGCGTCGGTGACGTCGACGGCGTGGTTGTGGCTCGTGTGGGCGGTGATCCACGTCTCCTGCACGGTCCAGGCCTCGTGCCCCTCGGCGAGCAGTTCGGGGAACGCGAACGGGTTGCGCGAGTCGGGGTAGACGGCCGCGAGCGCTGCCGTGCCGGCGGCGCGGTGGTCGGGGTGGGATGCGTAGATGCGGTCGTAGTTGATCTCCGGGCTGGGGATCACGATGCGCTGCGGCCGCACCTGCCGGATCACCCGGGCGATGTCGCGCCGGACGTCGAGGGTCGGCTCGAGGTAGCCGTCCGGGTGCCCGAGGAAGTACAGCTCGTCGACGCCGACGACCGCGGCGGCGGCGGTCTGCTCGCGGCGCCGCAGCGGGCCCATCTCGGCCCGCGGGAAGTCGGCGTCGAACCCGCCGGCGTCGCCGTCGGTCACCAGGCAGTACGCGACCTTGATGCCCGCGTCCGTCCAGGTCGCCACCGTGCCGGCCACGCCGAAGTCGATGTCGTCGGGATGCGCCGCCACCACCAGCGCCTGCTGTACGTCCTTGTCGCTCAACACGTCCGCCATCCTAGGGAGGCCCGCCGACGACCGGCTCGGAAAATGGTCCTACGTCCCCGGACGACCCCATGACCCGTGCTGATCCCTCTACCCTCTCTGTTCAGAGGCGGGGGGACGGCGACGCGGAGGGCCGGATGGCGGACGAACGCGGTGGCACGAGAGAGCAGCTGGCGGCCGAGGCCGCCGCGGTGGAGGCCGACTTCCGGGAGTTGATGCGGCGCCGCACGCAGCTGTACCGCTCCGGTCTCGTCCCCGACCGTCCGGCACCGGGCGCCCCCCGCAGGCAGCGGTGGGCGTACGCGTTGCGCCCGCGGGCCAGGCTCAGGGACCGGCTGGGTGCGGCGCTGGAGGCCGGTGCGCGTTACCAGGGAGACCTCTCCGTCATGGTCGGCGCCGGCCGTCCCCATCCGGCGGCCGCCCGCGACTCGTGGCTCGCGTGGAACGAGGCGATGCGCGGTGTCCGCAAGGTCGACCGTCGCCCCTTCCCCTCCGACGGCGGCCGGCCGTGGAGCCGGAGGCGCCGGGTGGCGACCAGCGTGCCGCCGGCCGAGCTGGCCAAGGCCGCCGTCGAGAAGCTCGCGGAGCCCCGCGACGAGGCCCGGCAAGCCACCGGAGCGTTCCTCGGTCTCGCGGCGGTGTCCGCCGCGACCGGTGTCGTCGCGCCCCTGACCTACGCGGGGACCGTGCTGGGTGGGACCTTCGCGGTGCCGACCGCGGGGGCCTGGGCGGTCGAGAGCCACAACCTCCGCCGCACTCGCAGGGAGCTCGGATTGACCAGGGCCGACGTCCGCGGGCGGGACGGCGGTGCGATCCGGTCCGGGCTGCGTCGGGTGCGCGGAGACCGGCGTGATCGCCCGGAGCGCGAGGCGGCGGCCGGGCCGCGCCGGCCCTGAGCGGTACCCGGTCGGTCACGCCTCCGGTTCGAGGCACTCCGGCCGGGTCGACTGCCCGTACGGCTCCAGCGCCGCGGGCTCGTGGCGGCGGTCGAGCCGGCGCGAGACCGTGCCAAGCGCGAGCGCGCCGGAGAGCAGCGCTGCGCCGACCCAGGAGGGCGCGGTGTACCCGAGGCCGACGCCGATCACGATCCCGCCGAGCCACGGGCCCACCGTGTTGCCGACGTTGAACGCCGAGGCGTTGACGGCGCTGGCGAGCGTCGGCGCGGGCCCGGCGAGCGCGAACACCCGCGCGTTCAGCGGCGCGGCGAGCGAGAACCCGAGGACGCCGAACACCAGCAGCAGCGGTACCGCCAGGTACGGGTTGCGCGCCGCCGACGCGAGCGCGGCGAGCACGAGGATGGTGCCGGCCAGGCCGCCGAGCAGCGTCCGCCACGGGTACCGGTCGGCGAACCGCCCGCCGAGGTGGATGCCCACCATGTTGCCGACGCCGAACGCGGCGAGCACGACGGGCAGCGCCGCCGCCGGCAGGCCGGCCACGTCCGTGAGCAACGGCGCCACGTAGCTGAACATGGCGATCGTCCCGCCCTGGAACGCGGCCGTCGTCGCCAGCGCCAGCCACAGCCGCCCGCTGCGGAACGCCCCGGCCTCGGCGCGCACCGGCGAGGCGACCCGCGGGGTGCGGGGGTTCGGCACGAGCAGCAGCACCGCGGGCGTCACCGCGGCGGCGAGGATCGCGACGGTCCAGAACGCCGCCTGCCATCCCAGCCGCTGGCCGACGAACGTGCCCAGCGGGACGCCGACGATGTTCGACACCGTCAGGCCGCCGACGAGCACGGCCAGCGCCCTGGCGCGGATGCGCTCGCCCGCGAGCGAGACGGTCAGCACCGCGGCCACGGCCCAGAACGCGCCGGTGGCGACCGCCGTGACCACTCTCGCGACGAGCAGCAGGTCGTAGTCGGCGGCGAGGGCGGCCAGCACGTTGCCCGCGGCGAACACGCCGAGCGCGCTGAGCAGCGTGGTCCGCCGCGGCAGCCGGAGCGTCAGCACGGCCATCGCGGGCGCGCCGAGCACCATCGCGATCGCGAACGCCGAGATCAGCAGGCCGGCGTGAGGAACGGAGACGTGCAGGTCGGCGGCGATCTCCGGCAGCAGGCCGGCCACGACGAACTCGGACGTGCCGAGCACGAAGGTGCTCGCGGCGAGCACCCACACGGACAGAGGGACCCGGGTCGGTTCGGTCGAGTTGTCGGAAGGCACGGGGACGACGACAACGCGGGCGGGCCCGTCTATTCCCCGGAGGGCGGGCGTGCCGGGAGATGGGACTGTCCGGGGAGGCGCATAGACTCGATGTGATGTCGACGCTCTTCGGTGACCTGCTGCCCGGGGGAGGGCAACCGACGGCTGCCGAGGGCGAGCCGTCCCGGCCGCGACGTCGCGAGATCGACGTCGACGAGCTGCTCGCGGGGCTCAACCCGCAGCAGCGCGAGGCGGTCGTCCACGAAGGGGCGCCGCTGCTGATCGTCGCCGGCGCGGGCTCGGGCAAGACCCGGGTGCTCACCAACCGCATCGCCTACCTGCTCGGCGCGCGCGGCGTCCACCCCGGCTCGATCCTCGCGATCACGTTCACCAACAAGGCGGCGCGCGAGATGCGCGAGCGCGTCGAGGCCCTGGTCGGCGGCCGGGCGCGCGCCATGTGGGTGATGACGTTCCACTCCGCCTGCGTACGCATCCTGCGCCGCGAGGCGAAGCTGTTCGGGTTCTCCTCGCAGTTCTCCATCTACGACGCCACCGACAGCCAGCGGCTGATGACGCTGGTCTGCCGCGACCTCGAGCTCGACCCGAAGCGGTACCCGCCGCGGCACATCGCCAACCAGGTGTCCAACCTGAAGAACGAGCTGATCGACCACGAGACCGCGCTGCAGCAGGCCGGCACGCATCTCGAGCGCACGATCGCGGAGGCCTACGAGCAGTACCAGAAGCGGCTGCAGCAGGCGAACGCGTTCGACTTCGACGACCTGATCATGACCACGGTGCACCTGCTGCAGGCGTTCCCGGACGTCCGCGAGCACTACCGCCGCAGGTTCCGCCACATCCTGGTCGACGAGTACCAGGACACCAACCACGCGCAGTACGTGCTGGTGCGCGAGCTCTCCGGCGGTGACTCCGGTACCAGCGAGCTGCGCACCACCGACGGCGACGTCGTGCGCGACGGTGAGAGCGTCGCCGTGCCGCCGGCCGAGCTGTGCGTCGTCGGCGACGCCGACCAGGCGATCTACGCGTTCCGCGGCGCCACCATCCGCAACATCAACGAGTTCGAGCGCGACTTCCCGAACGCGCGCACCGTGCTGCTCGAGCAGAACTACCGGTCCACGCAGACCATCCTCAACGCCGCCAACGCGGTCATCGCCCGAAACGCCAGCCGGCGCGCGAAGAACCTGTGGTCCGCGGCCGGCAAGGGCGACGCGATCGTCGGCTACGTCGCCGACAACGAGCACGACGAGGCGGCGTTCGTGGCGCGCGAGATCGACGCGCTGAGCGACGCCGGCAAGGCGAAGTACGGCGACGTCGCGGTGTTCTACCGCACGAACGCGCAGTCCCGCGTGTTCGAGGAGGTGATGATCCGCGTCGGCCTCCCGTACAAGGTCGTCGGCGGCGTCCGGTTCTACGAGCGGCGCGAGGTGCGCGACCTGCTCGCGTACCTGCGCGTGCTGGCGAACCCCGACGACACCGTGTCCTTGCGGCGCATCGTCAACGTGCCCAAGCGCGGCATCGGCGACCGCGCCGAGGCGTGCGTCGACGCGTTCGCCAACCAGCACGGCATCACCTTCTACCAGGCGCTGCAGCGTGCCGACGAGGTGTACGCGCTGGCGACGCGCTCGCTGAACGCGGTCAGGGACTTCGCGGTGATGATCGCCGAGCTGCGCCGGATGGTCGAGGACGGCGCGTCCCCGTCGCTGGTGGCCGAGGCCGTGCTGAGCCGGACGGGGTACCTCGCCGAGCTGGAGCAGTCCCGCGACCCGCAGGACGAGACCCGTGTGGAGAACCTGCACGAGCTGGTCGCGGTCGCGCGCGAGTTCGAGGAGACCACCGAGGGGGAGGGCACGCTGGCCGACTTCCTCGAGCGGGTCTCGCTCGTCGCGGACGCCGACGAGGTGCCCGAGGGCGACGACCACGGCGGCATGGTGACGTTGATGACGCTGCACACCGCAAAGGGCCTGGAGTTCCCCGTCGTGTTCCTCACCGGGCTCGAGGACGGCGTGTTCCCGCACCAGCGCTCGATGAACGAGCCGAAGGAGCTCGAGGAGGAGCGGCGGCTCGCGTACGTCGGCATCACCCGGGCGCGGCAGCGACTGTACGTCTCGCGTGCCGAGGTGCGCAGTGCCTGGGGCGCGCCGTCGTACAACCCGCCGTCCCGGTTCCTGCAGGAGCTGCCGCCGGAGCTGGTCGACTGGAAGCGTACGGCGGGGGCGCTGCACTCGCCCGCAGCCCGCCGCGGCGGCAGCGCGGGCGCGGAGCTCGCCGGCCGGCCCGGCGTCAGCTCCCCGGGCAACCGCCCGGTGCCCAAGCTCTCGATCGGCGACCGGATCAACCACGACCGGTTCGGCCTCGGCACCGTCGTCGCCGTCTCCGGCGTCGACGACCGCGCGCAGGCGAAGATCGACTTCGGCGCCGACGTGGGGGAGAAGACGTTCGTGCTCCGCTACGCCCCGATCCAGAAGCTCTGAGACGACCCGCCGCTGCGGGACCTCACATGCCGCGGCGGCCGGACTTCACATGGCGCGGCCGGACCTTACACGGCGCGGGCGGCGCTTCACACGACGAACGGTGACTTCACACGGGTCCTGCATCGTGTGAAGTCACCGTCGATCACGTTGACGTGATCGACGGGACCCCGCCCGGCGGTCAACCGTCAGCGGCGGGGGAGGACGAGGTGGTGGGCCGGCGGCAGGTCGGCCTGGTCGAACAGGCCGTCGGTGTCGCGGCCGATCTGCGCGGCCGTCAGGATCGACACCACCAGCGCCGCGGCCAGGGTGGCGGCGAGGCCGGCGCCGAGACGCGGCCGCGGTGCCAGCAGCGACCTGACCCGGTCCGGCACGTCGCCCTCGCCGATCGCGGTGGCGGGCAGCGGACGCCGGCCGCGCGACGTGGCCAGCGCGGCGCGGGCGACCGCGCGGGCCGCGAGCCGGCGGTCGCCGACGGCGTCGGAGGCGACCTCGTCGGCCCAGCGCTCGGTGAGGTGCCGGATGGCGGCCGGCAGCCCGGCGAGCAGCGGGCAGGACGCGGTGACCAGGTCGGCCGCCGCGCGGTATGCGTGATGGTGGTGCCGCAGGTGCGCGCGCTCGTGCGCGAACAGCACGCGCCGCTCGTCCGGCCGGAGCAGCCGGAGCATGCCCGTCGTCACGACCACGCGGCCGCCCACGAGCCCGGCCAGGGCGTACGCCTCGGGTGCCGGTTCGTCGACGACCACGACGTCGCCGCCCGCGGGTGGCGAGAGGCCGCGGCAGGCGCGGTTGCCGAACACGAGGTCGGCGGCGTGGCGGACGGCGGCGGCCGTGACCAGGCCGACGACGAGCAGGACGGCGACCGCGGCGAGCTGCGCGACTGGTATCGGCACCGGGTCGTCGTGCCTGAGCACGTGCACCGACCAGCCGCCGAAGGCCGCGACGACGGGGATCTGCCCGAGGTAGGTCGATGCGAGCACGCCCAGCGACAGCGCCGTCGTGACGGCGAACGCGGCACCGGCGCCGAGCAGCAGCCGGGTGCCGAGCCGCGGCGGCAGCAGCCGGGCCAGCCACCGTGCCGAGACGCCCAGCAGCAGCGAGGCGACCAACGGAACGTAGACGATGAGGTGCATGGCGCCCGCCTAGCGCAGTTCGTCTCCGAGCAGTCGGTGCAGCACGCGCTCGTCCTCGGCGGAGAGTTCGGAGACGAACTGCTGCAGGACGGCGGCGCGGTCGCGTCGGCGGGCGAGCAGCGCACTCATCTCCTGCGCCGTGTGCCTCGCCTCCTCGACTGCCGCCGCGTAGACGTAGCCACGGCCCGCCCGTTCCCGCGTGGCGAGCCCCTTGGCGTACAGCCGGCCTAGCGTGGTCATGACCGTCGTGTACGCGAGCTTGTCAGCGATGGCCGCCTGCACGTCAGCCGGTGACATGGGCGTGTCACTCGCCCACAGGACCGCGAGGATCTCGTCCTCGAGCATGCCGGGTTGTCGCCGCCGGGCGCGGTCGGATTGCCGCATGCCGCCACTTTACTGATCATCACCGCCGTCCACTATCCGCGTAGTACCTTGCCCGACCGCGGATTCCGCCCGAACCGGGCATGTAGCCCCCAGAGGGTGACGCGCTGTAATGCCTCGATGACGACGGACCGGCTCATCTTGCTCGTCCCCGAGGTGCGCTCGGTGAACGTGATCGGCACCTCGACCACCCGCATGCCGGCCCGGGCCACGCGCAACGCCAGGTCGATCTGGAAGCAGTAGCCCTGCGACTCCACCTGCTCGAGGTCGATCCTGCGCAACGTCGTCGCCCGGTACGCGCGATAACCGCCGGTGACGTCGTGCAGCGGCAGCCGCAGCATCGCCCGCGCGTACGCGTTGCCCGCCCGGGAGAGCAGGGTGCGGGCGAGCGACCAGTTCGACACGCTCCCCTCGGGCACCCAGCGCGAACCGAGCACGAGGTCGGCCTCCTCGAGTGCCTGCAGCAGCCACGGCAGCTCCTCCGGGTGGTGCGAGCCGTCCGCGTCCATCTCGACGAGCACGTCGTATCCGCGCAGCAGGCCCCAGCCGAACCCGGCGACGTACGCCGCGCCCAGTCCCTGCTTCGCGGTCCGGTGCAGGACGTGCACGCGCCCGTCGCGGTCGGCCAGCCCGTCGGCGACCTCGCCGGTGCCGTCCGGGCTCCCGTCGTCGACGACGAGGACGTGCGCGGCGGGCACGACGCGGTGGATGCGGGCCACCAGCGGCGCGATGTTGTCCCGCTCGTCGTAGGTCGGCACGACGACGAGCACGTCGCCGAGAGCGGTGGGCACGGCATCGTGGCCTCGGGTCGGCTGCGGCAGTTCTTCGCGGACGCGGCTCACTTGGTCGGCTCCCAGGGCGGTGTGTAGGCGAACCAGTGGTGCTCGCCGGGTGGTGTCGGCAGCGGATGGCGTCGCCAGTGATGCAGGAACGCCGGCGGCTGGGCCTTGTGCGAGATGTAGACGGCGTCCTCGTGGTGCGCCGCTGCGAGCAGACCGGCCTTGGTCGTGTTCTGGTTGTGGCCGCGCCATTCCAGCTCGCGACAGCCCAGCACGTAACCGATCGGCACGTCGTCCTTGCCGTTGATGACGCACGGCGCGTGGACGCCGTCGTGGCGCAGTACCGCGGCTGCGGGCTGGTAGCCGAGCGCGCTCGCGGTGTGGTTGCCCGCCTCGTGCACGAGGATCGCGAACTGCGACGCGACCTGCAACGTGAGCACCAGCCCCACCGCGACGGCGGCCGGTACCCGGATCCCGCCGGCACGTCCGACGATCCGGCCGAGCGCGACGCCGACCGGCAGCGAGAGCAGTGCGTACGCTGGGATGAGGAAGCGCGGCGCGGCGTAGGTCAGCGTCAGCAGGTAGGACAGGCCGATCGACGCCCCGCAGGCCGCCGGCACCGCGGTCGGGACGAGCTCGCGGGTGCGCGCCGCGACCACCAGCCCGGCCACGACGAGCAGCGGGATCGCGACCCACCACACGGCGAGGGCGGGGCTGGCCAGATGCCCGCTGCACGGCCGGCACAGCAGCGGCCCGTCCAGGCTGCGCAGCTGGTAGTAGGCGCCGATCGGGTGCCAGGCGAGCCCGCCCTCGATCTGGCTGGCGCGGTTCAACCGCGCGACCGGGCCGCCGAACCGTTGGTACGACTCGACCAGCCAGGGTGTGATTCCCGCGGCCACACCGGCGAGAGCGGCGGCGTACAGGGGCAACCTGCGCCACCGGCGGACGGCGAGCATCGCGACCGCGAGCGGCAGGCAGATCCAGAACGCGTCGGACGGCCGCACCAGCGCGACGAACCCCAGGCCTGCGGCGACCCCGGCGAGCGACCAGTGCGAGGCCCGGTAGCCGTACCGGACGAACCAGCCCACCGCCGCGAGCGCACCGAGCGCGACCCACGTGTTCGGCATCGCGGACGGCCCGTAGAACTGCACGACCCACAGGCCGCAGAACGCGAGCGCCGCGAGCGGCACGGTCGCGGGCCGGCGGAACACCCGCAGCCACGGCCAGAACCCGGCGACGACCAGCACCCCTGCCAGAACAGCGAGGTACGCGCGCAATGCGACGGGCGAGGCCGTGAAGTGCACGACGGGCGCGATGAGGTACGTCACGCCCCTGGCCCGCGGCGCGCTGAAGAACCCGGCCGGCGCGCGCGGGCTGACCTGGCTCGCGTAGAGCGTCTCGTCCCAGCCGAGCGCGACCCGGGGCGCGACCACGACGAGCATCGAGGCGACATACGCCGCCGCGACGACGAGCAGCCAGAGCACCGGCCGTCGCGCGGGGTGCGTCGTCGGCAGGCGTGGGTCCACGGCTGACGGCAGGACCGCGGGTACCGCACGCCCGGTCGTGAGAGCCATGAAACCGCCGTTCCACTGACGCAGCAGGAACTACTACCGCGATAGTGATCGCGGCGGCTTCACTATGGCGACGTCACTCTGAGAGACGCCTGAACAGCGCGGACGTGGCGCTGAGAGCTGCCTGAGCGGCGAAGCGAGGTCGTGTCCCGGTCAGCCGACCCGTCCGGTCCTGATCCCGTCCAGGAAGTTCGCCCACGCCCGCGCGTCGAACGCAAGCACGGCGCCGTCGCGGTCCTTGCTGTCCCGGACCGCGGTCACACCGTCGCCGCGCCCGACCTCGACGCAGTTGTCGTCACTATTGGAGAAGCTGGACTTGCGCCACTCCATCGTCCCCAAGCTAGCCATGGCTCCTCAGTCCCTCGACCCTCGCCGCGATCATCGCGGATGACGCGTCGTCCGGCAGTGCCAGCGCGCAGGTGGTCGAACCGCAGCTTGTACGTCGCCACCGCCTCGACGGTATCGCTTCCGTCGAGGTCGACGTCGAGAACATCTACGTGGAATGCAGACGGTGAGTTCGGGAACTCGGCGACGAGGAAGCTCTGGCCCATCGCAGGGCCGACGCCGGCCCTGAACGGCACGACCTGGATTGTCACCTGTGGCCGCTTCGCGATCGCGAGAATGTGGTCGAGTTGCTCGATCATGACCCTGTCGGAGCCGACCCGGCAGTGTAGTACCCCTTCACCGAGGATCGCCCAGAACTGTGGCGGGTCATCGCGCTCCAACATCCTGTCGGGTTAGGCGTGCGGCCAGCCGAGCCTGAACCTGCTCGAAGGGGACGGTGGGCCGGTAGGCCTCGATTACGGCACGGGCGTACGCCTCCGTCTGCAGCAGGCCCGGCACGAGGTACGCCTCGTAGGTGTAGATCGCCGATGCCTGGCCCTCGCGGGTGAGGTAGTCGACGAAGCTCCGTGCCGTCGCCGAATGCTGGCGCACCGGTTCGCCGAGGCGGGTGAAGTGGCCGGCGGCGTCGAAGAACGTGTCGAGCGCGGCGCAGAAGTCGGGCTGCGGCACCCGTTCCGCGCGCTCGATCTTGCTGATCAGACCGTTGCCCCAGCCGAGCCGTTCGGCGAGCTCGGTCTGGGTCAGCCCGGCGCGCTCGCGGTAGAGCCGCAGTTCCTTGCCGAAGTAGACCAGCCACGACCCCGTGGACCGCATCGCTCTCCCTTGTACAGCGACAGGCCGGATTGGCACCGGGACGACTGTACAGCCGAACCTGCTTCCAACTGCACGCTGCACGGTTCACGCTTGGACCGCCCCGAGAAGACAGGGGTGGAGCCGGCGAAGACCCTCGGCCGGCCCCACCCCGCAGAGGAGGAGAGCCATGGCCGGCCTTGCTGCGGACGACGAGTTGAACGCCGCGCAGCTCGCCGCCATGGACGCGCTCTGGAACGCCGAGCGCAACGGCGAGGTGTCCGCGTCGGACGCTCGCGCGATCGAACGGGTCATTCGGCTGGGTCATCCGTACGGCGCCAGGAAACGTCTCACCGCGGCCCGTCGTCGTCACGCCGAGGAGTCGAAGTGAGCTCAGGGTGGGTCGTGGGCGGTGTTGCGTCTCGGTGTCTGCGAGGGGTCGAGCCAGGCCGGGGCGATGGTGTGGGGGATGCCGTTGATCATGACGATGCGCCAGTCGCCTTTGTGGATGAGGATGTGGTGGCGGCGGCAGCGCAGGGTGAGGTTGGTGATGTCGGTGGTGCCGCCGTCTTTCCAGGCGAGGATGTGGTGG
>DASUWX010000220.1:0-11514 GCA_036378185.1 Streptosporangiales bacterium | reverse complement strand
CATACCGTGATCATTTGGAACCACGGCGACGAGGGGTACGGCCCGCCCGGTTCTGCCGGAGGCGGCCCGGATCAGCCGAAGAACACCTCGGCCTCGGCATAGCGCTCCACCGGCACGGTCTTGAGTTCGTCGACCGCCTCGGCCAGCGGCACCCGGACGATCTCGGTGCCGCGCAGCGCGACCATGCAGCCGAACGCTCCGTCGTGCACGGCGTCGATCGCGTGCAGCCCGAAGCGCGTGGCCAGCACACGGTCGAACGCCGTCGGCGTGCCGCCGCGCTGGATGTGGCCGAGCACCGTGCACCTGGCCTCCTTGCCGGTGCGCTGCGTGACCTCGCTGGCGAGCCAGTCGCCGATGCCGCCCAGGCGGACGTGGCCGAACGAGTCGAGCTCGGTGGTCTGGGTGACCATCTGACCCTCGAGCGGCATCGCGCCCTCGGCGACCACGACGATCGGCGCGTACCGGGTCTCGAACCGGTGCTCGATGTGCCGGCAGACCTTCTCGACGTCGAACCTGGTCTCCGGCAGCAGGATCACGTTCGCGCCGCCGGCCATGCCGCCGTGCAACGCGATCCAGCCCGCGTGCCGCCCCATCACCTCGACGATGAGCACCCGGTGGTGCGACTCGGCGGTCGTGTGCAGCCGGTCGATCGCCTCCATGACGATGTTGACCGCGGTGTCGAAGCCGAACGTGAAGTCGGTGGCACCGAGGTCGTTGTCGATCGTCTTCGGCACGCCGACGACGTTGAAGCCGCCCTCGGTCAGCTTGCGCGCGACGCCGAGGGTGTCCTCGCCGCCGATCGCGACGAGCGCGTCGACGCCGGCCTCGCGGAGGTTCTCCTTGATCCGCTCGTAGCCGTTCTCGACCTTGTCCGGGTTGGTGCGCGACGAGCCGAGGATGGTGCCGCCGCGGGGCAGGATGCCGCGGACGCTCTGCACGTCGAGCGGCTCGTAGTCGCCCTCGAGCGGCCCGCGCCAGCCGTCCCGGAAGCCGTAGATCTCGTAGCCGTACAGGTCGATGCCCTTGCGGACCACCGACCTGATCACGGCGTTGAGCCCGGGGCAGTCGCCGCCTCCGGTCAGGACTCCGACTCGCATGACATTCCTCTCGGGGACGGACCTCGTGCGCGGCACAGCCTACTGAGCCGGCACGGCCCGGCGAGCCGGGGTCAGGACGCGCGCGGGTGTGCCTCGTCGTCGCCGAGTTGGCGGCGTCGCGGCGGCTCGAGCTCCTTCTTCTCGGCCTTGCGCGCGGCCTCGAGCTCCTTCTTGACCACCCCGGCGTACTGGTCGACGTACTCCTGGCCGGAGAGCTTCATGATCGCGTACATCAGCTCGTCGGTCATGGCCCGCAGGACGTAGCGGTCGTTGCCCACGCCGTCGTACCTGGAGAAGTCGAGCGGCTCACCGAAGTGGACGCCGACCGGACCGAGCTTCGGCATCTTCCGCTCGGGCGGCTGGATCTCCCGGGTGCCGAAGATCGCGGCCGGGACGACCGGCGCGTTGCTCTCCAGCGCGATGCGCGCGACGCCGGTGTGCCCCTTGTAGAGCCGGCCGTCCGGCGAGCGCGTGCCCTCGGGGTAGATGCCGAGGATGTCGCCGCGGCGCAGCACCTTCAGGCCCGCACGAAGGGCGCTCTCACTGGCGCGGCCGCCCGAGCGGTCGATCGGCAGCTGGCCGATGCCGCGGAAGAACGCGGCGGTGGCACGGCCCTTGACGCCGCGCCCGGTGAAGTAGTCGGACTTGGCGAGGAAGGTCATCTTCCGCGGGACGAGCAGGGGCAGGAACACCGAGTCGACGAACGACTGGTGGTTGCTCGCGATGATCACCGGGCCCTCGTCGGGGACGTTCTCCAGACCCTTCGCCCACGGCCGGTACGAGACCCCGAGGACCGGGGTCAGCACGGCCTTGAGCGTCGAGTAGAGCACCGCCACCTCCCCGCGCGCAGGCCCGCCCCCGTCCGGCGGGCAGCCCGCCTCCGAGCCGCGCCAATGGGAAACACTATCAACGAGATCGCTGACGAGAGGACGATGAAGTTGCCCACCGTCACGGTCGGTCCAGCCTCATGAGTCGCGCGGTCACCGATCTCATTGATATCCGAGCACGTAGTCTCGGGGTACCTGCACGCGCTCAGCGTGGCCGGCAGACGGCGGGGGCGACGTGCTGCACGGTACCTGTCGCGGCTTCCGGTCCGGCGTGTCACTATCGACGCGTCGACGTGTGCTTCGAGGAGGAGACCGTGCCTGTCCGACCAGGGGCGGAACCGTACCGGCACGACGGCGGACCGGTCGGCGTCCTGCTGTGCCACGGCTTCACCGGGTCGCCGTACGCGCTGCGTCCGTGGGCCGAGCATCTCGCCGGCGCGGGCTTCAGCGTCTCGCTCCCCCGGCTCCCCGGCCACGGGACGACCTGGCAGGAGATGAACCTCACCAGGTGGGAGGACTGGTACGCCGAGGTCGACCGCGCGTACCGGGAGCTGCGCGGCAGCTGCGACGAGGTCGCCGTGTTCGGCCTGTCGATGGGCGGCACGCTCGCGCTGCTGCTCGCGGAGCGCTACGGCAGCGACATCCCCGCGCTGGTCCTGGTCAACCCGTCGGTGATCGGCCTGGACCGGCGGCTCCAGGCCGTTCCGGTGCTGCGGTACCTGACGCCGTCCGTGCGGGCCATCGGCGACGACATCAAGAAGGCCGACACCACCGAACTGGCCTACGACCGTACGCCGCTGAAGGCGCTCTACTCGCTCGTCCGGCTGTGGTCCGCGGTACGCCACGACCTCGCCAAGGTGGAGCAACCGATACTGGTGTTCAGGAGCCGGGACGACCACGTGGTCGAGCCGGAGAACCTGGAGATCATCAAGGACCGCGTGTCGTCGCCGGAGGTAGTGGTGCGGGAGTTGGCCAACAGCTATCACGTCGCCGTGCTCGACCACGACGCGCCGCAGATCTTCGCCGAGTCCGTCGACTTCGTCCGGGAGCACACGGCGGCCCACCACGCGGCGGGTGACCGATGACGCAGCCCGAGGGCGAGCGGCGCGGCAACGGCGTCGACGCGGACGAGTACACGTTCCTGGGGACGACGACCCGCGCCGTCTCCGACGGCCTGCTGCGCGAGCTCGCCGACGAGGGCGTCGCGGCGTACGCCGTCACCGAGGACCACGAGGACGAGCGTCTCTACGTCGACCGCACGTCGCTCGCGTACGCCCGCCGGCTGCTGCGCCGGCACGTCGAGGACGCCGCGCGCGAGGCGGACGGCGACGACGACGCGGCCTGGGAGCGACTGCTCGCCGACTTCAACGCCGAGCCGGCCGACGGGCCGCACCCGTGGCCGGACGCCGAAGACATCAGCGAGGAAGAGCGGCCGAAGCGGCGCAGCCGGGTCGTCCGGGTCCAGCTCGACCGCGACGAGCCGGACGACGAGGACGAGCCGGAGGACGACGAGGAGCACTTCGTCAAGCCGGATCCGCCGGAGCTGCCGCGCGGCGACGTCCTCACCAAGGTGGCGTGGGCGGTGATGCTGCTCGCGATCGCGTACCCGATCGTCAGCCTGGCCACCGGTTGGCCGCTGCCCGGCTGGGCCATCGCGCTCGCGGTGGTCGTGTTCATCGGCGGCATCGTGATCCACGTGCTGCGCATCCGCGACCCGCGGTCGGACGAGCCGGGCTCGGACGACGGCGCGGTGGTCTGATGGCGGACCTGCGCCTCGCCCGGTTCGACGCGGCGGCGTCGGGCGGAGAGGGCCTCGGCGGGCTGGGCGCGGACGTGGTCTGCGTGTTCGGCGCGCCGCGCGTGGTCAGGTGGCGTTCGCGCACCGCGGCGATGGCCCGGCGCGGCGGCCTGGTGTACGTCACCGGCCAGGGCACGGTACTGCTCAGCTCGCACCGGATGCTGGTCCGGACGTGCGCGGACAGCCGGACGCCGGCCGTCACGGCCGCCGTGTTCCACGTCGGCCCGCACCGGCTCGCCGTCGGCGCGCTGCGCGGCGGCGACGTGGCCGCCGCCCGGCGCTGGCTGCGCGCGCTCGGCGAGGAGCACGACGCACCGCAGCTGCTCACCGACGGCGGCTGGCACGCGAGCGACGGCGTCGAGGTGCGCGGCCTGCCCGACGGCACCGCCGTGGTCTCCCTCTGAGGACGGGAGCCGGACATACCTCACATCGTGGACGTTCTCGTCTCGGCATGTGAGATGAGGGACGGCAGCGACGGTGATCGTCTCCGTAGGATCGCCGCTATGCGTGCCTCGGAGGTGTTCTCCTTCCCCAACCCCGTCAACGAGAAGGCCGCGAGGGTGGTCGCCGGCGGCGTCGTGGTGCTCGCGGCGGTCACTCTGGCCACGCAGTGGTTCTGGCTGCTGATCCCGCTCGCCTACGGGTTCGTCGCCCGCGTGTCGACCGGGCCGACGCTGAGCCCGCTCGGCCAGCTCGCCACGCGGGTGGTCGCGCCGCGGTTGGGTGCGCCCCGGCTCGTCGCCGGCCCGCCGAAGCGGTTCGCCCAGGGCATGGGCGCGGCGATCACCGTCGCCGCGGCCGTCGTCTGGTTCGGGTTCGGGCTCGAGCTGCCCACGGTCGTGCTGCTGGCGCTCATCGTCGTGGCGGCGACGCTGGAGTCGGTGTTCGCCTTCTGCATCGGCTGCCGGGTCTTCGCCGTGCTGATGCGGTTCGGCGTGGTCCCCGAGGCGGTCTGCGAGGAGTGCAACGACATCACGCTGCGCCAGGCGTACACCGGCGCTACGACTCAGCGGTGAGCTCGTCCACCTCGTGCTTGATCTGGTCCAGCTCCGCGCCGCCCGACATCTCGCGGATCAGGTCGTCGCGTGAGATCTCGTCGCGGGTGTAGTCGCCCGTGACGCGGCCGCGGTTGAGCAGGATGAACCGGTCGCCGACCAGGTGGGCATGCGCCGGGTTGTGGCTGATGAAGACGACGCCGAGCCCCCGGTCGCGGGCACGGGCGACGTACCTGAGCACCACGCCCACCTGCCGCACGCCGAGCGCGGCGGTCGGCTCGTCGAGGATCAGCACCTTCGCGCCGAAGTAGACGGCGCGAGCCGTCGCGACCGCCTGCCGCTCGCCCCCGGAGAGGGTGCTCACCGGGCGTTCCGTGCGTCCCACCGCGATGCCGAAACGCTCCAGCTCCTCCCGGCTGATCCGTTTCGCCGCCTCGACGTCGAACCGGCGGAACGGCCAGAACCCCTTGGTCGGCTCGGCGCCGAGGAAGAAGTTCCGCCAGATCGGCATGAGCGGGATCATGGCGAGGTCCTGGTAGACGGTCGCGATCCCGGCGTCCCGCGCCTCCTGCGGGGAGTGGAAGCGGCGCGGCTCGCCGCCGACGTGCAACTCGCCCTCGTCGTGCTGGTGCACGCCGGAGAGGACCTTGATGAACGTCGACTTGCCGGCGCCGTTGTCGCCCAGCACGCACGTCACCTCGCCGGCGCGCACGCTCGCCGAGACGTCGCGCAACGCCACGACGTTGCCGAACCGTTTGGAGAGGCCGCGCGCCTCGAGCAGCAGGGTCATGAGGGATTGTCCGCGAAGCGTCGTCTGATCAGGTGGTTGATGAGCACGGCAAGCAGCAGGATTCCGCCGAGGAACGCGTAGAACCAGTCGCTGTTCCAGCCGGCGTACGGGATGCCGAGCTCGGCCATGCCGAAGATGAGCGCGCCGACGGACGCGCCGAACGTCGACCCGTAGCCGCCGGTGAGCAGGCAGCCGCCGACGACGGCGGCGACGATGAAGATGAGCTCCTGCCCCACTCCCTCGGAGGCCTGCACGGACGTCAGCCGCAGGGCGGTGATCATGCCGACGAACCAGCCGCCGGTGCTGGTGAGCATGAACAGCGTGATCTTCGTGCGACCGACGGGCACGCCGACGTTGCGCGCCGCCGCGCGGTCGCCGCCGACCGCGAACACCCAGTTGCCGAACTTGGTACGCGTCAGCACCCACGAGGCCAGCGCGGTGAGCCCGATCCACCAGAAGATGGCCACGTAGATGTTCGTGCCGAGCACGTCCACCTGCCCGCCGAGGACCGCGTTGGCGCCGGTGTACGCCGGCGCCTCGTCGATGTCGGCGACCCGCACCGTGTTGGTGATCAGCTTGCTGACGCCGAGGTTGAGCCCCTGCAGCGCGAAGAACGTGCCGAGGGTGACGATGAAGCTCGGCAGCCGGGTGCGCACGACGAGCAGGCCGTTGAACAGGCCGACGGCGAGTGCGAAGAGCAGCGCCACGCCCATCGCCGCCCACACGTTCATGCCGAACTCGACGGCGAGCAACCCCATCACCAGGCCGCTGGACCCGATCATCACACCGGCGGACAGGTCGAACTCGCCGCCGATCATCAGCATCGCCACGGGCAGCGCGACGATCCCGATGGTCGACGACGGGTCGAGCCAGTTCGCGACGCCCGCGGGGGTCGCGAAGCTGCTGGTGTAGAAGCTGAAGAACAACCCCACCACGATGGCGCCCGCGATCGCCGCGAACCCCGGCCTGGTGAGCAGCCGGCGGACCAGCCCCTCCCGCCCGTCGCGCTCGGGGACGGTCTCGCGGGCACGGTGCGGCGGCGGGCCCGTGATCGTGGTGTCGCCGTCGCCGGTCGTTGCCATGGACCCGACCTCAGCCGTACGTGCCGTTCTTGACCGACTGCAGCACCGCCTTGGCGTTCGCCTTGGTGATGACCGTCGGGCCGGAGTAGACCGGCTCACCGCCGCCCGGGATGTTCTGCGTCGTCTTGTAGAGATACAGGGACACAACCGGCAGGTACCCCTGCAGGTACGGCTGCTGTGAGATGGCGAACGCGACCTTGCCCTCGTCGATCCCCTTGAGGACGTCGGTGGACAGGTCGAACGTCGCGAGCTTCGCCTTGCTGTTCGCGCCCGATATCGACTGCTCCGCCGCCTTCGCGATGTCCGGGTTGAGCGTGAGCACGCCGTCGATGCCGGTGTCGGCCGACAACTTGCTCTTGAGCTGCGAGAGGGTGCTGTTGATGTCCGACGTGCCCGTGACCTGCATGTCGACGAGCTGGCCGCTGAACGTCTTCTTCGTCCCGTTGCAGCGGTCCTGCAGTCCCACGTTGTTCTGCTCGTGGATCACGCAGATGACCTTCTTCAGGCCCATGGACGACAGCTGCCGGCCCGCCGCCTCGCCCGCCTTGGTCTCGTCCTGGCCGACGTGCGTGAGCGCGCCGACGCTCTTGTACACGTCCGAGCCGGAGTTGATCGTGATGACCGGGATGCCCTTGTTCTCCGCCTGCTGCAGCGGGCCCTTGAGCGCCCCCGGGTTGGCCAGCGAGACGATGAGGCCGTCGACGTTCTTGGCCACCGCGTTGTTGACCAGCTGGGCCTGCTTGTTCGGGTCGCCGCCGCTCGCCTGGTAGTTGACCATGACGCCGTACTGCTTCGCCGCCGCCTTCGCGCCGTTGTCGACCGTCGCCCAGAACGAGTCGCCGGGGCTGCCGTGGGAGATCAGCGCGAACGTGTACTTGTGACCGCCGCCTCCGGTGTTCTTCTGCTGCGCCAGTTTGCCGCCCGAGCAACCGGCGGAGAGGACGAGAACCGCGCCGAGACCCAGTCCGGCGAGGCGGTGCCACCGTGACCTTCGCATCTCACTACCCCCGTTCGACGGGCAGGTGGAGGAACGCAACCATCGTCTGCCTGCCCCCGGTGATCGGCAAGTGGGTGGCGTGCCGCTGTGGGTCCTGTCCTCGTGACGGGCTCATGTCCGCTCTCCTTCGAGCCGCTCACCGCGGACCGCCATCGGCAGGCGCTCGTCGACCCGTTGCTCCGGCCAGGTCTCGCGGATCCAGGCGTGCGCCGGGTCGTCGCGGATCAGCCACGCACGCTCCGGCGACGGGCCGGCCATCACGTTCAGGTAGTACATGTCGTAGCCGGGGACGGCCATCGCCGGGCCGTGCCAGCCGTGCGGCATGCAGACGACGTCGCCGCTGCGTACCTCGGCGAGCACGTCGATGGCGGCCCGGTCGTGCCCGTAGACGCGCTGGTACCCGATGCCGTCGGCTCCCTCGCGCGCGCCGATCTCGTAGTAGTAGATCTCCTCGAGCACGGCCTCCTCGCCCGGCACGTCCTCGTCGTGCTTGTGCGGCGGGTACGACGACCAGTTGCCCGACGGGGTCAGCACCTCGACGGCGATGAGGCGGTCGGCGTCGAACACGTCCGCCGCACAGAAGTTGTTGACCTGCCTGCTGCAGTTGCCCGCGCCGCGCAACTCGACCGGCACGCCGGACGCCGGGGTGTAGCGGGCCGGCAGCCGCTGCTCGCACCTGGCCGACGGCAGGGCCAGGCGCACGCTCGCGCCGGCCCGGATGCGCACGTGGGCGTCCCTCGGCAGGTACGCGAAGTCGGTGACCGCGGTGAAGACGGACGGGCGCCCGGTCAGATGGAACGACTCGCCGTCGCAGTCGACCGTGCAGTCGCCGCCGGCGAGCGGCAGGACGACCATCTCCTCGCCGCCGGTGTCGAAGGAGTGCTCCTCGCCTGCGCCGAGCTCGAGCACCCGCAGACCGCTGTACGTCCAGCCCGCGACCTCGGGCGTCACCTCCAGCGCCCAGGCGCCCGAGCCGAGCGAGCCGGCCGTGAAGTGGTGCCCGTCGCCCGGTGCCATGCGCGCCCCCTCGCTCACCACTACCCCTGTCCGATGAGATCCACGGCGGTGTCGACGGCGCCCGCCACGTCGTCGTCGTTGGGATACAGCAACGAGCGCCCGACCACAAGCCCGCGGACCGTCGGCAGCCGCAGCGCCTCCGCCCACCGCGCGTACGCCGCGTCCTGGTCCGCCGCGACGTCGCCGCCGAGGATGAGGGCGGGCAGCGTGGACGCCGCCATCACCCGGGCCATGTCGTCGACCACCGGCACCTTGAGCCAGGTGTGCGCCGACGTCGCGCCGAGCGCCGACGCGATCGCGACGGCGCGGGTCATCGCCTCGGCCGACAGGTCGGTGCCGAGCACCCCGTCGCGCCGGCACATCAGGAACGGCTCGACGAGCGCCATGAGCCGGCGGGCGGCGAGGTCGGTGACGGCGCGGGCGCAGGCCTCGAGCGTGGCGGCGGTCGCCCGGTCGCCCGGGTCGACGCGCACCAGCATCTTCCCGCCGTCGAGCCCCGAGCGCTCGATCGCGGGGACGTCGTAGCCGGTGAACCGGTCGTCCATCTCGAACGCGGTGCCCGCGATGCCGCCGCGGTTCATCGAGCCGATCACGACCTTGTCGTCCAGGGCGCCGAGCAGGAGGAGGTCCTCGACGACGTCCGGCGTGGCGAGCACGCCGTCGACGCCCGGGCGCGACAGCGCGACCAGCACGCGCTCCAGCAGGTCGGCGCGGTCGGCCATGGCGAACGGGCGGTCGCCGATGCGGATGACGCCGCGGGCCGGGTGGTCGACCGCGATGATCATGAGCCGGCCGGACGCGCCGACCAGCTCCCGGCGCCGGCGCCCGGAGGCGGCCTTGGCGATCGCGTCCGGCTCGTGCACCCGGCGCTGGACCAGCGCCCGCACGTCGACCGCCGGGCTCACGAGGGGCTCCGGCGGGCGCCCGGGCTCGAGCTCTGCACGACGAACGGGGACCGCACACGAGTCGTGCACCGTGTGAAGTCACCGGCGATCACGTGAACGTGATCGCCGGGGAGCGCGCCGGCCGAATAGCGGGTGAGGGGCGCCCTCATGCCGCCCGTCACGGCGCACCGTCCTCGGCGAGGAGGGCCTCGACCTCGTCGGCGGCGGGCATCGCGTCCGCGCAGGCGAGCCGGGACGTGACGATCGCGCCGGCGGCGTTGCAGAAGCGCATCAGCCGCTCGAGGCCCCAGCCGGCGAGCAGGCCGTGGCACAGCGCACCGCCGAACGCGTCGCCGGCGCCGAGCCCGTTCACGACGTGGACCGGCAGCGGCGCCACCTCGACCCGTTCGCCCGCGGTGCACGCGAGCACGCCCTTGGGCCCCTGCTTGACGACGGCGAGCCGCACGCCGCGGTCGAGCAGCCGCCGGGCGGCCTCGTCCGGGTCGCGGGTGCCGACGGCGACCTCGACCTCGTCCAGGTTGCCGACGGCGACGCTCGCGTGGTCGAGCGCGGCCGCGTACACCTCGCCCGCCTCGTCGCGCGAGGGCCAGAACATCGGCCGGTAGTCCAGGTCGACGACCGTGTGGTCGCGGCGGCCGCGGTGCTCCAGCGCGTGCAGCGTCGAGGACCGGCTCGGCTCGGCGGACAGCCCGGTGCCGGTCACCGAGAACACGCCCGCCGCACGGATGGCGTCGAGGTCCAGCTCGGCGTCGTGGATCTCGAGGTCCGGCGCCTTCGGGTACCGGTAGAAGTAGATCGGGAAGTCGTCCGGCGGGAACACCTCGCAGAACACGACCGGCGTCGGCAGGTGCGGCACGGCGGTCACGTAGCGGTCGTCGACGCCGAAGCCGCGCAGCGCGGTGTGCACGTACCGCCCGAACGGGTCGTCGCCGGTGCGCGTGATCACGGCGCTGCGCCGCCCGTAGCGCGCCGCGGCGACGGCGACGTTGGTGGCGCTGCCGCCGAGGTAGCGGTGGAACCGGTCCACCTGGTCGAGCGGGACCCCGGTGCGCTCCGGGTAGAGGTCGACGCCCACCCGGCCCATCGTGAGCACGTCGAACACCGGCGCCGTCACGCGCCCAACCCCTTCGCGCTGGGGACCCCTCTTGTGGTGATGGCAACAAGAGGGGACCCCGACGGGGGCCTGGACCACAATGGGGGTCCCCAGCGTCGCCCGGTCATGCCGCACCGCCGGTCAGGTAGGCGAGGCTCAGTGCGACGTCGTCGCGCGGGCCGGTGCCCGGCGCCGGCTCCCCTTCGAGTACGACGTCCTGCTCCAGGACGTACCAGCCCTGGTAGCCGGCGGCGTCCAGCGCCGCGACGATCGCGGCGACGTCGACGTCGCCCTTGCCGAGCGGCGCGAACATGCCCTGCCGCACCGCATCGAGGTAGCCGAGCCGCCCGCTGCGTACCCGCTCGGCCAGCGAGGCGTGCACGTCCTTGAGGTGGACGTGGCCCACCCGGGCGGCCGCGGCACGCGCGAGCCGGACCGGGTCGGTGCCGCCGACGAGCAGGTGCCCCGTGTCGAGGCACAGTGCCGCCGGCGAGCCGTCGAGCAGGCGGTCGACGTCGGCGGGTCCCTCGATCGCGGTGCCGACGTGCGGGTGGACGGCGACGCGCACGCCGCGTTCGGCCGCGCGCTCGGTGGCGGCGGCGACGTTGCCGAACAGCGTCTGCCACTGGTCGGCGGTCAGCTCGGTGCGCTGCTCGTACCCGTCGACGCCGGTGGCCGCGGCGAGGACGAGCGTGTCGGCACCGGCCGCGACGAAGGCGTCCAGCTCGGGCAGGACCGTCGGCATCGGGTCGCGGGCGGCGTCGTGCAGCACGACCGCGAGGAACCCGCCGACCGCCCGGAGCCCGTGGCGGCGCAGCGTCGCCGCGCGGCCCGTGGGGTCGGGCGGCAGGAAGCCGGGCGGCCCGAACTCCGTGGCGGCGAAGCCCAGCGCGCGCATCTCCTCCAGGACCCG
>DASUWX010000219.1:0-16066 GCA_036378185.1 Streptosporangiales bacterium | reverse complement strand
CAGCGCCGGATGCTCGAGCCGAGCTTGCCGATGTCGGCGCCGTAGACGTGCATCGACACGGCCGTGCCGGCGCCGATGTTCCGCACCATGTGGATGTCGCCGGGCGGGGCGAACGCGCAGACGCTGCGCGGCGGGTTCTCGCTGTGCCCGGACTCGACGAGGCACGCAGCGCCGTCCCGTTCGTCCAGCCGGTACAGCGTCTCGGACTCGGTGCCCTGCAGGACGCCGACGACACACCACGAGACGTGGTCGTGGATCGGCGTCAGCTGGCCCGGGAGCCACACCACCGCGACCACCGAGAAGGAGCCGTCGGGCTCGACGTGCAGCACGTGCTGGCAGTAGCGCTCGGGATCGCCGGCCAGTTCGTCCTCGGTGAGCACGTCCACCGTCGGGAGGTGGTCGCCGAGTACGTCCCCCACCAGCGCGGCCGTCTCGGCCGTGGGCAGGCCGCGGCGGGTGACGTCGCGGACGGCGTCGACCAGGGTGCGCAGACCGCCGCGGTCCCTCGTCGCGGCGGTCGTGGTGCCGGTGTGTGTGTCCATGCCGTCCAGCCTGATGGCGGTCGTGCTGGTTGTCGACGGCAGGATTGTTTGCCCGGCTCGAAGCAGGGCTTATAGGTCGCAGGTGAGGGGCACCTGCACCGGTTGCGGCCGGGTGCCGGCGCCGAGCCTGGTCAGGCGGACACCTTGGGCAGCCGCATCGCCCGGCTCGCCTCGTGCAGCGCGTCGATGGTCTGCCGGACGCCGGGCACGCGGAGCAGCGAAGGCGTCGACACCGCGCTGACCGTGCGGCACTGGGCCGGGTGCAGGCGGCGCACGTCCAGCGTGTCCAGGTGGACGACGGAGAGCACGAGGTCGGGGAGCAGCGCGACGCCGAGGCCCGCCGCGGCGAGCCCCTGCAGGGCGACGTAGTCGTCGGTCTCGAACGCGATGTCGGGCTCGAACCCGGCGGTCCGGCAGGCCGCGACGAGATGGCCCCGGCACTTCGGGCAGCCCGCGATCCAGCGCTCGTCGCGGAGGTCGGAGAGCCGGATGTGCCGCGACGTGGCGGCCGGGTGCTCGCGCGCGAGTGCGACGTGCACGGACTCCCGCAGCAGCGGGATCCACACCTCGTCGGCGGTGCTGCCGGGGCGCTTCGGCTTGGCGTCCTCGTCGTAGGTGAACGCGACGACGACGTCGCATTCGCCTCGGTCGAGCAGCGCCAGCGCCTCCGGCGGCTCGGCCTCGGTGAGCGAGAAGGACAGGCCCGGATGACGCGCCACGACGCTCGCCAGCGCCGCCGGGAGGATCGTCCCCGCGGCACTCGGGAAACAGGCGAGGCGGATCCGCCCGGAACGCAGGCCGGCCACCGCCGCGACCTCCGCCTCGGCGAGCGAGAGCGAACTGAGCGCCGTCTTCCCGTGCCGCAGCAGCACCTCGCCGGCCTCGGTGAGCGAGATGCCGGAGCGGGACCGGACGACGAGCGGCGTGCCGAGCGAGCGCTCGAGACCCTGCAACTGCTGGGTGACCGCAGGCTGGGAGTAGCCGAGACAGCGGGCCGCGGCGGACAGCGTCCCGTGCTCGACCAGCTCGCGCAGCAGCCGCAGGTGTTTCAGTTCGAGCATCCATCGATCATAAGCGCTCGTGATGGCTCTCGTCCCGCTCCCGTCGTCGGTCAATCGTCCCGGCGACCGGGTCACTCGGGCGGCAGGCCCCGACCGCGCCGACGGTAGAGCTCGAGCACCCGGTCACGCGGGATGACGCCGCACCGGGCCGCCCACTGGTCGTACGCCGCGGTCATCGCGGCGACGAGCTCGGGACGGTCGGCGGCGACGTCGTGGAGCTCCGTACGGTCGGCGGCCATGTCGTAGAGCTCCCACGGCCGCCCGTGCTTGCGCACGACCTTCCAGCGCCCGAGCCGGACGCCCGCGTTGCCCTCGTGCTCCCAGAACAGCGGCACGTCCTCGACCGCCTCGCCGTGCAGCGCGGGCAGCATGCTGCGCCCTTCGAGTGCCGGGACGGGTTCTCCCGCACGGGTCTCCGGGTACCTCGCGTCGGCGACGTCGAGCAGGGTCGGCAGTACGTCGACGAGCTGGTGCGGGGTGTGGCAGAGCGCTCCCGGCGTGCCCAGCCCCGCGGGCCAGTGCACGACGAACGGGGTCGCGATGCCGCCCTCGTGCACCCAGTGCTTGTACTCGCGGAACGGCGCGTTCGACAGGTTGGCCCAGCAGCGGCCGTAGCTCGCGTACGTGTGCTCCGGGCCGGGCATCACCTCGTGGGTGTTGCCGGGGACGACGGGCACCCCGGCCCGCGTCTCCTCGCGCATCGGGACGAAGCTGGTGACGAACTCGCGCACCGAGTCCGGTGGCATCTCCTCCGCGCAGCCGCCGTTGTCGGAGAGGAAGACGAACAGCGTGTCGTCGAGCCGGCCGAGGCGTTCGAGCGTGTCGAGGACGCGGCCGATGCCGGCGTCCATCCGGCTGACCTGGGCGGCGTACACCTCCATCCGGCGCGCCTGCCAGTCCTTGTGCTCGGTGTCGTCCCACGCCTCGACGCGCGGGTCGCGGTCGCTGAGGGGCCACGCGCCGGCGAGGATCCCCTCCGCGACGAGACGTTCGAGCCGCTCGCGCCGGAGCGTGTCCCAGCCCTTGTCGAACCGTCCCTCGTACGCCGCGACGTCCTCCTCGTGGGCGTGCAGCGGCCAGTGCGGTGCGGTGTACGCGAGGTAGAGGAACAGCGGGTCGTCGCCGCGCCGTGCGTGGTGGTCGTCGACGAAGGCGCAGGCGTTGTCGCTGATCGCGTCCGTGTAGAAGAAGCCGGGGTCGAGTGCCTCGTCCTCGACGTTGGTCTCGTCGCGGGTCAGCGTGCGTGGTTGGTAGAAGCTGCCCGCGCCCTCGAGCGTCCCGTAGAACCGGTCGAAGCCGCGCCGCGTCGGCCATGCCCCGTCGGGGTTCTCCATGTCGGACGCGACGTGCCACTTGCCGCTGAGGTAGGTGCCGTACCCCGCGTCGCGCAACGCCTCAGCCGCGGTGACGCAACGCTCGGACAGGTTGCCGGGATAGCCGTCCGGCGTGTCGTCGAAGTTGAGGATGCCGACGCCCACCTGGTGCGGGTGCAGGCCGGTCAGCAGCGACGCCCGGGACGGGCTGCAGCGCGGCGAGTTGTAGAACTGGGTGAACCGTGTGCCGGCACGCGCGAGCCGGTCCAGGTTGGGCGTCTCGATCTCGCCGCCGTAGCTGCCGATGTCGGAGAAGCCCATGTCGTCGGCGAGGACGAGCACGATGTCCGGGCGGTTGTCGGGCACGAAGCCTCCTGTTCTCGCGGGCGTGTCGGTCGCGGCCTCAGGCGCGGTCGGGGACGTTGCGGTCGATCTCGTCGAGCGTGCGCTTGTGCGTCTCGGGGAGGAACACCAGCGACACGATCGAGATGACCGCCATCGCGAGCACGTACAGAGCGGCGGGCCAGGACGAGCCGGCGAAGTGGCGGACCAGGGCCGTGCAGACGAGCGGCGCGATGGCGCCGCTCGGGAGGACACCGATCTGGTAGACCACCGACATGCCGCTGTAGCGCACGCGCGTGGGGAAGATCTCGGCGAACAGCGCGCCCTCCGCGCCGAACATGCCGCAGGCCGCGATCGCCCAGCCGATGACGACCGCGACCCCGATCAGCACCGGCGACTTCGTGTCGATGAGCGCGAAGAGCGGGAACGCGCTGACGGCGGCGACGGCCGCACCGGTCATGAAGACCTTGCGCCTGCCCAGGATGTCGGACGACCGGCCGGCGGCGAGGACGACGAAGAAGCCGACGATCGCCCCGACCACGAGGGCGTCGAGTGCGATGTTCTGCTTCATGCCGAGGAACTCGACGGTGTACGTGACGAGGAACGCGTTGTAGACGTTGAACGTCGAGCTCTCGCTGATCCGGGCGCCCATGCCGAGCAGCGTCACCCGCGGGTGCCGGCGGAACACCTCGAGCAGCGGCACCTTGGACCGCTCGTCGCGCTCCTTCAGCCGGGAGAACACCGCCGGCTCGCTGATCCGCAGCCGGACGACCAGGCCCGTCACGACCAGGACGATGCTGACCAGGAACGGGATCCGCCAGCCGCCGTTGGCCAGGGCGTCGTCGCCGAACCCGCTGACGGCGTTCACCGACAGCGTCGCGAGCAGCAGGCCGAGCGGCACGCCGAGCTGCGGCCAGCTGCTGTACCAGCCACGCCGGTTCGGCGGCGCGTGCTCGACGCACAGCAGGATCGCCCCGCCCCACTCGCCGCCGAGCCCGATGCCCTGCAGCATGCGCAACGCGAGGAGGACGAGCGGGGCCGCGACGCCGATCTGCCCGTAGGTCGGCAGCAGGCCCATCCCGAACGTCGACAGGCCCATGATCATCATGGTCAGGACCAGCATCTGCTTGCGGCCGAGCCGGTCACCGAGGTGGCCGAACAGGATGCCGCCGAACGGGCGGGTGACGAAACCGGCCGCGAACGTGGCGAACGCGACCAGCGTGCCAACGAGGGGATCGAAGGTCGGGAAGAACTGCTTGTTGAAGACCAGCGCCGCCATCGTCCCGTAGAGGAAGAAGTCGTACCACTCGATGACCGTGCCGATCAGGCTGGCCGCCGCCACCTGGCGGATCGCGACCGTGGTCGGTGCCGCTGTCCTGACGTCTGGCTGCGAACGCACCATCGGACTCCTCCGGGGAGGGCTTGGCAAGGTGACCCATTCAGTGGGACACTGGATTCACTCGACGGGACATCCTGGTCCGCCCCGTCGAGTCGCGTCAACCCTCAGGAGGGGAGTCGGGCCGTGAGCGAGCTGTTGCGACGTGCCGTCGACGTGCTGGAGACCCTCCGCGTCGGCGAAGTGGGGCTGAGCATCCGCGAGGTCGCCGCCGAGGTCGGGCTGCCGAAGAGCACCGTGCAGCGGCTGCTGAAGGACCTCGTCGAGACCGACATGGCAACGCAGGACTCGGTCACGCGGCGTTACCGGCTCGGCCCGCGGACGCTCGCCCTCGGCATGGCCTACCAGCGGCGGCTGGACGTCCGCACCGTCGCGCTCCCGCACCTGACCCGGCTGCGCGACGCGTACGGCGAGACGGCCGGCGTCTCCGTCGCGATCGGGGACGAGCTGATGCACCTGGACCAGGTCGAGAGCACGTCGACACTGCGGGCGACGTTCGAGGTGGGCCGCCCGCTGCCGTTGTGGAGCGGCGCGCCCAGCCGGGTGCTGATGGCGGACATGCCCGACGAGGAGGTCCGGCGGATCGTCTCCGACCGCGACCACGCCGACGTGCGGCCGGTCAACCCGCCGTCGCCAGAGGAACTGCTGGAGGCGGTGCGCGAGACCCGGCGCACCGGTCACGCCGTGGCGTTCGAGGAGACGATCCCCGGCGTCAACACGCTGTCGGTCCCGGTGCGCGGGCATGCGGGCCGGGTGGCCGCCACGTTCTCGCTGACCGGGCCGAGCAGCCGGTTCGACGCCGCCGCGATGCGTGCGGCCCTCGGCGGGCTGCTGGACGCCGCGTCGGCGGTCGGCGTGGAGCTGGGCCGGATGGCCGAGCGCTGACGCGACGGCGGCCGGCCCTCACCCGCGCGGTCGGCCTCACCCGTGGGCGCGCCCGGAGAGCTGCTCCACCAGGGTGAGCAGGGCGGCGCTGTCCTGCTGGCCCATGCCCTGCGCCTGCAGGCTCGCCACCAGCTGGGCGACGTGGGCGCCGAGCGGGATCGCGACGCCGGCGTCGCGCGCCGCGGCCTGCATGATGCCGAGGTCCTTGTGGTGCAGCTCGACCCGGAAGCCCGGCGTGAAGTCGCGCCGCAGGATGCGCTCGGCCTCGGTCTCCAGCACGGCGTTGCGTGCGCGCCCGCCCGCGAGCACGCGCAGTGCCGCCTCGGTGTCGACGCCGTTCGCCTCGAGGAACACGATCGACTCGGCGACCAGCTCCAGGGCGCCGGCGACCAGCAGTTGGTTGGCGGCCTTGACCGTCTGACCCGACCCGGCGGGTCCCACGTGCACGACGGTCTTCCCGACCGCGTCGAACGCCTCGCCGGCGCGCTCGAACGCGTCGGCGTCGCCGCCCACCATCACCGCGAGGGTGCCGTCGATCGCACCCTTCTCGCCGCCGCTGACCGGCGCGTCGAGCGCCGCGACGCCCCGCTCGGCGGCCGCCGCGTGCACGGTGCGTGCGGTGTCGGGGCGGATGGTGCTGAAGTCGATGAGCAGCGTGCCCTCTGCCGCGTGCGCAAGTACGCCGTCCTCGCCGAGCACGACCTGTTCGACGTCGGGGGAGTCGGGCAGGTTGGTCATCACGATGTCCGCGCCGGTGACGGCCTCGCGGATGCTCGACGCCCCCCGCCCGCCGTCCGCCACGAACCGGTCGACCTTGCCCTGGCTGCGGTTGTGGCCGACCACGTCGAACCCCGCCCTGCGCAGGTTGTGTGCCATCGGCATGCCCATGATGCCGAGCCCGATGAAGCCGACCGTCGTCATCGCCAGACCCCTTCTGCCTGTTGTGCGGATCGCCTATCGGATGGTCTCAGCCCGGCGATCCGGTGCCGATCGGGGTATTGACAGGGCGCGGTAGTGTCTGGATTCTTGGATCCAAGAATCCAGAGCTACGAGCGAGGTCCGAGTGCGAACGTTCGCCTTCCTTCTTGGCCAGCAGCCCGACCCGAGTGTCGGCCCCGACCGCGTCTACCGCGACCTCGTCGACGACGCCGTCACCGTCGAGGAGCTCGGCTTCGACGGCGTCTGGGTGGCCGAGCACCACTTCTCGAACTACTGCGTGATTCCCAACCCGCTCACGCTCGTGTCCGCGCTCACGCAGCGGACGAGCCGGATCCGGGTCGGCAGCGCGGTCGTCGTGGTGCCCCTGCACAACCCGGTGCGCGTCGCGGAGGAGATCGCGATGTGCGACCAGCTGTCCGGCGGACGGCTCGAAGCGGTGCTCGGCCGGGGCTTCCAGCCCTACGAGTTCGACGGCCTGGGCGTGCCGATCGGCGAGTCGCACGCGCGGTTCGCCGAGGGACTGGACGTCATCCCGCGCCTGCTCCGCGAGCAGGACGTGAGCTATGCGGGGGAGTACTACGAGTTCCCCGCGGTGACGGTCATGCCCCGTCCGGTCGGCGACGTGCCGCTGTGGCTGGCGTGCGGGTCCCCCCAGTCGGTCGCCGCGGCCGTCGGCCGGCGGATGAACGTCTGCCTGACGGCCGGCGTCGACGGGCTGGGCAAGCTCACCGGCCTGCGTGCCGCCTTCGACGAAGCGTGTGCCGCGGAGGGTGTGGCGGCGGACTCGCTCCGATTCGCCGTGCAGTGCTCGGTCGCGGTCGTGCCCGACCGCGCGGGCGCGGAGCGCGCCGTCGCCCGCGCGCTCACCGTGCACCGGCTGGGCAACGTGCTGCGCAACGGGCGCGAGGTGGTGAGCGGCGGCTTCGTCGACGATCCGGGGCCGTCGGCCGACGAACCGCCCGTCGATACCGTCCTCAGCTCGACCCTCATCGGGACGCCGGACGTGGTCGCCGCCAAGGTGCGCGAACTGCGCGAGGTGGGCATCACCGACCTGTTCATGAACTTCCGGTTCGGCGACGTCGCCACCACCGAGGTGCGCGAGTCGATGCGGCAGATGGCCGAGCTCCTCGAGCTGCAGGCGAGCCCGGCATGACGGCCCTCGTGGTCGGCGGCCGCCACGGTGACGCGGTCGACGTCGCCCGCCGGATCGGCCGGCCCGTCACCTGGGTCCCCGTCGGCGAGGCCGCGGACGACACCCGGGACGTCCGGGTGCTGCCCACGGCGCCGGTGCGGCTCGGGAACGGGAAGCTCGACCTGTCCCCGGCGTTCGCCGGCCTGACATCGGTCGACCTGATGGTCCTCCGGGTGGACGACTTCGGGCGGGCCGCGGGGCTCGACGGGTCCCTCGATGAGCGGCTCGCCCGGCTGCGCGAGACCGTGCTCGCGGCGATCCTGCCGGTGCCGGCCGTCCAGCCGGCACTTGCGGACTGGTGCCGCCTCGTGTGGGTCGTCGGGCGCGACGCCGTCGCCGGGACGACTCCCGTCGCGCAGGCCGCCGCCGAGCACGCCGCGCTCGGCGCTATGCGCGAGATCACGCGCGAGCTCGCCGCGCGCGTCTCCACGGCCGCACTCGTCACCGGCGCAGCCGACGGCGACGTCTGTGCCGAGGCAGTGGCCATGTTGGCCGACGAGGGCTCGGCGTTCTACACCGGCCAGATCCTCCGTCTCGGCGGCGCGGCGGGCGACCCGGACCCGGTGTCGACCGGCCGGGCCACGGACGCCGCAGACGGGCGCCCGGCCGCGCTGGTCACCGGTGGCGCGGCGGGGATGGGACGCGAGCACGTCCGTGCGCTGCTCGCCGCGGGATGGCGGGTCTGCGTGGTCGACCGCGACGCCGCGGGCCTGGACGCACTCGCCGCCCACGCCGGCAGGGACGACCTCGCCACCGTCGTCGGTGACCTGCGGCAGGAGGCCACCTGGCAGGAGGCCGTCGCCGAGGTGCGCAAGCGGTACGGGCGCGTCGACGGCCTCGTGAACAACGCGGGCTACGGGTTGCAGCGGCCGTTGGCCGAGCACCGCGCGGAGGACGTCCTCGACCAGCTCGCCATCCACGTCGAGGCGGCGATCGGTCTCACCGAGCTGCTCGCGGAGGATCTCGCGGCGACCGGCGGCGCCGTCGTCAACGTGTCGTCGACCTACGCGCTCGCCGGGCCCTGCACGTTCCCCAACCCGCCCACCGTCGCCTACTGCGCCGCCAAGTCCGCGGTCATCGGCGTCACCCGGGCGTCCGCTCACCTGCTCGCGCCGCGGGTCCGGGTCAACGCGATCGCCCCGGGCGGCGCGCGCACCGAGGTGACGCTGGCCAAGTACTCGCCGGAGCTGCTGGAACGCAAGATCGCCGGCGTTCCGGCCGGCCGCTGGGCCGAGCCGCGCGAGTACGCGGTGTTCTCGCGCTACCTCCTGTCGCGGCGGTCGGCAGGAGTCACGGGCCAGGTGCTGAGCCCCAACGGCGGCGAAGTCATCGGGCAGAGCTGAGGCGAGCACGATGGCCGACCCGACGAACTCGGTGACGACCCGGTCCGCGGAGCTGTACCGCCGCGCCTGCGAGGTTCTCCCCGGCGGCAACACGCGGACGACGGTCTTCGTGGACCCGCACCCGCGCTACGCCGTCCGCGGGCACGGCTGCACCGTCGTCGACGCCGACGGCACGGAGCTGGTGGACTTCCTCGGCAACCACACCGCACTGATCCACGGGTACGGCGAGCCGGCCGTCACCGAAGCGGTCGTGGCACAGCTCGCGGACGGCAGCTGCTTCCCCATGCCCACCGAGCTCGAGATCGAGCTCGCCGAGGAGCTGCGCGGCCGGGTGGCGTCGCTGCAACGGCTGTGGTTCACCGGATCCGGGTCCGACGCGGTGATGCTCGCCGCGAAGATCGCGCGCGTGCACACCGGCCGGCCGCTCATCGCCAAGTGTGAGGGCGCGTACCACGGCACCTACGAGTCGGTCCAGTTCAACGTGACCGCGCCGCCTCAGCCCTGGCGGCACGGGGAGGGCCGGACCCTGCCCGAGCACCCGGGGATGGCGCCCGGGCTGCGCGACGGCACCGTCGTCGTGCCGTTCAACGACGCCGAGACCGCCGCCGCGATCCTGCGCCGGCACGCGGGCGAGCTCGCCGCCGTCGTCGTGGACCTGATGCCCAACCGGGCCGGGCTGGTCCCCGTGCTGCCCGAGTACCTGGCCGCGCTGCGACAGGTGACCGAGGACGCCGGCGCGTTGCTGATCTTCGACGAGGTCATCACGTTCCGCCTCGGCTACGGCGGCGCGCAGCAGGACCACGCCGTCCGCCCCGACCTCACCACTCTCGGCAAGGTGATCGGCGGCGGGCTGCCGATCGGTGCCGTCGGAGGCAGGGCCGACGTGATGAGCGTGCTCGACCCGAGGACGGGCCCGGTCCTCGCGCACGGCGGCACGTTCAACGCCAACCCGCTCTCGATGGCCGCGGGCCTCGCGTCACTACGGCTCCTGACGGCGGACGCGATCGACCGGCTGGCCGGTCTCGGTGACCGGCTGCGCTCGGGTGTCGACTCCGCGCTCGCGGCGGCCGGTGTGCCGGGCTGCGTCACCGGGCGCGGCTCGTTGAGCCGGCTGCACCTGACCCCGGGCCCGGTCACCGACTACGGCACCTCGTACCCCGACGACGCCGCGCGCACCCGGTTGAGCCGGTTGTGCGACCACCTGCTCGAGCACGGTGTGCTCATCGGGCGGAACGGCCTGGTCTGCCTGTCCACGCCGATGACCGAGCAACACGTCGACCGGCTGGTCGACGCGGTCGCCGCCGGCCTCGCGGAGGTCACCGCATGACCACCGCCGCGGTCGAGCCACGCCGTCGGGCATGCTGCGTACCCGACGGTGCGGACAGTGAAAGGAACGCTCGGATGTCGGGTGAGGGAAAGTCGGCCAGGCAGCGGTTCAGCGGCACTCCCATCGCGCGACCGCCACGGCTCGCGGACACCGTCGCCGAGCAGATCCGCGGGCTCGTCCTCGACGGCCAGATCAGGCCCGGCGAGCCGCTGCGCCAGGAGCACCTCGCCGAGCGGCTCGGCATCAGCAGGACGCCGCTGCGCCAGGCGTTGCAGCTCCTGGAGAAGGAGGGCCTGATGGTCTTCTCCCCGTCCGGGACGGCATCGGTCGTGGAGTTGACCAAGGACGACGCCGGTGAGCTGCTGGACCTGCGCGACATCGTGGACGGGTTCGCGGCCAGGCGCCTCGCCCGGATGGGCATGACCGCCGAGACCGAGGCCCACCTGGAGCGCGTCTCGGACGAGATGGTCCGCGCGTTCGACGCGGGGGAGAAGCCGCGCTACCTCGTGCTCAACGCCGACTTCCATCTCACGATCCTGCGTGCCACGAAGCACAGCCGGCTGAACCAGTTCGCCTCGCTGGTGCAGCTGTCCTCCCAGGTGCCCTATCTCGAGGGCCCGACAATGCCAGAGCGGTTGCGCCGGTCCATCGAGGAGCACCGGCAGATAGTCGAGGCGATAAGAGTCGGCGACCAGGACGCCGCCGAACGCGCGGCGCGCGGACACGTGAAGCGCGCCTTCTCCTTCTGGTACTCGGAGCAACCCGACGATCCGCCCGAAGCCGGTCCGGAGGGCCGGCCCTGAGAAAGGGGACGCAACCGTGACGAGGGATCTGAGTCGACGGTCGTTTCTACGTTTGGCGGGGGCAACTGCAATTGCGACAGGCGGGGCGGCGACGCTCGCGGCCTGCGGCTCGTCCGGGGGAGGAGGCGGCGACAAGCCGAGTCAGCTCGTCGTCGCGGGAGGCGGCGGCGCGCTGACCGACGCCTATCGCAAGGCCTACTACGAGCCGTACACGAAGAAGACCGGCATCAAGATCGTCGAGGCGACCAACGACGCGGCCAAGCTGCGCTCCATGGTGCAGTTCGGCGACGTGGAGTGGGACGTCGCGCAGCTCGACCCGGTGATCGCGGCGTCGGCGGCCAACGACCACCTCCTCACCCCGCTCGACTACGCCGTGATCCAGCAGCAGGACCTGCAGAAGGGCCTGGCGACGAAGTACTACCTGCCCTGCGACATCGCCGCGCTCGTCGTCGCCTGGAACACCAAGGCCATCGGGTCGGCGCGGGCGCCGAGCAGCTGGCACGACCTGCTGGTCCGCGGCCGCTTCAGCGGCAGGCGGGGGTTGTGGAAGCAGCCGTCGCAGACGCTGGAGGTGGCACTGCTCGCCGACGGGGTGAAGCCGGACCGGCTGTACCCGGTCGACGTCGACCGGGCGCTGCACGTGCTCGACCCGATCAAGAGCAACATCCAGTGGTGGACGAGCGGAGCCCAGTCCGCCCAGCAGCTGATCAGCCGTGACGTGTCGTTGTCCGCGGTGTGGAACGGCCGCGTCCAGCCGGCCAAGGACCAGGGCGAGGCGGTGGACTTCACCTTCGCCGACTCACTGCTCGTCGCGGACGCCTGGGCCGTGCCCAAGGGCACGAAGAACGCGAAGACCGCGATGGAGTTCATCGCCTTCTGCATGCGGGCCGACAACCAGGCGAACCTCGCGAAGCACATCCCGTACGGGCCGGTCAACACGAAGGCGTTCGACCTGATGGACGACGCGACCAAGGCGAAGCTGCCGAACGCGCCGGGCAAGCATTACGCCCGCGTCGAGGACTTCGACTGGTGGGCCGCTCACCAGGACGAGGTGATGAAGCGGTGGAACGACTGGCTCGCGACCTGACCATGGCCGGCGACACGATCGCTGCAGGCGGACGGGCACCGCGCCGGTCCCGGTCCGGCCTCGCCGGGCCGCTCCTGATCGCGCCGTTGCTGGCGGTGATGGTGCTCCTGGTCGCGGTGCCGATCGTCTGGGAGGTCTGGCACAGCCTGATGACCCCGCGGTTCACCACGGCGTACTACGCCGAGCTGGCGACCGGCCGGGCCTACCTGCACAGCCTGCTGACGACGGTCGAGATCGCCGCCCTGGTCACGCTCATCTGTCTGGTGCCCGCCTACGCCGTGGCTTACGTGCTCGCGGGGATCGGCGGGCGCCTCGGTGCGGTGCTGCTCGCCACGACGATCGTCCCGTTCTGGATCAGCGCCGTGGTCCGCAGCTTCGCGTGGATCCTGATGCTGCAACGCAGCGGTGTCGTGGACGGCGGTCTGCGCGGGCTCGGCCTGCTGGAGCGGCCGACCAGTCTCGTCGGGACGTCGACCGCCGTCTACGTCGCGATGGCCTCGGTGCTGTTGCCCGTGATGGTGCTGCCGATGTTCAACACGATGCGCGACCTCGACCGCAACCTGCTGCGGGCGGCGGCGAGCCTCGGCGCGCCGCGGTGGCGCACGTTCTGCGAGGTCTTCCTGCCGCTGAGCCTGCCGGGTGTCGCGGCCGGCTGCCTGCTCGTGTTCATCATGTCGCTGGGCTACTTCATCACGCCGTCGATGCTCGGCGGGGCGAAGGACACCATGGTGGCGGTGCTGATCTACCAGCAGACCCAGTCGTTCCAATGGCCGGCGGCGTTCGCGCTCTCCACGGTCCTGCTCGTCGTGATCCTCGCTCTCTACGCCGTCGCGTCGGTCACCGTCGGGCTCGGCCGGCTGCTGATCGGAGCGCACCGGACATGAGAGAGCACACCACACGCCCGATGCGCGTCGTCCTGTACGTCGTCACCGCGCTGACGCTGCTCTTCGTCAACGCGCCGCTGCTCGTGACGATCGGTGCGTCGTTCGGCGCCGGCTCCTACCTCGCCTTCCCGCCGCACGCGTGGAGCCTGCGCTGGTACGCGACGTTCGCCGGCAGCGGCGACTGGCTCGACTCGATCGGCAACAGCATCGCCGTGGCTCTGGGCACCGCCGCGTGCGCGACGGTCCTCGGCACGTTGGGAGCGCTGGGCCTGGCCCGGCTGCGCCGTCGGGCGTCCACGGCGCTGCTCGCGATCGTCCTCGCGCCGATGATCATCCCGCACGTCGCGCTCGCGATCGGGCTGTACCCGCTGCTCGCGCGCATCCACCTGGTGAACAGCTATCCGGCGGTGATCGCCGGGCACACCGTCGTCGCGGTGCCGCTCGTCGTCATCGTCGTGAGCGCGGCGCTGCAGAACGTCGACGCGGCGGTGGAACGAGCCGCGTCGAGCCTGGGCGCCTCCCCGCTGCAGGTGTTCCGTGAGGTCACCTTGCCGCTCGTGTTCCCCGGCGTGCTCGGCGGCGCCCTGCTCGCGTTCACCGTCTCCTTCGACGAACTGGAGCTGGCGTTGTTCCTGAGCGGTCCCGCGACGCGCACGTTCCCGCTGCAGATCTGGGAACAGGTGCAGTACGAGCTGAGCCCGCTGATCGCCGTGGCGAGCGTGCTCGTCGTGGTGGCCGTCGTGGTCGTGCTGGCATTGCTCGCGCTGACCAGGAGCCGGGCGTCCACGAGGCCGGCGAAGACTCGCAATCCCGCGGAAGGGCACGTGGCATGAACGCAAGCCCACAGGCGTCGATCGAGATCACCGGGCTCGGGAAGTCGTACGGCGACGCCGTCGCGGTGCGGGACTTCGACCTCCGGGTGGAGCCGGGGGAGTTCGTCTCGCTGCTCGGCCCGAGCGGTTCGGGCAAGACGTCGGTACTGATGATGGTCGCGGGGTTCGTCGCCCCGACGAGCGGTGACGTGCTCGTGAACGACCGGTCGATCGTCGGGCTGCCGCCGCATCGCCGAGGGATGGGCGTGGTGTTCCAGAACTACGCGCTCTTCCCGCACCGCACCGTCGCCGAGAACGTCGCGTTCCCGTTGCGCATGCGTCGCATCGGGCGCGGTGAGATCCGCGACCGGGTGGCACGCGCACTCGACCTGGTCGGGCTCGGGGGCTTCGCCGAACGCCGTCCCGCACAGCTGTCCGGCGGACAGCAGCAACGTGTCGCGCTGGCGCGGGCACTCGTCTTCGAGCCGCCGGTGCTGCTCATGGACGAGCCACTGGGGGCGCTGGACCGCAAGCTGCGCGAGCAGCTGCAGGTCGAGATCAAGGAGATCCAGCGACGCGTCGGCGTGACCGTGCTGTTCGTGACGCACGACCAGGGCGAGGCGCTGGGCATGTCGCACCGGATCGCCGTCATGTCGGCCGGCCGGCTCGTGCAGGAGGGCACACCCGGCGAGCTGTACCGGAAGCCGGCAGACACGTTCGTGGCGAGCTTCCTCGGCGACGCGAACCTGCTTCCCGCACGCATGACCGACGGCGAGCTGGTCTCCGACCGCGGACTGCGGCTGCGCGTGGCCGAACCCGGGTCCACCGCCGGGTCCGGCGTGGTCGTCGTCCGGCCGGAGAGCATCTGCGTCGACCCGGGCGACGAGGGTTACGAGAACGTGCATCACGGCACGGTGCGGGACGTCCTCTATCTGGGAGCCACGAACCGGGTCACCGTGGACCTCGCCGGGCATCGGGTGGTCGCGCACGCCGCCGGCTCACGCGGGCCTGCTCTGCCCAGACCCGGCGACCGGGTTCGCCTCGCCTGGTACGCCGCGGACGCCGTCGTCGTGCCCGAGGCCGACGCAGTCCCGACCCAGCCGAGCGAAACGGACCGAGCACATGCCGACATCGTCTGAATCCGAACTCACCGGCCGCACGGCCGTCATCACCGGTGGCGCCGGCGGTATCGGCACCGCGATCGCGGCGGCGATGCTGCGGGCGGGCGCCGACGTCGCACTGCTCGACCGGGACGAGGCCCGGCTCGCCGAAGCCGTGCAGCGGCATGCGTTCCCCGAACGCTGCCATCCCGTCGTCGTCGACATCACCGACCCGGCGGCCGTCGACGCGGCGATGAACGCGGTCGTCGGCAGGTCCGGCCGGCTCGACGTCCTCGTCAACAACGCCGGCATCTCGCCGAAGCGCGACGGTCGCAGGCTGGACGCGGTGGACACCCCGCCCGAGGTGTGGCGCGAGGTCATCGACTGCAACCTCAACAGCGTCTTCTACTGCTCGGTCGCCGCGGCCCGGCACATGCGGGAGCGGGACGGCGGCACCATCGTCAACGTCTCCAGCCTCGTCCGGTCGACCTGGACCGGCAACGCGTCCGCCGCCTACACCGCGAGCAAGGCCGGCGTCGACGGATTGACCCGGGCACTCGCCATGGAGCTGATCGACGACGGCATCCGCGTCAACGCCGTCGCGCCCGGGCGGGTGCGGACGCCGATGACGGCGGCGGCTTCCGCGGACACCTGGGCGCGCGCGGTCGGCGAGATCCCGATAGGCCGGGCCGCCGACCCCGACGAGATCGCCGCGAGTGTCCTCTTCCTGGCAACCGACCGGTCGAGCTTCTGTGTCGGGACGACGCTGGACGTGAGCGGAGGCCGGTCGGTTGTCTGAGGTCAAGCGGTTCATCGTCCCGGTGGCCGACATGGACGGCGCCCTGTCGCTGTTCGTCGACGCCATCGGCTGCCGACTGGCGTTCCGCGACGGGAACGACTGGGCCATGGTCGAGAGCCACGGCATGTCGATCGCGCTCGCCGGGCCCGCCGAGGCCGACGGGATCACGGAACCGGCGCTGATGGTGAAGTCACCCGACCTGGAGGTCGCGGTGGGCAGGCTCGTCGACCGTGGCGCCACG
>DASUWX010000218.1:0-4646 GCA_036378185.1 Streptosporangiales bacterium | reverse complement strand
CGCTCGCTCATGGCGCGCCCAGGCTACTCAGCGCCTGGCGTCCGCCCGTCGGTGACCCTCACGGGTCAGGACGGGCGGTGTTCGGTGACGGAGTTGTGCGCCGCCACGCGGGCGCGGCGGACGGCGCGCTCGAGGTCGCGCAGCGCCGCGCGGCGGGCGTCCGCCTCGTAGGACGAGACCGCGCCGCCGTCGTCGGCCAGGCCGAACCGGGAGATCGCGGCCAGCCGGGCCGCCTGCGCGGCCACGCGGTGTGCGCGGGCGGGGTAGCCGGGGGCCAGGTTCGTGCCCGTCCTGCCGTCGCGCAGCCGGGCGAGGGCGGCGTCGGCGCCGGGACCGGCGGCAGCGACGTCCAGCTCGAGCAGGAAGTCGGCCGTGCTGCGCAGGGTCAGCGCCAGTGCCTGCTCGGCCTCCGCGAGCGACGGGGTCTGGGGCGTCGCGGGCGTGGCCTCGTAGGCCGTCCAGCCGGTGCCCGAGTACGACGAGCCGCGGTCGTCCTCGCCGGGCACCAGGCCGAGCGGGGCGTCCGGGAGGTCGGCGAGCGCGGCCTCACCGGCGTCGACCGCGGCCTCGTTGAACGCCGCCGGGCCACTGAGGCCGAGCGGGTCGCCGGGGATCGGCAGGGCCAGCCGGAACGCGGTGAGCCCGGCCGCGCGGAGCTCGCCCAGCGCGTGCCGCAGCGGCACGTCGTCCGGCCGTCCCGGGAGACCGCTGACGACCTGCGGGCCGTGCTCGCGTTCGAGTGCGTCGACGACCTCGTCGAGGCCACAGTGCCCGGCGAGCCATGCGTTGCCCCAGGCGACGAGCACCGCCGACGCGGGGGTGAGGGATCCCTGCGCTGCCACCCTTCGAGGATAGGAGGCGAGGGGCTACGTTTGGACGGGCGAGGCGGTCGGCCGAGTACCTCGGATCAGCTATCGGGTTGGGGAGCATGAGCACTGGAGCGGGCGCGCGTGAGCACTGAAGCGCAGGAGCTGAGGAGCGGACCGCAGGTAGGGGTCGCGGAAGCCCGGCGCCAGTACGCATCCGGTCGCCCGCGGCACCTGCCGGAGGTCTGCGAACGAAGTGGGCGCGCATGAGCACCGAGGTCCTGCGGCTGGACGCCGTGTCGGTGGTCCGCAGCGGTTCGACGCTGCTGGACGAGCTGAGCTGGACCGTGCACGAAGGCGAACGCTGGATCGTGCTGGGCCCGAACGGCGCCGGCAAGACGACGGCGATGCGGATCGCGGCCGCGCAGCTGTTCCCCACGACGGGGACCGCGGAGATCCTCGGCGAGCGGCTCGGCGCGGTCGACGTGTTCGAGCTGCGGCCGCGCATCGGCGTCACCAGTGCCGCTCTCGCGGGCCGGATCCCGGAGCAGGAGCGTGTCCGCGACGTCGTCGTGACCGCGTCGTACGCCGTCGTCGGGAGGTGGCGTGAGCAGTACGACGCGTGGGACCTGGACCGGGCCGAGGCGCTGCTGAGCCAGCTCGGCTGCGGCCACCTGCTCGACCGCACCTTCGGCACGCTGTCGGAGGGCGAGCGCAAGCGGGTGCAGATCGCCCGCGCCCTGATGACCGACCCCGAACTGCTGCTGCTCGACGAGCCGGGCGCGGGCCTCGACCTCGGCGCCCGGGAGGACCTCGTCCGCCGGCTCTCCGCGCTCGCCGCGGACGAGTACGCGCCGGTGTCGGTGCTCGTCACGCACCACGTCGAGGAGATCCCGCCGGCGTTCACGCACTGCCTGATGCTGCGCGAAGGCCGGGTCGTCGCGTCCGGCCCGATCGAGCAGGTGCTGACCGCCGAGACGCTGTCGAAGTGCTTCGGGATCTGGCTCGACCTCGACCGGATCGGGGGCCGGTGGGTGGCGCGCGGATCCGCGTAGCGAGAGCACGTCTCGGCTGATCCGAAGGGATAGGCTGAGAACGTGCAGGCATGGGTCGCTTGGCTGATCGCCGCCGGCATCCTGGGCATCCTCGAGGCCGTCGCGCCGGTGCTCGTGTTCGGGATGCTCGCGGTCGCCGCGCTGGCGGGCCTGGTGGTCGCACTGATCGGCCTGCCGTTCGGCTGGCAGCTGCTCGCGTTCGCACTCGCCGCCATCGCCACTCTCGGCGTGGTCCGGCCGGTCGTCCGCAGGTACACCAGGCCACGGCTCCCGCAGCGCACGGGCGTGTCGAAGCTGGTCGGTGAGGACGCCCTCGTGCTGGAGCGGGTCGACGCGCACGACGGCCGGGTGAAGGTCAGGGGCCAGGTCTGGTCGGCGCGCTCCTACGACCCCACGCTCGTGCTGGAACCGGGTAGTACGGTGCAGGTGATCGAGATCGACGGCGCGACGGCGTTGGTCTACGGCACGGGAACGGAGCTCGAGCAATGATGAGACCGGGTCATGGGCGTCGGTGAGATCGTAGGGCTGGTCGTCGTCGCCCTGTTCGTGATCGTGACGATCCTGCGCTCGGTGCGGATCGTGCCGCAGCAGCGCGCAGGCATCGTCGAGCGGCTCGGCCGGTACAGCCGCACCCTGGAAGCCGGGCCGCACCTGCTGGTCCCGTACGTCGAACGCATCCGCACGATGGCCGACCTGCGCGAGCAGGTGGTGCCGTTCCCGCCGCAGCCGGTCATCACGCAGGACAGCCTGAGCGTCAACGTCGACACGGTCGTGTACTACACCGTGACCAACGCCCGGGACGCGACGTACGAGATCGCCAACTTCATCCAGGCGATCGAGCAGCTGACCGTCACGACGCTGCGGAACGTGATCGGCTCGATGGACCTGGAGCGGACCCTGACCTCCCGCGAGGAGATCAACAACGCACTGCGCGGCGTCCTGGACGAGGCGACCGGCCAGTGGGGGGTGCGCGTCAACCGGGTGGAGATCCGCGCGATCGAGCCGCCGCCCACCATCAAGGACGCGATGGAGAAGCAGATGCGCGCCGACCGCGACAAGCGGGCGGCGATCCTCAACGCCGAGGGCGTCAAGCAGTCGCAGATCCTGACGGCCGAGGGCGACCAGCAGTCCGCGGTGCTCCGCGCGCGCGGCGAGGCGGAGGCCGCGGTCACGCGCGCCGAGGGCGACGCGCGGGCGCAGGCGTTGCGCGCGAAGGGCGAGGCACAGGCCATCGAGACGGTCTTCGAGGCCATCCACGAGGGCGACCCGGACTCCAAGCTGCTCTCGTACCAGTACCTGCAGATGCTGCCGAAGATCGCCCAGGGTGACGCGAACAAGCTCTGGATCGTCCCGAGCGAGCTCACCCAGGCGCTGCAGGGGATCGGCGGGGCGCTCGGCAGCCTCACCGGTGCGGCCGAGCCGGGCGAGCAGGCCGCCGACGGCAGGCAGGAGGGCGGCCAGGCCGACCGGCGCAGGTCCGAGCAGATCGCCGAACGCAAGCGCGAGCGCGCCACCGGAGCCGAGCTCGCCCAGGCCATCGAACAGCTGAGCACGCCCGCGGTCGGTCCCGTGGCGGGCAACGTCGCCCGCACGCCGGACCCGACCGACGACCAGAACAGCCGGGAGTGACGCTCTGGGAGGGCGCCGCGATCTTCGCGGCCGGCATCGCCGCCGGCACCATCAACACGATCGTCGGCTCGGGATCGCTCGTCACGTTCCCGACGCTCCTCGCCCTCGGCTATCCACCCGTCGTCGCGAACGTCTCCAACACCGTCGGCCTGGTGCCAGGCGGCGTGAGCGGCGCGCTCGGCTACCGCCGTGAGCTGGAAGGCCAGCGGAACCGCGCCATCGCGCTGAGCGTGGTGTCGGTGTTCGGTGCGCTGCTCGGCGGGATCCTGCTGCTCGCGCTGCCCGCGTCGGCCTTCAACGAGATCGTCCCCGCGCTGATCCTGATCGCGGTCGTGCTCGTGATCCTGCAGCCGAAGCTCAACGGCTGGCTCGGGCGGCGGCACGGCGACAAGGACCACATGGTGGCCGTGCTCGTCGGGACCTTCTTCTGCTCGGTGTACGGCGGCTACTTCGGCGCGGCGCAGGGCGTCATCATGATGGCGCTGCTCGGCATCTTCCTGCACGACCACATCCAGCGGCTCAACGCCGTGAAGAACGTGAGCACGACCGTCGTCAACCTGGTCGCGGCCCTGTTGTTCGTCTTCGTGGCGCACGTGGCGTGGATCGCCTCGGCCCTCATCGCGGCCGGCTCGATCATCGGCGGGCAGATCGGCGCCAGGGTCGGCCGGAAGCTGCCGCCGCTCGCGCTGCGCATCGTGATCGTGGTGGTCGGGTTCGCGGCGGTCGTCAAGTTGTTGTTCTTCAGCTGACGCCGGCGATGAGATTCGCCCGCCGGCGCGGTCATACTCGGTGACCGGTCAGGAGACCGCACGACCGCGGAGGAGACGGACATGCCGATCGCAGACCTCGACGGCGTCGCGATGTGGTACGACGCGCACGGCCAGGGCGAGCCGCTGGTGTTCCTGCATCCAGGCGGAGCGGGAGTCGACTCGCGTGCGCTGACTCCGCAGGTCGAGTCGCTCTCGGCGAGGTTCCGGGTCTACACGCCGGAACAGCGGGGACACGGCCGCACCCCGGACGTCGAGGGTCCCGCGAGCTTCGAGTCGATGGCCACGGACACGATCGCGTTCATCGAGACGGTCGCCGGTGCGCCGGTGCATCTGCTCGGGTGCAGCGACGGCGCCTCACTGGCGCTCACCGTGGCCCTGCGCCGCCC
>DASUWX010000217.1:0-83332 GCA_036378185.1 Streptosporangiales bacterium | reverse complement strand
CCGTGGCGGCGCACGTCCGGCATCCACCGCGTGCGCGACCCGCGCGGGCTGGCGATCGTCCGGTCCATGTGGTTCGCCCGCGACCGGCTGGCCAGGGAGCGCGACTCGGCGCCCGGCCGCGTCCTGCCCGACAGCGTGATCATCGAGTCGGCGCTGGCGGCGCCCAGGACGATCGAGGCGGTCCGGGAGCTGCCCGGGATGTCCGGCCGGCGCGGCGCGGCCGCCGCCCGCACCTGGCTGGCGGCCGTGCAGAGCGCGCTCGACGAGCCGGAGCGCGACCTGCCCACCAGGCGCCAGGAGGGCAATGGCCTGCCGCCCACGAACCGCTGGTCGGACAAGCAGCCGGAGGCCGCGAACCGGCTCACCGCGGTCCGCGAGGCGCTCGCCGTCCTGTCCGAGCGGCTCCTGGTGCCGGTCGAGAACCTGCTGCCGCCGGCCGCGGTCCGCCAGCTGGCGTGGCAGCCGCCGACGGCCGTCTCCGCGGCGTCCGTGGGCGACGTGCTGCGCGCGAACGGCGCCCGCGAGTGGCAGGTCGAGGTCACCGCCGACGACCTCGCCCGCGCCCTCGCCGCCTGAGCCGGGCCCGCTCCGGGACCGCCGCCGGCTAGCTCGGTCGCGGACCCTTCGCCCGTTGCGCCAACGGAGGGTAGGCCACGGGATCGCGGTAGTACGCGTCGAGCAGGAGCGCACCCGAGGCCAACGCGAGGGAGTGTTCGCCCAGTGTGCTCGGGACGACGAGACCGGCCACGTCGGCCGCGGTGTTGGCCCTGGTCTCGGTGGCGTGCAGCACGTCACGCAGGTAGTGGGGCGCGAGGAGGATCCCGCCGCTCAGGACCACGCGGTCGGGGTTGAGGACGTCGGTGAGCAGGCCGATCGCGTACCCGAGGTGCCGGGCACGAGTGCGCAGCAGACGGTCGGCGCGGGCGTCGCCACCTTCGGCACGGGCGGTCAGGCGCTCGATGGTCTCCGTCCGGCCGGCGATACCGGCCTTGCGGGCCGCCTGGATGACCGCTCGGTCGCTCACCGCGACCTGCAGGCAGTCCCGACGCCCACATGTACAGGCCTGGGACGCGCGAGCCCCGACCGGGAGATGGTTCACGTGCCCTGCGGCCGCTCGAGGTCCGCGGTGAATCGCTCCGTTGATCACGATGGCGGCGCTCACGATCGTGCCGACGGACAGGTACAGCAGGTTCCCGACGCCGCGAGCGGCGCCGAACCAGCTCTCCGCCAGCGCCATCGCGCGTGCGTTGCTGTCGAGCAGCACCGGCATGTCGAGCCGGCGTTCCAGCTCGCTGCGGAGCTCGACACCGTGCCACGGCAGGCTCGGGTGGTCGACGACGGTGCCCGCGGACGTGTCCACCCAGCCGCCGATGCTCGCTCCCACGCCGAGGACCGGCCCACCATGGTCCCGTCCGCCTACCAGCTTCGTGACAGCCGCACTGGCCGACCGGATCACCGCATGCGGGTCCTCGCCGCGGTGGGGGATCGTGATCTCGTCGCCGACGACACCGGACAGGTCGACCAGTCCGACGGTCGTCATCCGGCCCCCGATGTGCACACCGACGACCGTGAGCCCCGCCGGGTCGATGACGACAGGGATCTTCGGCCGGCCGCGGTCACCCGAGGTTCGTGCCCCCACGTCCTCCTTGACCAGGCCGGCGTCGATCAGGATGGACATGACGTTGGTCAGCGTGGTCGCAGTGAGTCCGACTGCGTCGGCGATCTCGGTGCGCGAGATGGGGCCGTGCGCCAGCACGGTCCGCATGATCGAGGCGAAGTTCCGTCGGCGGAGGGTGGTGCCCTGCCAGGCGGGCCTGGACCAGGGGGTCGTGGCGACGCCCGCCTGCTCGTCCTCGTCGCCCCCGAGAGGAAGCGGCTCGACCATCGCGCCCACTCCATTCCTGCCGGCACGGGGTTGACGGCATTGTAGCAATTGTTATAGTCACTTGAGTAAATCTGGCCGGCACCCACGAGGCGGCGACCGTGACGAGCTTGCGAGCGACCAGTCCGGCGAACCGGCGTGCACTCACCCCTCGCTCACGTCGACCTGGTCGTGGTCCCGAGCATCGGCCGGCCGAGACGCTGCTCGCGTACGTGATGACGCTGCCCGCACTGCTGCCGTACGCCGTCTTCGCGATAGTGCCGATGCTTTGGCTGCTGCGGTACAGCTTCTTCCGTTGGAACGGATTCACCGAGCCGACCTTCATCGGTTTCGCGAACTACGGACGCATGCTGCACGACCCGGTGTGGTGGGCGTCGGTGCTGCACACCCTGGAGTTCGGCGCCGGGCGCCTGGTCATCGAGATCCCGCTAGCACTCGCACTCGCGTGGGCGCTGTACCGCGGAGTACGAGCGAGCCTGGTCTACCGAACGGTCTACTTCCTGCCGCAGGTGCTGAGTCCTGCCGTGGTCGGCGTCGTGTTCGCCTACTTCCTGCAGCAGGTCGGGGGCCCGGCCAACGGCATCCTGCGCGCGGTGAGGTTGGTCACCGCGCCCGTCGACTTCCTCGGGACACCGTTGCACGCGATGCTCAGCCTGATCGGCGTGGGCGTGTGGCTGCACTTCGGTCTGAACACGTTGCTGTTCCTGGCCGGCATGTCCACGATCCCCCGGTCGACCGTCGAGAGTGCAGAACTCGACGGCGCGAGCCAGCCGCAGATACTCCGGCACGTCGTCGTCCCGCAGATGCGCCCGATCATGCGTGTCGTCGTCCTCGTGTACATCGTGGGCATCCTCCGCTCGTTCGACCTGGTGAAGACGCTGACGAACGGCGGGCCCTACGGGTCGACGGACATCATGTTCACCTACGTCTACGACTTCTTCTTCGACCCCAACGGCATCCCGCAGGTCGGCTACGCGTCCGCGCTCGGAGTCAGCGCAAGCCTCGTGGTGGCGGCCGTGTCCCTGCTGTACATGCTGCTGAGCAGGAGGCCGGGCAAGTGAGCACGGCGCTCAGACCGGCGGGGGCGCGGGCCGCAGACCGGCGGCCGACGCGTGGGCCCGCGGGCCGTCACAACCGGTTCCGGGTTCGTCGCATCCTGCTCTACGCGGCCCTCACCACGATCGTCGTCGTCACGTTGACCCCGCTCGTCTACGCCGCCTCCACCTCGTTGAAGCCGCTGAGTGATGCACTGGCGCACCCGGCGGAGCTCATCCCGCACCCGTGGACGTGGCACAACTACCACGAGGCGTGGATCCGCGGAGGCTTCTACTCCTACACGCTCAACACCTTCCTGGTCACCGCGGGACTCGTGCTCCTCGACCTCGTCGCCTCGTCGATGCTCGGTTACGTCCTCGCCCGCAAGCACCTGCCCGGCCAACGCGCCGTCGAGGCAGTGCTGACGGGAACGTTGTTCGTCGGCATCACCACCGCGATGCTGTACCCGCAGTACGACCTGGCCCGCCGAGCGGGAATGGCCAACCAGCTGGGCATGGTCTTCGTCGAGTACGTCGGTATCGCCGTCATCCACACCTACCTCATCAAGGCATTCGTCCAGGGACTGCCGACGGAGGTCGAGGAGAGCGCTCGGCTGGACGGATGCGGGTTGCTGCGCATCTGGTGGCACGTGGCGCTGCCGCTCATGCGACCGATCCTCGGCACCACCGTCGTGCTCGCGTTCCAGGCGTCCTGGAACAACTATCAGGTCCCGCTCGCCTTCTCGCTCAATGCACCCAGCCTCCGGACGCTCACCGTCGGGGTCTCGGCACTGCAGTACGACGCCGCGCAGGGCATCTCGTCCACCAACATCGTGCTCGCCGGCAGCCTGATCGCAGTCGTGCCGATAATCGTCGTCTTCCTCTTCCTGCAACGGAACTTCGTACGGGGATGGACCGAGGGAGCGATCAAGTGAGGTCCACGCCGTCGACCGATCAGGGCTGGTACCGGTTCCTCAGTCGCTGGTACGCGACCTGGGTGATCGGTGTGCTCTGGTTGCTGTTCTCCGCGCCGGTGGTCACCGTCTTCGCCGCCACCGCCGCGGCATCGGCGGCGGCACACAGGTTGCGGCAAGAGGACCGTGCGCCGTCCGTAGCCGACTTCGCGCGCTACTGCCACCGCTACTTCCGGCCCGCCACCGGCTCGGGCTGCGTGCTCCTCGGGATCGGATGCCTCATCGCCGCCGACCTCTACGTCGGCAGCCACGCGCACGGCCCGGTCGCCGTCGTGGCGATCTGCGGAACGGGCCCGCTGGCCGTATGCCTGGTCACCGTCGTCGCGATCCACCACGCGGCCTTGGTGACCAGCGGCTCGTCGACCGCGATGCGTGCGCTCAAGACCAGTTATCTGACCGCCAGCCGACGACCGTTGACGGCCGTGACCGCGGCGGCGGTCGCGTTCGCCGCGGTCTTCGTCGCCCTGAACGCACCTCTGGTCCTGCAACCGGTCGTCGGCATGACCGGTCTCGGCGCTGCGTTCGTCGGCATCGACATGGTGACGGAGCGGGCCCTGGCCGCGACGCGTTCCACCACGCCCACAAGGAAATGACCGACCAGCCCTCGAGGAGGACCCATGCGGCGCCGACGTCTCGCCAGCCTGTTGGCCGGCCCGCTCGTACTCACGCTGACACTCACGGCCTGCAGCAACGGTGACCCCGGTTCCGGCGAGTCCGGCGGCGTCACGACCGTCACCGTATGGGATCGCGGTGGCGCGCAGGCCAACGTCATCAAGAAGTACTTCGCCGCCTGGAACACGACGGACGGCAAGCGGCTCGGCATCCGCGTCGACTACGTGCCCCAGGCGACCGACAAGTACGAAGAGGTCGTCCGGCAAGGGTTCCAGACCCGGCGCGCACCGGACGTGTTCCAAGCCCCGCAGGCGCAGATCGGCGCGTGGGTGGCCGCCGGTTGGGTCCAGTCGCTGACCGGGCGAGTGAGCAAGCGGGTGCTGCAGGCGGACGCGCCGTACCTGAAGGCGAACGGGCCGTTGGTCATCAAGGGAAAGCCGTACGCGCTCCCCAGCACCACGTACACCACGAGGCTCGTCTACAACCGTGATCTGTTCCGCAAGGCCGGGTTGGACCCGGGCAAGCCACCGACGACCTTCTCCCAGTACAAGAAGTACGCCGACGCCATCACCACCGCGGGCCACGGCTCGTTCTACGGGACGGCGCTGCCGATGCAGTGGGTCGGCTTCGGCAACTGGATCGTCGACACGCCCATCCTCGCGACCGATCCCGACCTGTCCGGGAACGGGCTGTTCAACGTCAGGACGCACCGATACGAATCCACCAAGTATGCACCCGTGGTGCGGCTCTACCGGTCCCTCGTCTCCGGCAAGGACGTCGACCCCGGCGCGGCGGCGATGAGCTACGACGCAGAGGTCTCCGACTTCACGCAGGGCAAGATCGGCATGATGGTCGCGTCGGCAGGAGCCGTCGCGTCCATCGACGCCCTCGACAAGGGCGTCTCCGCGGCCGCCGCCCCGTTGCCCGTCCCCGACGGCCAGACGGTCGGTAACCTGCCGATGAACGCCGGCAACCCGTATGCGCTCTCCGCGTTGACCAAGCAGCCGGAGAAGGCGGCCACCGTGCTGCAGGTTCTCGCCGGCGTGGGCGTGCAGCGGGCACTCGTCAAGAGCGGGTCACCGCCGCTGGACAGTACGATCTGGGACTCCAAGGCCGCGAAGGCGAACGCCCTGCTCCAGGACTTCCGGCCCGGCAGGCTCGACCAGCAATGGCCGAAGACGCCCACCGGCCTGCTCGAGCTGCGGGGACAGGGTGTGCAGAACGTCCTCACCGGCCTGATCCTCCAGCCCGACAAGAACGTCGACGCCAGCCTTACCGACCTGCAGCGCCGGCTGCAGGACGCGTACCAGAAGGGCGTGGCCTCCGGTCAGGTCGATCCCGACGACTACTAGGCCGCCCTGACTTCCGCATCGTCCACCACGCAGGGATGCCAGTGCATCCGAGAGGAGACCCGTGCCCCGCGCAGCCACCCGCGCCCCGAGCATCCTGCTGGTCGTCGCCGACCAACTGCGTGGACGCGACCTGCGCGCCATGGGCAATGCCCAGGTCCGGACACCCAACATCGACGGGCTGGCGAGCCGTGGTGTGCTCGCCAGCCACTGTTACGCGAACACGCCCGTGTGCTGCCCCAACCGGGCGACGTTGTTCTCGGGGCTGTACCCGATGCGGCACACGGTCATCGGCAACGACCTCCCGGTCCCCGACGACGTCCGGTTCGTCTCCGAGCCGCTACGCGATGCGGGTTACCGCACCGGGTACATCGGGAAGTGGCATCTCGACGGGGTACCACGAGACAAGTTCACGCCGCCGGGTCCGCGCCGGCACGGCTTCGAGTTCTGGGCGGCGTACAACTGCAGCCACGACTACTTCAGACCCCGCTACTACCGGGACACCGACCAGGTCGTCTTGGCCACCGGATACGAGCCGGAGGTCCAGACCGGCCTCGCCGTCGACTTCCTCGCCGAGCTCGACGACACGGACCCGTTCTTCCTGGTCATCTCCTGGGGACCGCCACACGATCCCTACGACCAGGTGCCCGAGCGGTTCCGGCGTGACTATCGCGCGGCGGAGGTCGGTGTGCCGCCGAACGTACCGGCCGACCGGGACCGGCTCGCCGGGACGGTCCGCGACTACTACGCGGCGATAACCGCGTTGGACGAGCAGGTAGGTCGCCTGATGCGTGCGCTGCGGGCACTTCGCCGGGACGACGACACACTCACCGTCTTCACCTCGGACCACGGCGACATGCTCGGCGCGCACGGCTGGATGAACAAGCAGTTGCCGCACGAGGAGGCCGTCCACGTACCCCTCGTAGCGTGCTGGCCGGATGGGCTTCCGGCGGGGGTGGTCCGCGACGGCCTGCTCTCGTCGGTCGATCTCGCGCCGACGCTGCTCGGCATGGTCGGCGTGCCGTCGCCCGGTGCGGTCGACGGATGCGACCGCAGCGGCTTGCTGCGCGACAGCGGTGCGGGCGCCGAACACGTCTTCCTGCACAACATGACCCGCTTCGACGAGAGCATCCGAAGCGGGAAGCCCGAATGGCGCGGCATCCGGTCCGGGCGATGGACCTACGCGGAGACCGTCGGCCGCCGGCCCTGGCTGCTGTTCGACAACCACGCCGACCCCTGGCAGCTCCACAACCTGATCGACGACGCGGCGACGACGTCGTCCCGCCAACGGCTTGCCGCAATCCTGAACGAGCATCTGCTCAGCACCCGCGACCCATTCCTGGACACGCCCCGCATGATCGAGCACCTGGACCTGCTCGACGCCTGGAACGACCGCGAACGCGCGCTGCGCCCGGTCTGAGTCACCCCGCCCGGGCACGGGTCGTCGGGTCGCGCTCCCGTGCTGACGAGGGTGCACCTCAACCCCTACGACGGCGTGAAGGGCACCCTCAACCCTCGGAGGCGGACCGGCTTGGCCGGATCTTGACCCGGCCCCGCATTGCACGGCCGAGCAAGTGTGCTTAGGCTTACCTAAGCTGACAGAGCCACGACGAGAGGACGCGAGCACCGTGCTCGGCAACTACCTGATCGGCCTGAGGGAGGGCCTCGAGGCCTCCCTGGTGGTGACGATCCTCATCGCCTACCTGGTGAAGACGGGTAACCGGGACCGGCTCCGGCCGGTCGTCCTCGGCATCTCGGGCGCGATCGTGGTGGCGCTGGCCTTCGGCGGCATCCTGACCTTCACCGCCTCCCAGCTGTCGTTCCAGCTGCAGGAGGCGTTCGGCGGCTTCCTGTCCATCCTCGCCGTCGGCCTGGTCACCTGGATGATCTTCTGGATGCGCCGCACCGCCCGCTACCTCAAGTCCGAGATCGAGGGCCGGATGGAGAAGGCGCTCCTGCTCGGCCCGGCGGCGATCGCGCTGGTGGCGTTCATCTGCGTCGGCCGCGAGGGGCTGGAGACGGCGCTGTTCCTCTGGACGAACATCGTCAACTCGGGCACCACGCTGGTGCCGGTCGTCGGCGCCGTCCTCGGCCTGCTCACCGCCGTCGCGCTCGCCTACCTGCTCTACCGCCGCGCGGTGCGGATCAACCTCGCCAGGTTCTTCACCTGGACGGGCGCGTTCCTCATCGTCATCGCCGCGGGCGTGTTCGCGTATGGCTGGCACGACCTGCAGGAGGCGGGCATCCTGCCGGGCATCGGCAACGTCGCGTACGACATCAGCGCGGTCATCCCGCCGTCGAGCTGGTACGGGGTGCTGCTCAAGGGCACGCTGAACTTCTCCCCGTCGCCGACGGTGCTCGAGGCGATCATGTGGTTCGTCTACATCGTGCCGGTCGCGGTGCTGTTCGCCTGGCCGCAGAAGAAGTCGGCACCGGTGCAGGCCCGGCCCGCGGAGCGGTCCGTGGAGCAGGCAGCCGGAGAGACCGCCGAGCGGCCGGTCGACGCGCCGTCCTCCACCGCCTGAGGGACGCCCTGGCAGGTCTTTGTTACTCGTGAGTAGCATTGGTCTCGTCCGCTGCCGTCGAGCCGGAGGAGACCGTGCCCAAGACCACAACACCCGCTCGCAGCCTGCGCGAGGTCGTCTTCGTCGACGGCGTGCGCACGCCGTTCGGCAAGGCGAAGGGGGCGTACGCGCAGACGCGCGCCGACGACCTCGTCATCCGCTGCCTGCGCGAGCTGCTGCGCCGTAACCCCAGCCTCCCGCCCGAGCGGGTCGACGACGTCGCCATCGCGGCCACCACCCAGATCGGCGACCAGGGCCTGACCATCGGCCGCACGGCCGCGCTCCTCGCCGGGCTGCCGAAGTCCGTGCCCGGCTACGCGATCGACCGGATGTGCGCCGGCGCCATGACGGCGGTCACCACGGCCGCGGGCGGCATCGCGCTCGGCGCGTACGACGTCGTCCTCGCGGGCGGCGTCGAGCACATGACGCGCCACCCCATGGGCGAGGGCGTCGACCCCAACCCGCGCATCATCGCCGAGAAGCTGGTCGACCCGTCCGCGCTGGTCATGGGCCAGACCGCCGAGAACGTGCACGACCGGTACCCGGAGATCACCAAGGAGCGGGCCGACGCGTTCGCGCTCGCGAGCCAGCAGAAGCTCGCCAAGGCCTACGCCGAGGGCCGCATCCAGCCCGACCTCGTCTCCGTCGCCACGCGGAACGTCGAGGAGGGCTGGGGCCTGCAGACCGCCGACGAGCCGCCGCGTCCGGACAGCAGCATGGAGGCTCTCGCCGGCCTCAGGCCGTCGTTCCGGCCGCACGGCAGGGTCACCGCGGGCAACTCCGCTCCCATCACCGACGGGGCGACGGCATGCCTGCTCGTCGCCGAGGACACCGCCGAGGAGCTCGGTCTCACGCCGCGGATGCGGCTGGTCTCGTACTCGTTCGCCGGCGTGGAGCCGGAGGTCATGGGCCTCGGCCCGGTGCCCTCGACGGAGAAGGCGCTCGCCAAGGCCGGCCTCACCATCGACGACATCGGCCTGATCGAGATCAACGAGGCGTTCGCGGTGCAGGTGCTCGCGTTCCTCGACCACTTCGGCATCAAGGACGACGACCCGCGGGTCAACCCGTACGGCGGCGCGATCGCGATCGGCCACCCGCTCGCGTCGTCCGGCGTCCGGCTGATGACCCAGCTCGCGCGCGAGTTCGAGGAGCACCCCGAGGTGCGCTACGGCATCACAGCCATGTGCGTCGGCATCGGCATGGGCGGCACGGTGATCTGGGAGAACGTGAACCACCAGGGAGAGGACGCATGAGCACCGCGACACAGGAGCTCGAGTTCCCCGACGAGGTCGTCACGCGCGCGCACGTGCGGTACGTCGACCTGCCGCGGTCGGCGGGCAGGGCCGCACTGGTCACGCTCGACAACGGCTTCGACCACACCAAGCCGAGCACGTTCGGCGTCGGCGGGCTCCGTGAGCTCGCCCGCGCGCTGGACGAGATCGAGGCGCGCGACGACCTCGCCGCCGTCTGCCTCACCGGCAAGCCGTTCATCTTCGCCGTCGGAGCGGATCTCAAGGGCCTCCCCCACATCCGCAGTGCCGACGACGCGCTCGCCATCGCCCGGATGGGCCATGACGTGCTCCGCCGGTTCGGCGAGCTGTCCGTGCCGTCGTTCGCGCTCGTGAACGGTGCCGCGATGGGCGGTGGTCTGGAGGCGGCGCTGCACTGCACGTACCGCACCGTCTCCGCGTCCGCCAAGGGCATCGCGTTCCCCGAGTGCTTCCTCGGCCTGGTGCCGGGTTGGGGCGGCACCCAGCTGCTGCCCAACCTGGTCGGCGCGGACGCGGCGGTCACCGTGATCGTCGAGAACGCGCTGAACCAGAACCGCATGCTCGACGCACGGCAGGCGTACGAGCTCGGCGTCGCCGACGCGATCTTCGACGGCGCCGACTTCCTCGAGGAGAGCCTCGACTGGGTCGCCCGCGTCGTCACCGGCGACGTGCGCGTCGAGCGGGCCGAGCCGGACCGCGCCGAGGCATGGGACGCGGCGGTCGCCCGCGGCCGTGCTATCGCCGACCAGAAGGTGCACGGCGCGGCGCCCGCACCGTACGCCGCGCTGGACCTGATCGACCTCGCTCGCGGCGCAGGTCGCGAGCAGGGCTTCGCCGCCGAGGACGACGCGCTCGCCCGGCTGATCATGACCGACGAGCTGCGGGCCGGCCTGTACGCGTTCGACCTCACCCAGCGCCGCGCCAAGCGCCCGGCGGGCGCGCCGGACAAGTCGCTCGCCAGGGACGTGACGAAGGTCGGCGTCGTCGGCGCGGGCCTGATGGCGAGCCAGCTCGCGCTGCTGTTCCTGCGCCGGCTCGAGGTGCCCGTCGTGCTCACCGACGTCGACCAGGAACGCGTCGACAAGGGGCTCGGCTATGTCCGAGCGGAGATCGACAAGCTCGCCGCGAAGGGCCGGGTCAGCGCCGACAAGGCGAACAAGCTCCGCGCGCTCGTCTCCGGCTCGCTGTCGAAGGACGCGTTCGCCGACGCCGACTTCGTCATCGAGGCCGTGTTCGAGGAGATGAAGGTCAAGCAGCAGGTGTTCGCCGAGTGCGAGGCCGTCGTGTCCGACGAGTGCGTGCTCGCGACGAACACGTCCTCGCTGTCGGTCAGCGAGATGGCGCGCGGCCTGCGCCACCCCGAACGGGTCGTGGGGTTCCACTTCTTCAACCCCGTGGCCGTGCTGCCGCTGCTCGAGGTGGTGCGCGGCGAGCAGACCGACGACGCGGCGCTCGCGACGGCGTTCGCCGTCGGCAAGCGGCTGAAGAAGTCCTGCGTGCTGGTCGCGGACGCGCCCGCGTTCATCGTCAACCGCCTGCTCACGCGGTTCCTCGGCGAGATAACGGCAGCCGTCGACGAGGGCACACCGCTCGAGACCGCCGACCGCGCGGTCGCGCCGCTCGGCCTCCCGATGTCGCCGTTCGTGCTGCTGCAGCTCGTCGGCCCCGCCGTCGCGCTGCATGTCGCCGAGACGCTGCACGAGGCGTTCCCCGACCGTTACGGCGTCTCCGAGAACCTGCGCCGGCTCGTCGAGGCCGGCAAGCCGGGCGTCTACGTCTGGGACGGCCCCACGCCGAAGGTCGACCCGGAGGTGGCGGAGCTGTTCCAGCACGGCGACAAGGCGTCCACCGAGGACGAGCTGCGCGAACGGGCGCTCGGCGCGCTGGCGGAGGAGATCCGGCTGATGCTCGACGAGGGCGTCGTCGCGGAGCCGCAGGACGTCGACCTCGCCATGCTGCTCGGCGCCGGCTGGCCGTTCCACCTCGGCGGCATCACGCCCTACCTGGACCGGCAGGGCGTCAGCGAACGGGTGACCGGCAAGCGGTTCCTGCCGCAGGGCGCGGCGAGCCTGCCCGGCTGAGAACCCGTACCGGGTGACCGACCGACCGCGACGTGGGTACATCGCAGCGGCTATGGCCTCTGCGATGTACCCACGTCAGGTCAGGGTCGACCTCCCCCGCCGCCGGTCCGGCTACCCGGCCACCCGCTCGGTCTCGAGTGTCTCCTCCGGAGCGAGCACGTCGTCGATCATGTGCTGGATCCGTTCGGCCGGCAGCGCGACGGCCTGCGCCCAGAAGTAGATGATCAGGCTGAACACCGCCACCACGCCGATGTCGACGTACAGCGGGAACACCGGGTGCTTCAACGGGCCGAAGTCGCTGAGGTACACGATCACGCCGAGGCCGATCAGGTAGACGGGCAGCCACTGTGCCGCCTTCCAGTTCAGCTCCGGTGCGATCGTGTTGAGCTTCAGCACCCGGTTCAGCACCAGGATCACGTAGCCGATCAGGATCGCGACGCCGAGCTTCCAGTCCGTCGTCCACCCGGACCACAGGATCAGCAGGTTCGCGACGATGAAGGCGAGCGGCGAGATCACCGCGCCGCCGCCGAGGCGGTACGGCCGTTCCGCGTGCGGCAACCGCCGGCGGAGCACGCCGAACGACAACGGCGCTCCCGCGTACATCAGCACGCTGGCGCTCGTGATGAGCCCCACCAGCGACCGCCAGCTCGGGAACGGGAGGAAGGCGATGCACCCGACGACGAACGCCGTGATCAGCCCGAGCCACGGAACGCCGCGCCGGTCGGTCTTCTGGTAGACCGACGGGATGTAGCCGTTGCGAGAGAGGCCGTACGAGACGCGCGAGCTCGACGCGACGTAGACCAGGCCCGTACCGCCGGGTGAGATGATCGCGTCGATGTAGAGGATCGCCGCCAGCCAGCCGAGGCCCGCCAGCGAGGCCAGCTGTGCGAACGGGCCCGTCAGCGCCGTGTAGGCACCGTGCGCCCACGTGGACCCGATCTGGCTGCCCGGAAGCCCGCCGAGGAAGACGATCTGCAGGCCGATGTAGATGAGTGCGCCGATGACGATCGAGCCGATGACGGCGATCGGGATGTCCCGCTTCGGGTTGCGGCTCTCTCCCGCGAGCTGGTCGGCCTGCTCGAAGCCCAGGTAGGCGAACACGATGCCACTCGTGGAGACGGCGGCGAGGATGCCCTTGACGCCGTACGGGCTGAACCCGTCGGCTGCCTTGAAGTTCGCCGCGTGGAAGTTGACGATGCCGATCACCAGGATCGTGGCCAGCGGTACGGCGATCTTCCACCAGGTCGCCGCGCTGTTCGTGTTCGCGAGCAGGCGGATGCTGAGGAAGTTGATCGCCGTCACGATCGCCATGAGGATCACGGCGACGACGATCCCGGTGGGCGTGAGCACGCTCTGCCCGTTCACCTGGTGCATGTAGCCCGAGGCGAACCTGTAGTGCTGGCCGTAGCTGACCATGGCCAGCACCTCGATCGGCGCGACCGTCGCCGCCTGCAGCCAGGAGAACCAGCCGAACGACGCACCGACCGCGCCACCGAACGAGATGTGCGGGAAACGGGCGGTGCCGCCGGCCACCGGGTACATCGCGCCCAGCTCGGCGTGCACGAGCGCGAGGATGACGATCGCGACCGCACCGATCCCCCACGAGATGACGGCCGCGGGTCCGGCCGAGGCGAGGGCGCCCTGCGCGCCGAACAGCCAGCCGGAGCCGATGATCGACCCCACCGACATCCAGGTCAGGCCGATCAGCCTGATGTCACGTCGCAGCCCGCCTGGTCGGCCGGGCTTGATGCTCGCGGTGTGCACACTCATCAGGACTCCAGTGTGACGTAGATCACGCCGACGAAGTGAATTGATCGTAGCCCGCGAAAAATGCATTTGGAATAACGCCCGACTGCTGCGGCACCGGGATAATGCCAAGAAACCGCAATGCTCGAGTAATGGTGCGGCGCGATAAAAGGCGCCGCGACCGGTTCGTCCGGTCGCGGCGCCCGTTGTTCGGGTCTGACCGCTAGGCGGTCTCGGGGGCCGGCTCCTCCCGGTGCTCGCCCACGATCGCCTCGACCCGCTCGCTCGGCAGCCTGCGCCAGTACGCGAGCGCGACGACGACGGCCGCGAGGACGAAGGTCCAGATGAACCCGCCCCAGAAGCCGATGAGGCCGAGGTTCCCGACCTTCTTGGTCGGGTCGGCCGCGCTGCCGAACTCGCCGAGGTCGCTGATCAGCGCGAGGCCGCCGAACCAGACGATGATCCACCAACCGTGCTTGAAGTCGACCGCCGGCGTCTTGCCGCGGTTCACGGCCTGGTTGATGCCGAACAGCACGAAGCCGAGCACGATCGCCAGGAACAGCAGCCGGTCCTGCTCCCAGCCCGTCCAGTACACGATCAGGTTGGACGACCAGAGCGCGAGGAATGCGATCACCCACGCGGCCGGCAGCCGGAACGGGCGGTTCTGGTTCGGCAGCTGCCTGCGCAGCGTCAACAGGGCCAGTGGACCGGCGCCGAACGACAGCACCGTCGACGACGTGACGAAGCCGACGAGCTCCTGCCAGCCGGGGAACGGCAGGAAGAAGATGCAGCCGACGATCCACGCGAGGATCAGGCTCACCCAGGGCACGCCGTTCGACGTCACCTTCGACAGGGTGGCGGGCGCGTTGCGGTTGCGGCCCATCGCGTACGAGAGCCGGGCCGAGACGCCCGTGTAGATCAGGCCGGTGTCGGCGGGCGAGATCACCGCGTCGATGTAGAGCAGCACCGCGAGCCAGCCGAGGCCGAGGATCGTGGCGATCGCGGCCAGCGGGCCGAACTGCGCGAGGGTGTTCGTCGCCGACGAGAAGTTCTCCCCGACGTGTGCCCAGCCCTGCTTGGTGATGGCGCTGGTCGGCGCGGCGCCGATGAACGCGACCTGCAGCAGGATGTAGATCACGCCGCAGAGCACCACGGAGCCGACCACCGTCAGCGGGACGTTGCGCCGGGGGTTCCTCGTCTCCCCGGCGAGCTCGACGCCCTGCCGGAAGCCGAAGTAGGCGAACGCGATACCCGCGGTCGCCACCGCGGAGAAGACGCCGTTGGCGCCGTACGGCATGAACCCGGTGCCGCTTGCGCCGCCCAGCTTCCCGAAGTGGGCGCCGTTGAAGCCCGCGACGAGCAGCGCGATGACCACCAGCACGATGATCGCGAGCTTCCACCAGACCAACACGTTGTTGATCCGCGCGAACCAGCGGACGCCGAAGAAGTTGATGAGCACGAACACGCCCATCAACAGGATCGACACGATCAGGCCGGGGACGGTGAGGACGGGCACGCCGTTCTTCGCCGTCTGCAGCCACGGCAGGTAGTTCTTCGCGTACTGCGTCGCGGCCTCGACCTCGATCGGCGCGACCGATGCCGCGGCGAGCCAGGTGACCCAGCCGATGCTGAAGCTGGCGAACGAGCCGTGTGAGTAGTGCGGGTACCGGGCGACGCCGCCGCTGTGCGGAAACATCGTGCCGAGCTCGGAGTAGGTGAGTCCGATCAGCACGAACATGACGAGGCCGATCGCCCACGAAAGTACTGCGGCGGGTCCAGCCTTCTCGGAGGCGTTCAACGCTCCGAACAGCCAACCCGACCCGATGATCGAACCGACGGCGGTGAACAACAGCCCGATGGTGCCGAAGTCCTTGCGCAACCGCCGGTCGTCTCCACCTGCGACGTTCAGGTCGCGGGTCTGTAAGGCCATCCGACCTTCCTCTCTGTGCCAGGCCCCCCGTCCACGCGGCGCCCTCCCCGCCGCCTAGGTGAGCTTAGGGATGTGGCCCATACCCGGCCAGCCGCCGCGGCACACGTGGGATCACGATTCGGCGGCAGAGCGTTGAAAGAGAGGTCAAGAAGGTAAATAGATCGGCATGTATCGATTATCGAACACGAACCGTAGGACCGACACGGCTCCAGGACTGCTCACCGTGAGCGCGGCCGGGGAACGGCCTCAGGAACGCAGCTCGCGCGGGTCGGCGTCGTACGCCGCCAGCTGGCCCAGCCGGCTCATCGTCTCGAGCACCTCGCGGGCGACGTCCTGTCCGTCCAGCCCGATCTCCGCGAGCACCTCCCCGCGCTTCGCGTGGTCGAGGAAGCGCTGCGGGATGCCGAACGACCGCACCGCGGCGCTCGAGCCGGCGTCGTGCAGCGCCTGGCTCACGGCGGCGCCGACACCGCCGGTGCGGCCGTTGTCCTCGACGACCACGACCAGCCGGAAACCGTCGGCGAACGCGACCAGTTCGTCGTCGAGCGGCTTCACCCACCGGGGGTCGACGACGGTGACGCCGACGCCCTGGGCGCCGAGGCGGTCGGCCACCTCGAGCCCGCACGGCACCATGGCGCCGACGGCGACGACGAGCACGTCCCGCTCGGCGGCCTCGCGCAGCACGTCCGCACGGCCCACCCGGCCCACCGCGCCGACCTCCGGGCAGACGTCGCCCTTCGGGTACCGGACGACGGTCGGACCGTCGGCGACGTCGACGGCCTCGCGGAGCTGCTCGCGCAGGCGCGTGGCGTCCCGGGGCGCCGCGATGCGCAGCCCGGGCACCACCTGGAGGATGGACATGTCCCACATGCCGTTGTGGCTGGGCCCGTCGTCGCCGGTGACCCCCGCCCGGGTCAGCACGAACGTGACGGGCAGCCGGTGCAGCGCGACGTCCATCAGCAGCTGGTCGAACGCACGGTTGAGGAACGTCGCGTAGAGCGCGACGACCGGGTGCAGGCCGCCGAGTGCGAGGCCCGCGGCCTTGGTGACCGCGTGCTGCTCGGCGATGCCGACGTCGTAGACGCGGCCGGGGAACCGCTGGGCCATCGGCGCCAGGCCGGTGGAGTAGAGCATGGCCGCGGTCACGCCGACGACGTCGTCGCGCTCGGCGGCGATCCGGGTGATCTCGTCGCTGAACACCTCGGTCCAGCCGTCGCCGTGCTCGCCCCTGATCTGGTGCAGGTTGTCCTGCTCGTCCTGCTCGGCGGCCGCGTAACCCCGGCCCTTCTGGGTGACGCAGTGCACGATGACCGGGCCGCCGAAGCGGCGTGCCTTGCGCAGCGCGGACTCGACCGACCCGACGTCGTGCCCGTCGATCGGGCCCACGTACTTGAGGCCGAGGTCCTCGAACAGGCCCTGCGGGCTGATGGCGTCCTTCAGGCCGCGCTTGATGCCGTGCAGTGCGTCGTACAGCGGTGGCCCGACGAGCGGGGTGCGCTCGAGGCTGTCCTTGACGAGCGCGAGCACCTGCTCGTACTTCGGGTTGGTGCGCAGGGTGGCCAGGTAGCTCGCGAACGCACCGTGCGTGGGCTCGTACGACCGACCGTTGTCGTTGACGACGATGACGAGCTTGCGGTCCTTCACCGCCGCGATGTTGTTCAGCGCCTCCCAGGCCATGCCCCCGGTGAGCGCGCCGTCGCCGACGACGACCACGACCTCGCGGTCGTCCTCGCCGCGCAGCGCGTACGCGGCGGCCAGCCCGTCGGCGTACGAGAGCGCCGTGGTCGCGTGCGAATTCTCGATGACGTCGTGCTCGGACTCGGCCTGGCTCGGGTAGCCGGACAGGCCGCCGCGGCGCCGCAGCGTGCCGTGCTGGAAGCCCTCGGCGCGGCCGGTGAGCATCTTGTGCACGTACGCCTGGTGCCCGACGTCGAACAGGATGCGGTCCCGCGGCGAGTCGAAGACGCGGTGCAACGCGATGGTGAGCTCCACCACGCCGAGGTTCGGCCCGAGGTGGCCGCTGCCGGCCCGGATGACCTCCTGTACCAGCAGCTCACGGATCTCGGCCGCGAGCTCGGCGAGCTGGTCGGTGTCGAGTCGTCGTAGATCAGCTGGTCCGCGCACAGATGCGAGAACACTCACGCGTCGGCTCCTCCTCGTCATCCGCCGCCGGCTTCCGACGAGTCTAACGACGCCCCGGCGGGTATCCCGGGTTTACCGGGATACCCGACGCGCCGTTCCTCAACCGCGGTCGCGCAGTGACCGCAGCACGTACTGCAGGATGCCGCCGTGCCTGTAGTACTCCGCCTCCCCCGGCGTGTCGATGCGCACGACGGCGGTGAACTCCTTGTCGTCCGCCCGCACCGTGACCTCGCGCGGCAGCCCGTTCACTCCGCCGCCCCCGGAACCCCCGCCCCCGTCGGCGTCCGCGATGCCGGTGATGGAGAAGGTCTCCTCTCCCGTGAGGCCGAGCGACTCCGCGTTCTCGCCCTCGGCGTACTGCAGCGGCAGGACGCCCATGCCGATCAGGTTCGACCGGTGGATGCGCTCGTACGACTCCGCGATCACGGCGCGTACACCGAGCAGCAGTGTGCCCTTGGCCGCCCAGTCGCGGGACGAGCCGGAGCCGTACTCCTTGCCGGCGAGCACCACGAGCGGCGTGCCCTCGTCGGCGTACTTCACCGCGGCGTCGTAGATCGGCAGCTGCTCGCCGGCCGGATCGGTTCCGCCACCACCGGAATCCCCGCCGCCCAGGTGCCTGGTGAAGCCGCCCTCGACGCCGGGGACGAGCTGGTTGCGCAGCCTGATGTTGGCGAACGTGCCGCGGATCATGACCTCGTGGTTGCCCCGGCGTGACCCGTAGGAGTTGAAGTCCTTGCGCTCGATGCCGTGCTCGACGAGGTAGTGGCCGGCGGGACTGTCCGGCTTGATGGCACCGGCCGGCGAGATGTGGTCGGTGGTGACGGAGTCGCCGACCTTGACCAGGACGCGGGCGCCCTCGATGTCGGTGAGCGGCTGCGGCTCGGCGGGCATGCCGTCGAAGTACGGCGCGTGCCGCACGTACGTGGACTGCTCGTCCCACTCGAACAGGTCGCCCTGCGGGATGTCCATGCCGTTCCAGCGCTCGTCACCGGCGAACACGTCCGCGTAGTCGCGGGTGAACATCTCGGCCTGCAGCGCGCCCGCGATGACCTCGTCGACCTCCTGCGACGTCGGCCACAGGTCGGACAGGTACACCGGCTTGCCCTCGGCGCTCGTCCCGATCGGGTCGTGGGTGAGGTCGACGTCCATCGAGCCGGCCAGGGCGTACGCGACCACCAGCGGCGGCGAGGCGAGGAAGTTCAGCTTGCAGTCCGGGTTGATCCGCCCCTCGAAGTTGCGGTTGCCGGACAGCACGGACGCGACCGCGAGGTCGTTCTCGGCGACCGCGGCGCTGATCTCCTCTGGCAGCGGGCCGGAGTTGCCGATGCAGGTCGTGCAGCCGTAGCCGACGAGGTTGAAGCCGATCTTGTCGAGGTACGGGGTGAGCCCGGCGCGGTCGTAGTAGTCCATGACCACCTTCGAGCCGGGGGCCAGCGTGGTCTTCACCCACGGCTTGCGGGTCAGGCCGAGCTCGACCGCCTTCTTCGCGACCAGCGCCGCGGCCACCATGACCTGCGGGTTCGACGTGTTCGTGCACGAGGTGATCGCGGCGATCACGACGGCGCCGTGGTCGAGCTCGAACTCGGTGCCGTCGGCGAGCCGGACGTGCGCCGGGTTGCTCTGCCGGCCCTCCGCGGTGGCCGCGGCGGACACGGCGGCGGGCGCGCCGTCGCCGTTCTCCTCGTGCTGGTACGACGTCGGGTCGGAGGCCGGGAAGGTCTCCTCGACGGCCTCGTCGACGGCCGAGTGCGGCACCGGGGCCGTGGTGTCACCGGCGTAGTCGCCGAGCACGGCGCGGAACGTCGCCTTCGCGTCGGACAGCGCGATGCGGTCCTGCGGTCGCTTCGGGCCGGCGATGCTCGGGACCACGGTGCCGAGGTCGAGCTCGAGCGTCTCGGAGAACCGCGGCGTGCGCTGCGGGTCGTGCCAGATGCCCTGCTCCTTCGCGTACGCCTCGACGAGCGCGAGCTGGTCGTCGGAACGGCCGGTGAGGCGCAGGTACTGCAGCGTCTCGTCGTCGATCGGGAAGATCGCGCAGGTGGAGCCGTACTCGGGGCTCATGTTGCCGATGGTGGCGCGGTTGGCGAGCGGCACGTTGCCGACGCCCGGCCCGTAGAACTCGACGAACTTGCCGACCACCCCGTGGCGGCGGAGCATCTCGGTGATGGTGAGGACGAGGTCGGTGGCCGTCGCACCCTCGGGCAGCTGGCCGGTGAGCTTGAAACCGACGACGCGCGGGATCAGCATGCTGACCGGCTGGCCGAGCATCGCGGCCTCGGCCTCGATGCCGCCCACGCCCCAGCCCAGCACGCCGAGGCCGTTCACCATCGTGGTGTGGGAGTCGGTGCCGACCAGGGTGTCGGGGTAGGCGACACCGTCGCGCTCGAAGACGACGCGGGCGAGGTACTCGATGTTGACCTGGTGGACGATGCCGGTGTTCGGTGGGACGACCCGGAAGTTGTCGAACGCCTGCTGGCCCCACTTGAGGAACTGGTACCGCTCCCTGTTGCGCTCGAACTCCAGCGCGATGTTGCGCTCGATGGCGTCGTGGACCCCGAAGAAGTCGGCGATCACGGAGTGGTCGATGACCAGTTCCGCCGGGGCGAGCGGGTTGATCCTGGCCGGGTCGCCGCCGAGGTCACGCATCGCCTGGCGCATCGCGGCGAGGTCGACGATCGCCGGCACGCCGGTGAAGTCCTGCATCAGCACCCGGGCCGGGGTGAACTGGATCTCCCGGCTCGGCTGGGCGGCTGGGTCCCAGGCGGCCAGCGCGGCGACGTCGTCGGCGGTGATGTTCACCCCGTCCTCGGTGCGCAGGAGGTTCTCGAGCAGGATCTTGAGGCTGTACGGCAGGTCCTCGGCACCGGCGACGGCGTCCAGCCGGTAGATCTCGAGGTCTCGCTGCCCGACCCGGAGACGGGCTCGCGCCTGGTAGCTGTTCCCGGCGGGGACTCCGGGTGCGGCGGAACCATTACCGTTCGTGGACATTCGCTTCCCACCAACCTCTGCCACGGGGCCGATATTTTGTCTCGACGTCAAGATACCAGCGTCGGGCGGCACGCCGTGCGCGCGGGGGTGCCGGCGGCCGATATCCTCATGCCGCCAGGCGTCGTACGGTGAAGACGGAGTGCGCATGAGCAGCAAGAAGCCGAAGAGGGCACGGCCGGCATCACGGGTGCTCGCCATCATCATGGGCGTGTCGCTGATCATCGTCGGCCTGGTCGGCCTGGCGTGGCACCTGCTCGGCATCGGGTACGAGTGGATCTTCGGCGGCCACTACGGCTTCGACATCTTCCACATCGTCGCGGGCCTGATCGCGCTCGGCGCCGGCGGCTCGAAGGTGTCGGCGAAGGGCTTCGGCTGGCTCGCCTTCGTGGTGTTCGGGGTCGGGATGGTCGTGTCGGCCACCGCCGCGTTCCTGCAGAAGTACGAGCACGTGCCGTCGAGCGTCCCGCACTTCCTGGCGGACAACACGCTCGGCTTCACCGACGTCAACTACATCCTGTACCTGCTGATGGCGCTGTGGGGCCTGCTCGTCGCGCACTCGGCGATCCAGATCAAGGACGAGGACACCGGCGAGAAGCACGACGTCCTGCGTGCGCTGCCGGACCGCGAGGACGTCATCAACGAGAGACGGCGGCGGCTCACCCAGGCGCACGACTGATCCCCGGTGCGGCTCGACGACGTCCTGACCATCGTCGCGCGCGAGACCGGGGACGACGTCGGCGTCCGCGAGGTGCGCGTCGACCACCCCGAACGGCTCGTGGTCGAGGCGGACCTGGGCACCCGCCACGTCGTGATCAAGGCGGCGGTGCCGGACGGCCCGATGCCCGGCGGCGACCTCGCGAAGGAGATCCGCGCGACGGACGCCGCCCGTGCGGCCGGCGTGGCCGTGCCGCCGCGGATGCTCTGGCACGAGGGCCCGCCCGCCGTGTACGTGGCCGAGTTCGTGAGTGGCCACGAACTCGCCGCGGACTCGCCCGACTCGTGGTGGCGGGCGACCGGCGCGGCACTGCGCCGGCTGCACGGCGGCGCCGGGACGGACGGCTTCCCGTACTTCGGCGGGCGCGACTCCTGGTGGGGCTGGCTGCACGAGTGGACCGAGTACGAGCGGGACCGCGCGCTCGCCGACGGGTTCGTCACACCGGCCGCGGTCGAGCGGCTCACGGCCGTGCTCCGGCGCGCGTTCGCCGATCGCGCCGAGCCGCCGCCGACGCTCCTGCACGGCGACTGCGGGCCGTACCACTGGCTGCTGCGCGACGAGACGGTTGTGGCCGCACTCGACTTCGGCGACGCAGGGCTCGGCGACCCGGCGTTCGACCTGGCCACGCTGACGCTGTGGGACCGCGACCGGCTGGGCGTCGTCCTCGCCGGCTACGGCGCCGAGCCGGCGTTCGCCGCCCATACCCGGGAGCTGCAACTGCCGTACCACGTCATCCGCCACCTCGCCGCCGCAGACTGGCTGGTCGACCACGGCTTCGACGCGACGCCGACCGTCGTCGAGCTGGAACGCATCGCCGACGCGCTCGGATGAGGTGCCCGCCCGTGAGCTGATCCGTGGGAGGCTGGGACGGAGCTCGGAGGGAGGCCGGCATGGGGATCCAGTCGCGTGTCGGGCAGGAGGCCGCCGCGGCGCCTCCCGCGGGGGGCAGGAGCGCCGCGGAGGCGGCCATGCTCCTGACCGCGACCGCCGATGCCACGGCAGCACAGACCGTCCGCGTCTCCAAGGACTTGCTGGAGAACAGCATCGTCGGCCGAGAGAACGGCGACGCGGACGCGTCCGACGGGGACCAGTCATAAGTCCGGACGTCCTGACGACCGCGCGCCTGCTGGTGCGCCCGCCCCGCGAGGTCGACCGGGAGCGGTTCGTCGGTTACCCGGTGAAGAGCCCGGGAACTTGTCAGGCTCTCGCGGGGCCATGGCCCTGCGAGAGCCTGACAGGTCGTCAACGGCGAACGACTACGTCAGCTCGAGGGTCGCCAGGTAGTCGTGCATGTTCTTCGCGCGCGAGTCGGTGAGCGGGTTGCTCTGGTCGTCGTTCTCGATGATGAACTCGCGCATGCCGAGGCTCGTCGCGGCACTGAGGATCGTCTGGTAGTCGACGATGCCGGTGCCGAGGTCGGCGAGGCTGCCGTCCGGGTGCAGGTCCTTCACGTGCGCCAGGAGCATGCGTTCCTTGTTCGCCGCCATCAGGTCGATGTTGTCCTGGGCGCTCAGGCCCGCCGCGCTCGACCAGCCCATGTCGAGCTCCATGTGCAGCAGGTGCGGGTCGGAGCTGTCGAGCAGGATCTGGTAGAACGTCCGGCCGTCCGGGCCGTGGCCCTCGAACTCGCCGGTGTGGTTGTGGTAGCCGAGGAACATCCCGGCCGCCCGGATCTTCTCCCCTGCCCGGTTGAACGCCGGGCCGGCGGCCGCGAACCCCTCTGCGGAGTTGGGTACGCCGCCGGGGCAGACGATGTACTTCTGCCCGAGGATCCGGGCCATCTCGATGAGCTGTGCGAGCCGGGTCTCGTCGGTGAACTCGCTGAAATTGTGGTGGCTGGAGATCGCCACCATGCCGTACTTGTCGAGCATCGCGCGGATCGCCGGCGCGTGCGCGGGATCGGTGCCGCCGGGCAGCCCGGCGAACTCGACCTCGTAGTACCCGGCAGCTGCCAGTGCCGCGATCACGGGCTCCGGCTGAGCCATGAACGCGTTGCGCACCGAGTACATCTGCAGGCCGATCTTCTGGTTCGGGAGGTGCCGGCCGGCGACCGGCGCCTCCGCCGCGCTCGCACTCCTCGCGGTCAGCGCCCCCGCCGCTCCCAGCGCGCTGACGCCGGCAGCCGTCGCGGCCACCCCCTTGAGGAACCGGCGCCGGTCGAACGTGACTTTCTGTCCACCACACATGTGCATTCGCTCCTTCGTTGCGAGGGGGTTACTTGGCTGACGCGACGACCGAGAAGTGCGCGGTCTGCACGGCGGAGGTGTTGCCCGCCTTGTCCGTCGCCCGGTACGTGACCGTGTGCTTGCCGGGCTGGCTCACCTTCACCGGCGCGGTGTATGCGGCGTACGGAGCGCCGTCGAGCGAGTACTCCATCGACGCCACACCCGAGTCGGCGTCCTTCGCCGTGATCGTGAGCGTCGCCGTCCCGACGTAGTTCCAGGCGAAGTCCTGGTTCCCCGTGACCTCGGCGGTCACGTCCGGTGGTGTGTCGTCACCGGACGGCGGCGCCGCGACGGTGAACGAGACGGACTTCGTCGTGGAGGTGTTGCCCGCCTTGTCGGTGGCCCGGTACTTCACCGTGTGGTCACCGGGCTCGGTGACCGACAGGGGCGTCGTGTACGCCTTGAACGCGTCGCTGTCGAGGGCGTACTCGACGGTGTCGACGCCGGAGTCGGTGTCGGTCGCGGTGACCGTCACCGTCGCCGAGCCGACGTACTCGCCGTCGGCGTTCTGGTCACCGGACACCGCCGCGGACACGTCGGGCGGCGTTGTGTCGCTGCCCTGCGGTTCCGCGACGTCGAACATCACCGTCTTCGCGTCCGAGACGTTGCCCGCCTTGTCGCTCGCCCGGTACGAGACCATGTGGTGGCCGGGCTGGTCGACCTGCAGCGGTGCCGTGTAGGTCGCGTACGGCGCGTCGTCGAGCGCGTACTCGACCTTGTCGACGCCGGACTCGGAGTCGGTCGCGGTGACCGTCACCGTCGCGGTGCCGACGTAGTCGCCGCTCGCGTTCTTGTCGCCGGAGACGGTCGCCGACACGTCGGGCGGCGTCGTGTCCTGGCTCTGCGGTGCCACGACCGTGAAGTTCACGGTCTTCGCCTCGGAGGTGTTGCCCGCCTTGTCACTCGCCCGGTACGTGACGATGTGGTCCCCCACGTCGGTCACGGTGAGTGGCGCCGTGTACGGGTGGAACACGTCGTTGTCGAGCGCGTACTCGATCGTGTCGACGCCCGACTCCGCGTCGGACGCGGACACGGTCACCGTGGCCGAGCCGACGTACGCGCCGTCGGTGTTCTTGTTCCCGGTCACCGACGCCGACGTCGTCGGCGGCGTCGTGTCCGTGCCGCCGCCGTCGGTCACCACGAGTTCGCCGTGCATCTGGTGGCCGGCCATCGCGCAGTAGTAGTAGTACTTGCCGGCCGTCAGGTTCACCTGCACCTCGTAGTGGCCGCCGTTGGCGTCGAACGGGCTGGCCAGGATGTTGACGTCGACGTCGTGGTTGTAGCCGGCCGTCGTGGTGTCGAACGTGAGCGTGTGCGGCATGCCGGTCGTGTTGCCGGTCGCCGTGCTGTTCTCGAACACGATCGTGGCCGGTCCCGCCACGGCCGTCGCGGGCGCCGACTTGTAGCCGGTGATGCTGTCGTCGGCCGTCCAGGTCAGCACCTGCGTGGCCGCGGCGTTCACCTGCGCCGCCTTCGGCTTCGCGGCCGCCGGCGCGACGGCCAGCCACAGCAGCGAGGCCGCCGCGCAGAGCACCGCCGCGGCGAGCCGCGCGTTCCTTCTCATCCGGTGTGTGCCGGGTCTCCCGCCCCTGATCCGGGCGGGAAGCAGTCTGTCGAGCACTTGTCTCACCTCTCCTCCGCGGAGGGTGGGCACCGGGCGCGGGGGCATGCGCCCGGTACCCACCACAGCCGTTACAGCTCCCTGACCCGGATGTTGCGGAACTCGATCAGATCGTTGTCACTGTGGTTCTGCAGGCCGATGAACCCGCTGATGAACTGACGCAGATCCGTGGGTGGGTCACCCGCGCGCGAGGAGGTCTTCCCCGGCGTGTTGTCGAACTCGTTGATGACGACGCCGTTGCGGATGATCGTGTAGTGCTGGCCGACCACCTTCACCTCGTAGTCGTTCCACTGGCCCTTCGGCGTGACTCCCGCCTGGTCGAGGGTCGTGGGCTTGAAGTTGTAGATGGAACCGGTCTTCTGCGGTTCACCGGAGTCGCCGTCGTAGATCTGTACCTCCTGTCCGCAGTAGATCGCGACCCACGCCGGCGAGCTGCGAGCCGCACCGACGGTGCCGCAGCTGCCGGTCGGCCGGTCGTCCAGCGGCGTGCGGATGTCCGGGAACCGGACGAACACGCCGCTGTTGGCGTTGTGTCCCTCCGGTGCCACGTCCTTGAACTGCAACCGCACCGAGAAGTCGGCGTACGCCTTGCGCGCGTACCACAACATCCCCAACCCGCCGGAGCTCTTGATCGACCCGTCGGACTGGAGCGTGAACTTCCCCGCCGGTGCCTGTTCCCAGCCGGTCAGCGACTTGGCGGAACCGTCGAAGATGGACTCGTATCCGTTGGTGTTGCCGATGTCCGACTTCCCGGCCGCGTCGCGCAGCTCCGCCGCCTCGGTGTTGTTGATCGCACCGCGGTCGAGGAAGTACGAGATCCGACCGGCCATGTAGTCGACGAAGGCGCCGTGGCTGGACCAGGTGCTCTCGTCGTCGATGAGGTCGTTCAGCGTGCAGCCGCCGCCGACCTCGTGGTTGGGCACGCCGGTCTCCTTGTCGAGCAGCCAGACGTTCTTGCGAGCGTCCGGTGCCGTGCAACCGACCTTGACGTCGACCGTCCCCGTGGCCTTCTCACCGTTGGCGTAGTGGACGGTCAGCGTCGCGTGGTAGGTGCCGAAGTCGGCGTAGGTGTGGGTCGGGTTCGCCTCGTGCGACTTCTTGCTGCCGTCACCGAAGTCCCACTCCCACTTCACGCCACCGGCCTTGGTGCCGTCGAACCCGATGGTCATCGGGTCGCTCTGCTCGACCGCACGTGCCGTCGCCTGGGTCGGGTTCGGCGTGGGCGGTCCACCGTGGTAGCTGATCCTGATCAGCTTCTGGTTCGGGTCGAGGCTGAAGAAGCCGCCCGCGTAGTCGAGCATGTAGAGCGCGCCGTCCGGTCCGAACTTCGCGTCCATCCAGCTCTGCAGCTTGTCGTCACCGCGGCCGCCCGGGATGATGGCCCGGAGGTCCTCGGCGAACGCCGGCTTGCCCGCGTCCCTCGCGGTCTTCGGGTCGACGGTCACGGCGATCCGGTTGTTCGCGTTCGACTCGTCGCCGATGAACCACTTGTCGTCCCAGTACGCCGGCCACGCGACGCCGCTGCCGGTGTCGACCTCGTTCCGGTGGTACGTCGGGCCGTCCATGATGGCCTGGCCGCCGCCCTTGAGGTACGGCTCGGTGAAGGTCTCGTCGCCGAGCTTGTACGTCGGCAGGCCACTGCCGTCGCTCCGCTTCGGGTAGACGGGGCCGCCGCCCTGAGGCGAGTACCAGATCATGTTGTCCCGAGCCGGCGGGATGTCCACCAGGCCCGTGTTGCGCGGTGACTCGTTCTTCAGGTGGTCGCAGTCGTACCAACCGGTGAGGATGTTCGCGTCGGTGTTGCTGCGGTCACGGTAGGGCTGCTTGTTGCCCATGCAGTACGGCCAGCCCTGGTTGCCCGCGGACGTGAGCACCGTCGCGGTCTCGTACTTCGCCGGCCCGAGTTCCGGGTCCGGGATGCCGGCGTCCGGACCGACCCAGCCGGCCGTCAGCCACTTGTTCTGCTTGTCCCACGCGATGCGCGCGATGTTGCGCACACCCATGACGTAGATCTCCGGGCGCGTCTTCGGCGTGCCCGGCTTGAACAGGTTGCCCTGCGGGATGGTGTAGCTGCCGTCCGGCTCCGGGTGGATCCGAATGATCTTTCCGTTCAGGCTGTTGGTGTTGCCAGCGGTACGGCGCGCGTCCTGGAACGAGACGCCCTTGTACTCCTGGGTCCAGTTGTTCCCCGAGTAGCCGAGACCGGCACCCTGCGACGAGTTGTTGTCACCGGAGCCGACGTACAGGTTGCCCTTGTCGTCGAACGCCATGCCGCCGCCGGCGTGGCAGCAGCTGTGGATCTGCGCGTCCCAGTGCAGCAGGTCCTTGCGCGTGCCCTGGTCGATGGACTGGGAGCCGAAGTCGTACGTGAACCGCGAGATCGTGCGCTGCCCGATCTGCTTGTCACGGTCGATCGACTCGTGCGGCATCCAGTAGACGTAGATCCACCCGTTCTTCTCGAAGTTCGGGTCGAGCGTGATTCCGACGAGGCCTTCCTCGTTCTTGACGAGCTCACTGCCGCTGCCGCGGTTGCCCATCACCTTCAGGGTGGTGAGGAGCTTGGCCTGCTTCGTCTTCGGGTCCCACTGGTGGATGGTGCCGCAACCCAGGCCGACGTTCGGGTCGCTCCAGTCGGGGATCGGACCCGACGGGCATGCCGCTTTGCCGATGTAGAAGACCTTGCCGTCGGGTGCGATCGTGAGGCCGTGCGGCTCACCGATCTGGTCGAGCTGTCCCTGCTGGTTCGGCTTGGTCAGCCGTTCCACGGTGTAGTTCGACGCGATGGTCGCCTGGCAGTCGCCACGGACCAGACCGGTCGTCCACTCGATGGCGCCGGCGAGGTGACCGAGGAACTGCTTGTCGTCCTGGTAGCTGGCGACGGTGCCGCCCATTCCCGTGTAGAAGGACCGGCCACCGTCGTAGTCACGACACCACGAGATCGGGTGGAACGGCCCGTTCGCACCCTGCCCGGGGTCGTAGGTCGACTCCTCGACCTGCGCGATCGTGTGCACCTTGCCGATCGGGTTCGGGCCCCAGTTGAGCCACTTGTCCGACCGCTTCCAGTTCAGCGGCAGGCCCTTGTTCGCCGGGTGCTGGCGGTCGGTCACATCGACCACGGCCGACTGCACCTTGTCCGTCGGAGGCGGCCCGGCATCCGGTCCGAACAGGCCCCACTCGGCGAGCTGGGTGAGCGGCTCACCGCCGTTGGCCGTGATGTTCAGCCGGTAGTACTGGTACTCCTTGGTGTTGTCGAACTTGTAGTCCTTGGTCTGGAACCGCTGCGGGAAGCTCTCGCCCTTGCGGCTGTCCAGGTCGGTCCAGTTCTGGCCGTCCGTCGAGCCCTGCAGTGTCCAGTCCTTCGGGTCGCGGCCCTCGTAGTCGTTGGCGGAGGTCAGCGCATAGTGCGCGATGACCTCCGGCTTCTCGAGCTTCGCGGTTACCCACGCCGTCGGCGTCCTGGCGAGCCACTTGGTGTCCGTCTTGCCGTCGAACAGCTTGTCCTTGGTCTCGTTCGGCGGGTTCTCGCTGTTCGCGGTGCTCTCCACGACCTTCTCCGACGGCGGCAGGCCGTTGGAGACGCGGGTGCCGATGAGACCGGTGAACCAGTCGGAGCTCTCCTGCGCCCGTGCGGCGTCGCGAACGCCGACGAACCCGCCGCCGTCCCGCATGTACGCCTGCAGCGCGGACTCCTGTTCGGTGTTCAGGTCCGCGCCCTTCGCCGACAGGAACACGACGCCGCGGTACCGGGCCAGGTTCTCGACGGTGAACACGGTCGGGGTGTCCGCCTCGTCCACCGCGAAGTGGTTCTTCCTCCCGAGGTCCTCGACCGCGTTGGTGGCCGCGAGCACCGGGTCGTCCTGCTGTGCAGCAGGACCGTGGAAGACGAGCACGCGGACGTCGGCCCTCCCGGGACCGTCCGGTTGCGGCGCCTTCGGCGCGGCCGAGGCGTTCGCGGCGGACAGCCCGATGGCGAGCATCGCGCTCGACAACAGGGCCATGCCCATCCGCACCCGTCTCGAACCGGGTAACAGAGAGATACGTCGTCGACCCATCCCTACTCCTCAACTGACTAGGTCATGGGAGGTCCGCCGAAGTCCCATCCCGGTGGTACTACTTCACCTGCAAGCGCCCCCCGGCTACTCGCTCCTCTCCGCGTCGCTCGTCCGATGCGGTGTCCGGCGACGGCGTCAGGGGTGATCCATGCCGCCCATGTGGCCCATGTGCCCGCTGTGGAACCGGTCCAGTGCCGTCTGGGCGGACGCGGGGACGGAGCCGTCCTCGTCGGTGACGAGGAAGACGCCGACCATGCCGCCGTCCGCGTGGTACTGCACGTGGCAGTGGTACATCCATGCCCCCGGCCCGACCCCTTCGCCCGCGATCACCTGGAACCCGAACGAGCTGCCGGGGTTGAGGTCCTTGTTGTCGATGAGCGGCGTCGCGTCGTGCGGCCCGTCGAGCAGGCCGGTCCGGTTGTCCGCCCACCTGTGCGCGTGGACGTGGAAGGTGTGGAAGTTGTTGCCGTGGCCGATCGCGATGAACTCCACGCGCTCGCCGAGCTTCGCCTCCAGGGTCGGGACGTCCGCGCCCACCTTGTTGTTGATGGTCATGTCGTTGAACACGACGGTGAACTGCTTGTCCGGCAGGATGTCCTTGCTGCGCCGTACGATCAGCGCGCCGTAGAGGCCCTGGCTGATGCCCTTCGTGCCGTGGTCGCCGCCCATCGCGTGGTCGTGGTAGTGCCAGTAGCCGGCACTCCCCGGGGCCCAGGTGCCGTCCTTGCGCCTGTGCGCCGTGTGCGTCTTCCACACGTAGGTGCGCGTCTGTCCTGCCTCGGTGGCCGAGTCGTTCATCGGCGTCCCGTCGGACGCCGTGTCGTAGTCGACGCCGTGCGCGTGGATCGAGAGCCGCTCGCTCGTGTTGTTGACGAGCGTGATCTCGTACGTGTCCCCCTCCCACATCTCGAGGATCGGCCCGGGGACGGTGGCCTGCCCCGGTTCGAGGCCGTAGCCGGTGAGGCCGCCGGCTACCGACTCCGCGTACAGCGTCACCTTCCTGGTGACGGGCTTCGACCCGTCCCCTGTCGCCTTCACCGCGACGCTGCCGGTGCCGGCGCCCGGCCGGACCTCGGCGTGCGCCTGCGCGCCGGTCACCAGGACCGGCGCGAGCACACCCGCGGCCGCACCGGTGAGGAGGGTGCGCCGCGACACCGGTCGCCTGAACACCCCCGGACTCTCAGTGCTCTCAGGCATTTCTGCTCCGTTCCGATGTGTGGTCGTCAGTCCCCCGAACCGAACGCGGCATCGAAGGACGCCGTGGACGGCGGGAAGTTCAGGCGGCGCACGAACTCCAGGGCCTCGGGGCAACCGACCGTGCGGTCCATGCCGGCGTCCTCCCACTCGACCGAGATGGGCCCGTCGTAGCCGATCGCGTTGAGCGTGCGGAACACGTCCTCCCACGGCACCTCGCCGTGGCCGGTCGACACGAAGTCCCAGCCGCGCCGCGGGTCGCCCCACGGCAGGTGGGAACCGAGGCGGCCGTTGCGGCCGTTGAAGCTGGTGCGGGTCTCCTTGCAGTCGACGTGGTAGATGCGCTCTGAGAAGTCCCAGAGGAACGACACCAGGTCGAGCTGCTGCCACCACATGTGCGAGGGGTCGAAGTTGAGCCCGAACGCGGGACGGTGGCCGATCGCCTCGAGCGTCCGCACCGTCGTCCAGTAGTCGTACGCGATCTCGGTGGGGTGCACCTCGTGCGCGAACCGGACGCCGGCCTCGTCGAAGACGTCGAGGATCGGGTTCCACCGGTCGGCGAAGTCCTGGTACCCGCGGTCGATCATCGACTCCGGCGTCGGCGGGAACATCGCGAGCGTGTACCAGATCGACGAGCCGGTGAAGCCGACCACGGTGTCGACGCCGAACTTCGCCGCCGCACGCGCGGTGTCCTTCATCTCCTCGGCCGCACGCTGCCGGACGCCCTCGGCGTCGCCGTCGCCCCAGATGCGCGCGGGCAGGATGGCCCGGTGCCGTTCGTCGATCGGGAAGTCGCACACCGCCTGCCCGACCAGGTGGTTGGAGATGGTCCAGCACCCGAGGTCGTGCTTGGCCAGGATCTCGCGCCTCTGCTCGACGTACCCGTCGTCCTCGAGCGCCTTGTCGACCTCGAAGTGGTCACCCCAGCAGGCGAGCTCCAGTCCGTCGTAACCCCACCCGGACGCGAGCCGGCACAGCTCCTCGAACGGGACGTCGGCCCACTGGCCGGTGAACAGCGTGACGGGACGTGCCATGGTTACCTCCGTGAGGTTCGGTCGGGTACGGCGGACGTGTGCCGGAGCCCGGCGAGGCCGAGCAGCAGGTCCTTGACGTCGGTGGCGTGCAGGCGATCGCGTCCCGCGTCGGGGTCGGAGCAGACGAGCACGGGCCCGTGCCGCTCGTCGTCCGGCAGCCGGCCGTGGCTGCCGTGCACCGGTGCGGGGTCGAGCGGCACCACGTTCATCAGGTACCGGAAGCCCAGCTTCTTGCGCGCCAACGCGGCCGCCGCACGCAGCTTCACCAGCCGGTCGTCCGGGTCGAGGAACAGCTCGGCCGGGTCGTAACCGGGCTTGCGGTGGATCTCGACGAGCTTCGCGAAGTCCGGCGCACGGTCGTCGTCGAGCCAGTAGTAGTACGTGAACCACGCGTCCGGCTCGGCCACTGCGACGAGCTCGCCGGCGCGCTCGTGGTCGAGGCCGTACGCGCTCTTGCCGGCGGCGTCGAGGACCTCGTCGACACCGGGCAGCCCGGTGAGGACGTCGCGCACGCGGCCGATGTCGTCCGGGTCGCGCACGTAGACGTGCGCCACCTGGTGGTCGGCGACGGCGAAGGCGCGCGACGTCCACGGGTCGAGGTACTCCATGCCGTCCTGGACGTACACGCGCAGCAGGCCTGCACGCCGGAGCGCCCGGTTGACGTCCACCGGCCTCGCCGCGTCGGTGATGCCGTACTCGCTCAGCAGGACGATGCCGCGGCCCTGTGCCTGCGCCGTCTCGAGCAACGGGCCGAGCACGGCGTCCACGTCCCGGGCGGCCCGTGCCGCCTCGGGTGTGCCGGGGCCGTACCGCTGCAGGTCGTAGTCGAGGTGGGGGACGTAGGCGAGCGCGAGGTCGGGCCGGTCGTCGACGAGCACGTGGTGGGTGGCCTCGGCGATCCAGCGCGACGACGCGATACCCGCCGTCGGCCCCCAGTAGTTGAACAGCGGGAACGTGCCGAGCCGCGCGGTGAGCCGGTCGTGCAGCTCGGGCGGGTCGGTGTAGCAGTCGGGTTCCTTGCGCCCGTCGGCGTGGTACACGGGCCGCGGTGTGACGGTGAGGTCGGTCGCGGCGCCCATGGCGTACCACCAGCAGACGTTCGCCACGGTGTACCCGGGACGGGCGGCACGCGCGGCGTCCCACAGCTTCTCGCCGCGGACCAGCCGGTTGTGCTGGCGCCACAGGAAGACCTCCCCGAGGTCGCGGAAGTACCAGCCGTTCGCGACGATGCCGTGCTCGCGCGGCGATGTGCCGGTGAGGAACGTCGACTGCACCGTGCACGTGACGGCCGGGAACACCGGGGTCAGCGGTGCCTGGAAGCCGCGCGCCGCGACCCGCCGCACGTTCGGCATGTGCTCGAGCAGCGCCGGCGTCATCCCGACCACGTCGACGACGAGCAGCGGAGTGCTCATGCGCGGCCCCTCCCTGCTGGGGACCCCCACTGTGGTCGTGGCCCCGGGTGGGGACCCCCGTAGTTGCCATGACCCCGGTGGGGGTCCCCAGCGGTGCGGGTCATCGCGGCACCTCCGTGAGGCCGAGGGCGATCAGCTGCCGGCGGGTCCAGTCGAGCTCGGCGGCGATGCCGGCGACGAGGTCGGCGTCGCTGCCGCGGCCGCCGGGCAGCACCTCCCAGGTGTAGGTCTCGACCTCGACGTGCTCGACGCGTGCCGTCGGCCCGCCGAGCAGGCTGCCCAGCGTGCCGGTCAGGACGTCGCGTGTCGACGCGAGCGGTGGTGCGGGATCGGCGTGCAGCGGCACGTGGAAGTGCACCCGCCACGGCTTCCTGCCGGGCAGCGCACGCCGTCCCCACAACGCCTCGTCCAGGTCGTCGACGGCCCGCAGCCCCGTCGCGGCGGGCTCGCGCGTCTGGTGCAGGAAGCGGGGTTCGGCGAACGCCGCCAGCGCTTCGCGGGTAGCGGTGTCGCCGGGATCCGCCGCCTCGAGTGCGCACGACGCCTGCAGCTTCACGACGGGCAGGCCGGCGGCGGACAGGCGCGCGAACGCCTGCTCCGGCTGCTCGTGCGCCACGGCGAGATGGCAGGCGTCGAGACACACCCCCAGTCGTTCGCCACCCAGGCCGTCCAAGTGTGTGACGGCGTCCTCGGTGGTCTCGACGACGCAGCCAGGCTCGGGCTCGAACCCGACCCGGATGCTCCGGCCGGTCTCCGCCTCCAGGGCGGCCAGCCGGTCGGCGAGCGCGTGGAGTTGCACCGCTGCCGCCTCCTGGCGGTCCCGGAACCACGGCGCCCGCCAGCCCAGCGGCAGCGTCGACACGCTCCCCCGGGTGACGTCCTCGGGGAGCAGCCGCGCCAGGATGCGGGCGAGGTCGAGCGTGTACGCGAGCCGCGCCGGGTCGGACCAGTCCGGCACGTACACCCTGCGCTTGACCACGTCGCCGCCGAAGCCGCGGTACGGGAAACCGTTGAGGGTCACGACCTCCAGGCCGTACGCCGCCAGCTCGGCGCGCAGCTTGTCGAGCGCGGCGGCGTCGTCGGTCAGCGCGGTGGCGACGTCGCGGGCGAGCCACAACCCCACCCCGAGCACCGGGACGCCCAGCCGCTCGCGCACGGGTCCGGCGTACCGGCCGAGCTGGCCGAGCACGCCGTCGAGGTCCTCGGCGGTGTGCACGTTGGTGCAGTACGCGAGGTGGACGACCGTGCCGTCGGCGTGGCGCATCCTCATGGTCGAGCACCCCGCAGCACCGAGTTGCCCTCGAACGTCGCCGCCGGGTCGGCCGGTGTCTCCGCCAGGTCGAGTCGCCCGCTCTGCCCGTAGAAGGCGACGGGGTTCTGCCAGAACACCCGGTCGACGTCGTCGTCGCCGAAGCCGCTCGCGAGCATCGCGTCGGCCGTCTTCCGCGTCCGCAGCGGGTCGCTCTTGCCCCAGTCCGCGGCGGAGTTCACCAGGATCCGCTCGGTGCCGTACTCCTTCAGGATCGCCACCATGCGGTCCGGGTCCATCTTGGTGTCCGGGTAGATCGAGAACCCGGCCCAGCAGCCGGAATCCGCGACCAGCCCGACGGTCACCTCGTTGAGGTGGTCGACCACGACGCGCTCGGGCGGGATGCCGGACTCGCGGACCACGTCGAGCGTGCGGCGCGTGCCCGCCGCCTTGTCGCGGTGCGGCGTGTGCACGAGGACGGGCAGGTCCTGCTCGACCGCCAGCTGCAGCTGCGCGGCGAAGACCTCGTCCTCCTCCGGTGTCATGGAGTCGTAGCCCACCTCGCCGACCGCGACCACGCGGTCCTTCGCGAGGTAGCGCGGCAGCACGTCGAGCACGCCGCGACACCTGGGGTCGTTGGCTTCCTTGGGATTCAGCGCCATCGTGCAGTGGTGGCGGATGCCGAACTGGCTCGCCCTGAACGGCTCCCAGCCGACCAGCCCGTCGAAGTAGTCGACGAACGTCTCGACGGAGGTGCGCGGCTGGCCCAGCCAGAACGCCGGCTCGACGAGCGCGCGGACGCCCGCGTCGTACATCGCCTGGTAGTCGTCGGTGGTCCGCGACGTCATGTGGATGTGCGGGTCGAAGATGCGCATCATGCCTCCTCGGCGGTCTTGCGTAGCCCGGCGGCCGTCGCCGGGAACCGGTCGAGGACGAGCCAGACGTCGTCCGGGATCGTTCTGCCGGCGGCGATCCGCTCTCTCGCGAAGTCGGCGAGCATGCGGGCGAGCTCGTCGTCGGCACGGTCGTCGAGGCCGTCGATCTCGGCCAGCGGCACGCCGACGAACACGCACTTGAGCACGCCCTGGCGGTACGCGGCCTGGTCGAGGTGCTTCGCGCCGTAGCCGCCGAGCGCGGCGGCCACCAGCCGCGTGTCGTTGGTACGCAACGCGTCCCGGACGACCGGCAACGCGTCGTCCCCCAGGTCGAGCAGGTGCAGGGCGCGCAGCACGCCGCGCTTCTCCGCGGCGTCGCCGTACCGGTAGAGCGCGGCCACCTCGTCGGCGAGCGCCTGCCCCTGCGCCGGCAGCGAGACGAGCAGGAGCGCACGCGCCGCGTCCTCGGTGTCGCCGCGGCCCACCTTCCTTCCGACGGCGGGGAACAGGGTGCGGATCGCGGTCGCGTCGGACCGGACGTGCTCCGTCGCGGCCTCGAGCCAGCGGCGGCCGTCCTCGGTCAGCCGTTCCGCGAGCACGGTGTCGTTGCTCATGTCGTCACCTCCGTGGAGACGCATGCGTTCTGCAGGAAATCGAGCGACGTGCGCGCGAGAGTGGGCGCCGCGTGGCCGTGCCGCGGCAGCTCGACGGACACCAGCCCGCGGTAGCCGACGTCGGCGAGTGCGGCGAGCACGGGCGGGAAGTCGACCTCGCCCGTGCCGAACGGAAGATGCTCGTGCACGCCCCGGCGCATGTCGTCGATCTGCACGTTGACCAGGCGGTCGGCGTGCCGGCGGACGCAGTCGGGCGCAGGTGCGGGCTCGATGCAGCGGCAGTGCCCGATGTCGAGGGTCAGCCCGAACCGCTCGTGCCCGTCGAGGCGGCCCACCAACCGCTCGAAGCCGTCCAGGGTGTCGACGAGCATGCCCGGCTCCGGTTCGAAGCCCAGCCGGACGTCGTACGCGGTCGCCGCGTCGAGCACCCGCGCACAGCCGTCGGCGAGCCGTGCCCACGCCTCGTCCTCCGGCATCGGCTCGGCCGCCGTGCCGCTCCAGAACGACACCGCCTCGGCGCGCAGCTCCGCGGCGATCCGCACCGCGCGGACCAGGAGGTCGACGCGGCGGTCCGCACCCTCGCGCGACAACAGCGTGGGCTGGTGCTTGCGCCACGGGTCGAGCACGTACCTGCCGCCGGTCTCGACCACGACCGCGAGGCTGAGCTCGTCGAGCCGGCGGCGTAGGCCGGGCAGCTGCGCGTGGACGTCGGGCGCGTACGGGTCGAGGTGCGGGTGGTCGAGGGTGAGCGCGACGCCGTCGTAGCCGAGCTCGGCGAGGACGACGAGCACGTCGTCGAGCCGGTGGTTGCCGAACCCGTTGGTCCCGTACCCGAACCGCAGCGCCGTCATGAGCCGGCCTCCGTGACCCGCGGCGAACAGGTGAGGGTGCCCCTCAGGGGTGATGGCCGGAGCGCGTGCAGGCGTGCGCTCATGTCGGTGACACCTTCCGCGCGAGCCTGCGGGCGAGCGGGAACGCGGCGGCCACCGGCACGGCCGCCGCGAGCGCTCCCGCACCCGCGGCGAGGGCCGCCTGCAGCGGCATCATCGCGAGGATGCCGGCGCCGACGGCGCGTTGCAGGTGCGCCGCGCTCGGCGTCCGCACCGCGTCGAGCTGGGTGCGGCCGAACGTGCCCGCGTAGCCGGCGAGCAGTGCGGCGTTCGCGATCCGGTGCAGCCGGGACCGGCCGGTGTCGCGCATCGCGGCGGCCGTGACCGCAGCGGTGGCCGCGAGGGTGACGGCGGGCAGCCGGCGCGAGCCGCCGGTCACCTCCTGCCGGCTCAGCGTCGTGATCGCCACCGTGTGCGCGCCCAGGGTGAGCGCGGCGGGCAGCGCCGGGCGCAACCGTCCCGCGCCCGCACCGAGCAGCACGTCGAGCACGCGCGCCGCGCCCATCGCGACCGGGCCGGCCGGTGTGCTCTTCAGCGCGAGGTCGTACGCCCAGACGGTCGCGGCCAGCGGTACGGCGACGGCAGTGCCGCGGCGCCCGCCGACCAGGCCCGCGAGGCCGACGCCCGCCGCCGTGAGGCCTGCCGCCAGGCCGAGCGCGAACCGTGGCGACACCCGCCCGGACGGGATCGGCCGCCGCGGACGCTCCACCGCGTCGACGTCGCGGTCGGCGTAGTCGTTGAGCGCCATGCCCGCCCAGTACAGGCAGGCGGACGCGACGCCGAGCACGGGAGTCGCGGGGCCGAACGGCCAGCCGGCGGCGGCCGCGCCGGCGAGGCTGTCGCCGGGCACCGACAACGCCGCCGGTGCCCGCACCAGCTCGACCACCGCGCGCACCCCGGTCACGCTGGGGACCCCTCTTGTGGTGATGACGACGAGTGGGGTCCCCTGTCGTCGCCATCACCACGATGGGGGTCCCCAGCGGGGAGGGACGCGACCCAGGAGCGCAACGTCTCGTACTGCACCTGGAGCCGGTGCTCGTCCGTCGCGACCGGGTCCTTGAAGAAGAACGCCAGCGGTGCGAGCGGCCCGGTCTCGCCGGCCTCGTGGGCACGCGCGACGAGCCTGGCCAGGTCGAGGACGAGCGGCGCGGCCAGCGCCGAGTCGTAGCCCTGCCAGACGAACTGCATCGTCATCCGAACCCCGAGGAAGCCCTCGAACAGGATGTGGTCCCACGCCGTCTTCTGCTCGCCGAGCTCGGCGACGTAGTCGATGTGCACCTCGCCCTCGACCGGGTGGCCGAGCGTCTCGCGGACCGCGCGCTCCTTCGACACCGTCTTGCTCTCGGCGGCCGTCGGGTCGGCGAGGTTCGCGCCGTCGCCGCCGCCGAGCAGGTTGGTGCCCGACCACGAGAGCACGCGGAGGCCGCGCGCGGCGAACATCGGCGCCAGCGCCGACTTCACCAGCGTCTCCCCCGTCTTGCCGTCGCTGCCCGCGTACGGCAGCCGGTGCCTGCGCGCGAGCTCGTCGAGCGCGGGGAGCCGCGCACCCGTCGACGGCGTGAAGTCGACGTACGGGCAACCCGCACGCATCGCCGCGTACGCGTACAGCGAGCTCGCCGGCAGGACCGGACGGCCGGACCGCAGCGCGTCCTCGAGTTCGGCCAGCGACTCGTGCACGACGGACCGCGCCACGGGCGGCTCGGTCGACGAGACGTTCACGACGACGACGCGGGCGAGCCCGTGCCGTTCCCGGAACGAACGCAGGTCGGCGGCGAGCAGGTCGGCGATCTCCGCCTGGGTGAGCCCGTCGTCGACCCGCGGCGTGCCGGGCCTGATCTCGGCGTCCGCGGCGACCAGGTCGTCGTGGACGAGGGCGGGCAGCTGCGGTGGCACGACTCCCCCGTGCGCGAGCTGCTCCGCCCGCTTGGGCAACGTGATGGCGGCGACGTCGTGCCCGCCGAACACCAGGTCGCCGTAGCCGGGCAGGCCGGCACCCTGGAAGTCCGGCAGCTCGGTCACACAGCCCGCGGTCGAACCCAGCCGTGACCTCGCCGCCGCGGCACCGACGACGGCGGTCGTCGCCACCGATCCGCGCGCACCGACGAGCCAGACACCCGTACGCCCTGTTGATCCGTTCACGTCGCCTCCGATCGCCCTGCCTTGGCTGGAGGGTGGGGTGGGGGCGTCGGCGTCGCCCCCACCCCACCGGTTCAGGTCACCGTGAACGAGTCCACGGTGAACAGGTCACCGCCGCCCGACCCCGTAGCGACGAGGTAGAGCTTGTGCGTGCCGCCCGGGTCGGTGATCGGCGCGCTGACGGTGGTGTAGGTGTCGACGCCGCCGGTGTTCGCGACGTCGGCGGTGGCCACGACCGGGCCGTCAGGCGAGTCGGCGTGCACCGTCAGGGTGCCGCCGGTGCCGCCGGAGGAGACACGGGCCGAGAACGTGCTCTTGCCGGTCAGGTCGTAGGGGTAGTACTCCATCCAGTCCCCACTGGTGAGACCCGCCACGGTCTTGCCGCCCTCGGCGTTGGCGCTCGAGGTGACCACGACGCCCTGGCTGGAGGTGAAGTACTCCGCCTGCTTGTGCTGCGGCTGCAGCACGATCTGCGTCTTCGTGGTCAGGTCCGGCACGCCGTCGGTCGGCGAGGTGTCGGTGTAGCTGGCCGTGAAGATGCCGTACAGGTCGTCGTCGTAGCTGTGCCCGGCGAGGGTCAGGGTGAACGTCCCGCTGCATCCGGTCGCCTGCGAGATGTCGTGGGCGTGCATGGCGTGGCCGAGCAGGTACTCGACCTGGACCTTGCTGCAGTCCACCGTCCCGCCGTCCGGGTCGGTGACCTTCACCTGCCAGTTGACCTGCTGGCCCTCGTCGAACGTGGCGCCGTTGGGCGGCGCCGTGAACTCGACGACGGGTGCGGTGTTGCCGACGGTCACGAGTGTCGCCGCACTGCCGCTGCGCCCGCTCGGGTCGCTCACCACGAGCCGCGCGGTGTACTGGCCGTTGTCGGAGTACGTGTGCGACGGGTTGGCCTCGGTGGAGTCGACGGTGCCGTCACTGTCGAAGTCCCACGCGTAGGTGAGCGCGTCGCCCTCCGGGTCGGACGAGCCGGCCGAGGAGAACTTCACGGTCAACGGCGCCTTGCCCGACGTCGGGTCGGCGGAGATCGACGCGGTCGGCGCCTTGTCGCCGGGCGCGTACTCCACGCGGTAGAGCGCCGCGTCGAGCGAACCGCCGAACCAGTTGCTGCCGTAGTCGAGGATGTACAGCGCACCGTCCGGGCCGAACTCGGCGTCGATGGGCTCCTTCAGCAGGTCCTGCAGCCAGCCCTTCGAGAAGGTGTCGATGTTCGTGACCGAACCGGACTTGTCCATCGTGATGTCGTTGACCCAGTGCCGGCCGAACTCGTAGGCGAAGAACTTGCCGTCGTAGGACTTCGGGAACTTCACCGTCGACTTCGAGGAGGGGTCGTAGTGGTAGACCGGCCCGCCCATCGGCGACTCGCTGCCGCAACCGAACTCGGGGATCGAGCAGTTGTCGTACTTGATCCACGCGGGAATCGGCTTGGGCAGCTTGCTGATGCCCGTGTTGTTGGGCGAGTCGTTCGTCGGCCCGTTCTGGCAGTCGTACCTGGGCCCGGACGTCTTGGTCGCGAAGTCGTAGTGGTTGTACGTCTCGTCGACCGTGTTCGTGCCGGTGCAGTACGGCCAGCCGTAGAAGCCGGGCTGGGTGATCCGGTTGAACTCGACCTGCCCGCCGGGACCGCGGTCCGGGTTCGCCTGGCCGGCGTCCGGGCCGTAGTCACCGAGGTAGACGACGCCGGTGCTCTTGTCGACCCGGAACCGGAACGGGTTGCGGAAGCCCATCGCGTAGATCTCCGGACGGGTCTTCGGCGTCCCCGGCGGGAACAGGTTGCCCTTGGGGATCGTGTAGGAACCGTCCGCCTCCGGGTGGATCCGCAGCAGCTTGCCCCGCAGGTCGTTGCTGTTCGCCGCGGACCGCTGTGCGTCGAAGGCCGGGTTGCGGCCTGGCTGGGTGTCGATCGGCGCGTAGCCGTCCGACTCGAACGGGTTGGTGTCGCCGCCGGTCGACATGTAGAGGTTGCCGAACTTGTCGAAGTCGATGGCGCCGCCGACGTGGCAGCACTGCCCCCGGTCGGTCGGCCCGACCCGCAGTACCTCCTTCTCCGACGACATGTCGAACTTGCCGTCGGTGAGGGTGAACCTGGCGAGCACGTTGTAGCCGTGCCACTTCTCCCAGTCCGCGGCCGTCCCGAACCCGGGCGCGTCGCCGTCCGGCGTGGAGAGCGGCGGCGCGTAGTACACGTAGACCCAGTGGTTCTTCTCGAAGTTCGGGTCGATCGCGATCGTCTGCAGGCCCTCCTCGTCGTGGGTGTAGACGGGGATCTGCGCCGCGACGCTGGTCACGCCGTCCGCCGTCGTGAGGTAGACGGTGCCGCGCCGTGAGGTGTGCAGGACGCTGCGGTCCGGCAGGACGGCTATGCCCATCGGCTCGCCGACCTGGTCCGGGCCCTTCGCCAGCGTGACGACCTGGAAGTCGTCCGTCGCCGCCGCGGGCTCGGGGGCGCCGGCCTTCTGGCCGGTGTCGCCGGTCGTCGCCTGCGCGGACGTCGAGGCCATCGCGACGATCACGAACACTGCTGCGACGACGCCCAGCAGGCGCTTCCACATCCGGGTGGTCATGCGTCCACCTCCTCGGCCGTTCGGTTGTCGGGCAGCGTCCCGGAGGGCCGGTGGACGCATGACATGCGGTGCTGATGATTCCCTCGCTGGCGCTCGGTCATGAGCCGTCACCGTCCGGGTCGCAGGGGAACGCCGTCTGGTCCGCGGTCATCTCGATGCCGCCGAGGACGTGGTCGAGGAACAGCGGCTCGCTGTAGCTGTCGATCGTGTGGCCCATGCCCGTGTAGAACGCCTTGCCGCCGTCGTAGCGGTGGCACCACGAGATGGGGTGGTCGCCCATGGCGTCCGGGCCGGGGTCGTACGAGGACTCGTCGAGCGAGGCGAGGACGCGCACGTCCGCGCGCGGGTCGGAGCGGTAGTTGTACCACTCGTCCCAGCGGGTCCAGCGCTTCGGCAGGTTCGCGGTCGCGGCCGTGCCCTGACCCGCGACCTTCACGGTCGCGTACTGCTGCGCGGGGTGCGACTTGAAGTACGCACCGACCAGCCCGCCGTACCAGGCCCAGTCGTAGCCCGAGTCCGCGGCGGCGTGGATGCCCACGAAGCCGCCACCGTCCTCGATGTAGCGCTGGAACGCCGCCTTCTCGGCGGGCTGGTCCAGCGGGTCACCGGTCGTCGAGAGGAAGACGACCGTGTCGTACTGCGCGAGGTTCGCGTCGGTGAACCGGGTCGCGTCCTCGGTCGCGTCGACCGCGAAACCGTGCTCCTGCCCGAGCTTCTCGATGGCCGCGACACCCGCGGGGATCGAGTCGTGGCGGAACCCTGTGGTCTTCGAGAACACCAGTACGCGCATACCGTCTTCGTCCGCGGACGCAGCGTGTGCGGCGAACAACGGAAGGAGGAGTGCGGCGCCCAGTGCGACGATGCACCGTCGTAACATGCTCTACAACCTCCATGGGTCGCAATTGGGGGTGGGGGCCCGCGGCGAGTGGCTGCCAGGCTCGGCGCCGCGGGTTCTCCGGTTCGGACTCACCCCCTTCCGTGCGTGGTCGCGTGCGTTCTCATTCGTGTTCCTCCACCGATGTCCACTGACTGCCGTCGCCCGCGCTGCGCTCCACGGCGGCGAGGACGCGTTGCACCTGCAGGCCGTCGGCGAACGACGGCACCGGGTCGGTGCCTTCGGCGATCGAATGGACGAGGTCACGGGTCTCGTGGACGAAGGTGTGCTCGTAGCCCAGGATGTGCCCGGGCGGCCACCACGCCTCGAGATACGGGTGGGTCGGTTCGGTGACGAGGATGCGGCGGAACCCGGCGGTCTCCGGGCTCTCCGCCCCGTCGTAGAACCACAGCTCGTTGAGCGCCTCGAGGTCGAACCACAGGCTGCCCGTGGCGCCGTTCACCTCGATGCGCATCGAGTTCTTGCGGCCGGTGGCGAACCTGGTCGCCTCGAAGCTGGCGAGCGCGCCGTCGGTGAACCGGCCGAGGAACAGCGCGGCGTCGTCCACCGTCACCGTGCCGCGGTCGGCGCTCGCGGAGGCGTTCAGCCCGCTCGAGACGCCGGCGAGGGGGCGTTCCTTGACGAACGTCTCGGTGACGGCGCACACGCCGGTCACCAGCTCGCCGACCACGTACTGCGCCAGGTCGACGATGTGCGCACCGATGTCGCCGAGCGCGCCCGAGCCCGCCAGCGCCTTGTCCAGCCGCCATACGAGCGGGAACTCGGGGTCGACGATCCAGTCCTGCAGGTACGCCGCACGCACGTGCCGGATGCTGCCGAGCCGGCCGTCGGCGACCAGCTTGCGCGCCAGCGTGACGGCCGGGGCACGCCGGTAGTTGAACCCGACCATGTTGCGGACGCCGTTCGCCTTGGCGCGTTCCGCGGCGGCGGCCATCACGACGGCCTCGCCGACGCTGTTCGCGAGCGGCTTCTCGCAGAGCACGTGCTTGCCGGCCTCGAGCGCCGCGACGGCGATCTCGCAGTGCGTGTGGCCCGGCGTGCAGATGTCGACCAGGTTCACGTCGTCACGCTTGATGAGCTCCTTCCAGTCGGTCTCGACCGACGCCCACCCGAGGCGTTGCCCGGCCGCGGTCACCCGGGGGCCGTTGCGTCCGCACAGCGCCGCCATCACGGGGGTGAGGGGCAGGTCGAAGACGCGGCCGACCGTCCGCCACGCCTGCGAGTGGGCAGCCCCCATGAACGAATAACCCACCATGCCCACACCGAGCACCAGCTCGACAGCGTGCGTCATTCCACCGGCCCCCTTTCTCTCCAGGCTCGCCCACCGACGAGCGACACGACCTCAGACCTAGAACCCGAGCGGCAGGTACTGCCCGACGTTCTCCTTCGTCACCACCGCGGAGTACGTCGTTATCGAGGCGGGTACTTCGTGCTCGGTGAGGTCGGTCAACGTCTTGCTCTGCCCGATGAGCCGCGCCAGCGTGATCGCGGACGCCGCCATCGTCGGCGGGTAGAGCACGGTCGCCTTGATGACGCTGCCCCCGGACTGGATCTCCTTCATCACGTGCGCCGAACCTGCACCGCCGACCATGAAGAACTCCTTGCGGTTGGCCTGCTTGATTGCGGCCTCCACGCCGATGCCCTGGTCGTCGTCGTGGTTCCAGACCGCGTCGATCTTCGGGTGTGCCTCGAGCAGGTTCGCCATCACCTTCCGGCCGTTGGCCGGCGTGAAGTCGGCGGCCTGGCGTGCGGTGACCGAGAGGCCCTTGCTCGCGAGCGCCTCCTTGAAGCCCTTGCTGCGCTCCTGGGTGAGCTCGAGGTTGTCGATACCGGCGACCTCGACGATGACCGGGTTCTTCTTGCCCGCCTTCTGCAGTTGGTCGGCCACGTAGTGCCCGGCGTTCACGCCCATGCCGTAGTTGTCGCCGCCGATCCAGGTGCGGTACGCGAGCTTCGACGAGAACACGCGGTCCAGGTTGACGACGGGGATGCCCGCGGTCATCGCGTCCTGCGCGACCGAGGTCAACGCCTTGCCGTCGAACGGGAGGATCACCAGGACGTCGACCTTGCGGTCGATCAGCGTCCGCACGGCGGAGATCTGCGCGTTGACGTCGTTCGTACCCTCGGTCGCCTGCAGCGTCACGTCCTTGAACTGGCCGGCCTGCGACCGCGCGTTCTTGCTGATCGCGCCGATCCAGCCGTGGTCGGCCGCGGGTGCGGAGAAGCCGATGGTGACGTGCTTGCCGGGCTTGGCGTTGTCGCCCGTCGGCCCGCTGTTCACCTGCTTGCTGGCGCCGGCGTCCTGGGGCGCATTGCTCGTGCACCCGACGAGGAGCGAGCCGGCTCCCACGGCGGCACCGCCGAGCAGGAACCGTCTGCGGTTCAGGTCCGGCATCTCGAGCTTGGACATCGGGATCTCCTAACGACGTTGTTGAGGGTCCTAGGAACTGGCGTTCTTGGTCGCTCGGCGTTGCAGCAGGACCGCGGCGACGATGATCGCGCCCTTCGCGATCTCCTGGATCGGTGATTCGAGGTCGTTCAGGGTGAAAAGGTTTGTGATCGTCGTGAACACGAGCACCCCCAGCATCGAGCCGATGAGCGAGCCGCGTCCGCCGGTGAGCAGGGTGCCGCCGATGATGACCGCAGCGATCGAATCGAGCTCGTAGAGATTGCCGCTCGTGCTCGCACCGGTGTTGGTGAGCGAGGTCAGCATGATGGCCGCGACACCGCAGCAGAGCCCGGAGAGCACGTAGAGCAGCAGCGTGCCGCGGCGCACGTCGATGCCAGCCAGCCGTGCTGCCTCGCTGTTGCCGCCGATCGCGAAGGTGTGCCGGCCGAACGTCGTGCGGTTCAGCAGCAGCCAGCCGAGCACGACGGCGATGACGAGGATGTAGACGAGCAGCGGGACGCCGAGGAACCTGGCCGAGGCGATGTTCGCGAACGCCGGCACCTCGATCAGCTGCGACTGCCGGTCGGAGATCTGCTCGGCGAGCCCGCGCGCGCTGGCGAGCATGGCCAGCGTCACGATGAACGGAACCAGGTTGCCGTAGGCGATCAGCAGTCCGTTGACGAGTCCGCAGCCGACGCCGACGAGCACCGAGGCCAGCAGCATGCCGGCGACCCCGTAGGACTGGCTCGCGACCGTCGTGCTCCACACGGACGCGACCGCGATGATCGCGCCCACCGACAGGTCGATGCCGCCGCCGATGATGACGAAGGTCATGCCGACCGTCACCACGCCGATGACCGACGCCGACGTCAGGATGTTGAGCATGTTCGACACGGTGAGGAAGTTCGGCGACGTCACCACGCCCACCACGACGAGGATGGCGAGCACGGCGAGCAGGCCGAGGTTGCGCACCTTGCCGACCCGGCCCAGCACGGTCGGCCCGCCGGCGACGGGCACCTGCGCACTCCCGCTCGCGGCCGCGCCGCTCTTCACGTCGGTCATGCGTCCGCCCTCGCAGCCGTCCGACCGCTGAGGGTGCCCTTCATCGGTGAGAGAGTCGCCACAGGGAACCTCATGCCACTTTCCCCTCCATGACCAGGTCGAGCACGCCGTGCTCGTCGATGTCCCTCGCGTCGGCCTCGTGCACCACACGGCCCTCGCGTACGACCAGCACCCGGTCGGCCAGGCCCAGCACCTCGGGCACCTCGCTCGACACGAGCAGCACGCCGACGCCGGAGTCGGCGAGCTTGCGCACCAGCCCGTACAGCTCGGACCGCGCGCCCACGTCGACGCCGCGGGTGGGCTCGTCGAGCAGCAGCAGCCGGCACTCCTTGAGCAGCCAGCGCGCCACGACGGCCTTCTGCTGGTTGCCGCCGGACAGCGTCCGGACCATCCGTCCCGCGTCCGGGGGCCGGATGTCGAGCGCCTGCACCTGACGCGACGCCGCCGCGAACTCGCGCTTGCGGTCGAGCCAGCCGACGCGCGAGGCGAACCGGCGCAGGGACGCGAGCGACACGTTCCGTGCGATCGTCTCGTGCAGCAGCAGCGCCTGGCTCTTGCGTTCCTCCGGGGCGAGTCCCATTCCCGCGCGCACGGCGCTGGTGACCCGCCCGGCGCGCACGGCCTTGCCGTCCAGTGTCACGGTGCCCGCCGACGGTGTCCGCGCACCGTAGATGGTCTCCAGGATCTCGGACCGGCCCGACCCGACGAGCCCCGCGAGACCGACGATCTCGCCGGCCCGCACGGTGAACGAGACGTCGGCGAACTCGCCGGCCCTGGCGAGCCCCTCGACGCGGAGCACCTCGGGACGGCCGTCGTGCGCACCGCGTGCCGGCCGCTCAGGGAACGCGTACTCGACCCGGCGTCCGGTCATCAGCGAGACGACGTCGGCGGTCGGCGTGGTGCGTGCCGGCAACCCGACCGCCGCGGTCCTGCCGTCCTTCAGCACGGTGACGCGGTCGCCGATCTCGCGGATCTCCTCGAGCCGGTGCGAGATGTAGACGACGGCGACGTCCTGGGCGGTGAGGTCGCGGATGACGCGGAACAGGTTGTCGACCTCGTCCGAGGCCAGCGCCGCCGACGGTTCGTCCATGATGAGCAGCCGGGCGTCGTACGACAGCGCGCGTGCCATGCTCACCACCTGCTGACGCCCCGGCGAGAGCGCGCCGACCTCGCGGCCGGGCGGGATCTCGCCGTGCCCGAGGCGTTCGAGCAGCCTGCGTGCGGCATGTTGCATCTCGCCGCGGTGTGCGAAGCCGAGCGTGGACTGCTCGTGCCCGAGGAAGATGTTCGCCGCCACGGACAGCCCGTCGACGAGGTCGAGCTCCTGGTAGATGGCCGCGATGCCCAGGCGCATCGCCGCGACCGGTGTCGGCAGCGTGACGACGTCGCCGCGCCAGCGGATCTCGCCGTGGTCCGGCTGATGCGCTCCGGAGAGCACCTTGATGAGCGTGGACTTGCCCGCGCCGTTCTGCCCGAGCAGGCAGTGCACCTCGCCCGGGCGCACCTCGAGGTCGACCCCGTCGAGCGCCCGGACACCGGGGAACTGCTTGACGATTCCCCGCATCTCCAACAGGTTCTCCCTCATGCGTCCACCTCCCTGGGCCGCGTGCGCGAGGCGAGCGACGGGTCGTGCAGGACCCGGTCGAGCGCGGCGTGCGCGCCGCCGCGCGCGGCGGCGGTGAAGCCGAGCGTGGACGCGACCACACGGCAGCCCGCGGCGTCCGGCGCGACGGCCCGCGCCCGCAGCTCCGCCATGAGCGCGTCGTGCAGGTACGGCGTGAACGCCGCGAAGTAGCCGCCGAGGACGAGGACCTGGGGGTTCACGAGGTTGACGACGATGCCCGCACCCACGCCGACGGCGGTACCGAGCTGCGCCAGGGCGTCGAGGGTGCGGCGGTCACCGGACTCCGCGCGTTCCCGCAGCGTGGTGAGCCGGCCCGCCAGGTCGAGCGCCGGGTCGCGGAGCGGGTCACCGGGGCCGGTCGCGAGGCGCAGCAACCCGCGTAGTCCGACGGCCGTCTCCCAGCAGCCGCGGCGGCCGCAGCCGCACGGCCGGCCCTGCACGTCCAGCGGCGTGTGCCCGATCTCGCCCGCGAATCCGGTGCTGCCGCGTAGCAGCCGGCCGCCGCTGATCACGCCGCAGCCGACGCCCGCGCTGCCGACGAGGCAGGCCAGCTCGGCGGTGCCCGCGGCCACGCCCATCGCGTGCTCCGCGAGCGCCGAGAGGTTCGCGTCGTTGCCGGCGCCGACCGGGACGTCGGTGCGGCCGAGGCGTTCGAGCACGGCGTCGGCGATGCCCACGTCGCGCCAGCGCAGGTTCGCCGAGACCCGGACGTTGCCCGCCTCGATGTCGACGGTGCCCGGCACCGCGACCGTGACGCCGGCGGGTACGGCTCCGCACCGGGCGAGTTCGGCGAACGCGTCGGTGACCAGGCCGGCGACCTCGTCCAGCACCGCCTCGACCGGCAGCGACCCCACGTCCAGTGCCCGGCGCCGTTCGTACAGGACGTCGTCGCGCAGGTCGAGCGCGAGGACGCAGACGTAGTCGACGTTGACCTCGACGCCGACGCCGCAGATGCCGCGACCGGCGAGCTCGACCACCCGGCCGGGCCGGCCGACGGCGCCCTTCCGGTCGATGCCGCCGTCGGTGACCAGGCCACGCCGGACGAGCTCCGCCACCAGGCTGGAGACCGTCGCCTTGTTGAGGCCGGTCGCGGTCGCGATCCGCGCGCGGGAGGCGGGCCCGTCCTCCCTCAGGTGTCGCAGCACGAGCGAGAGGTTGATGCGGCGCATCGTGGTCTGGTCGGCACGGCGGCGGTGGGTGGAGGTGCGCCGCAGAGTGGGTGGAGTGGTCATCGGCCGCTCCGGAGTTCGTCGGTCGCGGCACCGAACGAGGAACGTCGGCGCTCGGCGGTGAGCTGCTCGCATGGTGGGGGCTCCTACGAGGTGAAGACGTGGTCGGTTATGAGCCGAGCCCCTCCGATCACTCCGCCGAGGTCCCCCAGCTCCGACAGCACGATCGGCATGTTGCCGGTCGCGAGCGGCAGGGACCGCCGGTACACCACTCCCCGGACCTCCGCGAGGAGGGTGTGGCCGAGCTTGGCCACACCACCGGCGATGACGACCATCCCCGGGTTGAAGAAGCTCACCAACCCGGCCAGCACCTGGCCGACCCGCCGGCCACCGTCGCGGATCATCTGCACGGAAACCGGGTCACCCGCAGCTGCTGCCGCCCCGACGTCGGCAGCAGTGAGGGTGCCCGCCTCGGCGAGCCGGTCGGCGAGCACCGCCGACCGCCCCGCGCGAGCGGCCGATACGGCGTCACGGGCCAGTGCCGTGCCGCCGAAGTACGCCTCGAGACAGCCCGAGTTGCCGCAGGCGCAGCTCGGGCCGTACTCGTCCACCTGGATGTGGCCGATGTCGCCCGCGCTGCCGTTCACGCCGCGGTAGACCTCACCGCCGACGACGATGCCGCAGCCGACACCGGTACCGATCTTGACGAGCAGGAAGTCGTCCGCGGAACGCGCCAGACCCGCGTGCAGCTCGCCGAGCGCCATGATGTTCACGTCGTTGTCGACGAGGACGGGGCAGCCCAGCTCCTGGCTCATCGCCTCGCGCACCGGGTACTGGTCCCATCCGGGCATGATCGGCGGGACGACGGGCACGCCGTCCCTGAAGCTCACCGGGCCGGGCACGCCGACGCCCGCGCCGTGGATGCCCGGGGCGACGCCGTCCGCACGGACCTTGCCGACCAGCTCGATCGCGCGCTGGAGCACCACGTCGGGTCCCTCGCGGACGTCCACCGCCTCGGACGCGTGGCCGAGCACCTCGAGCTCGCCGTTCGTGACGGCGACGTCGATCGAGGTCGCACCGATGTCGATGCCGACGAACCGGAGGCCGGAGGCGACCTTGACGATCGACGACCTGCGGCCGCCGCGTGAGGCGGCCAGGCCGGCGCCTTCGACGAGGCCGATCCCGGTGAGCCGGTCCAGCTCGAGCGCCAGCTTCGACCTGGACAGCTGCACCGCGTCGCCCAGCTCGGCCCGGGACCGCGGCCCTTCGTCACGCAACAGGCGCAGGAGCCGCGCCTGGTGCGCGTTCTCAGGCCGGAGCGACATCAGCCTCACGCTGCCCTCCCGCGGGGGTTCTACCGAGCTCCCCCCGGAGTCGTTGTCGGGAGACGTTAGCCGCTTTCTCCTGTGTCAGGAAGAGCTTTCGCTCAGTGTGACTGAACTTCTGTCACTGAGTGACGAAAGCGCTCGGAGACGGAGCGTGAGCACCGCCTCTCGGTGCGGTCACGGCGCCGGCGGGACGAGCGTGGCGACGCACTCCACGTGGTGGGTCATCGGGAACAGGTCGAACGCGCGCAGGCCGGCGAGCCCCCAGCCGCGGTCCCGGAAGTACCCCACGTCGCGGCCGAGAGCCGCGGGGTCGCAGGCGACGTACGCGAGCCGACGCACGCGGATCCGCGAGAGCAGGTCCACCACCTCACGGCCGGCGCCGCGGCGCGGCGGGTCGAGCACGACGAGGTCCGCCCGGCGCAGCCGCAGCCGGCGCAGCACCGCGGCGACCTCGCCCCGGTACAGCCGGACGGTCGGGGCGTCGGAGAGGTTCGTCCGGGCGTCCTCGACGGCGACGCGGTCGGACTCGACGGACGTCACGCGGCCGCCCGGGCCGAGCCGGTCGGCCAGTGCGCCCGTGAACAACCCGGCGCCCGCGTACAGGTCGAGCGCCGACTCCCCCTGCCGGGGTTCCAACGCCGCGAGCACGGCGTCGACGAGGGCGTCCGCGGCGCCCGGGTGCACCTGCCAGAAGCCGGTGCCGGTGACCCACCAGGTGCGCCCGGCCGCGGTCTCGTGCACACCGCCGGGCGCCGGTTCGCCCGGCCGGGTGGTCAGGTAGGTCTCCCCCGACGCCGCCGAGGCCGCGACCTCCACCTGCCGCGAACCCGGCCAGCTGCGGCCGGGCACGTCCAGTGCCGTGACGGCGGGATGGGCGATCAGGCAGCGGTCGACCGGAACCACCTCGTGCGAGCGGTGGCTGAGGAAACCGGCCCGGCCCTCGGCGTCGACCGAGTACGTGACCCGCGTCCGCCAGCCGAGCCCGTCCGGTGCTCCGGGCACCTCCTCCACGTCCACCGCCACGTCCAGGCCCCCGAGGCGCCGCAACTGCTCGGCCACGACCGCGGCCTTGAGCGTGCGCTGCGCCGGCAGGCTCGCGTGCTGCCAGTCGCACCCGCCGCAACGGCCCGCGTAGGGGCACGGCACCGGCACCCGCTCGGGCGCCGCCCGCAGGACCTCGACGCAGTCGGCGCGCAGGAACCGCTTCGACCGTTCGGTGACCCGGGCCCGCACCCGCTCGCCGGGGAGCGCGTGCCGGACGAACACCACCAGGCCGTCGTGCCGGGCCACGCAGCTGCCGCCGTGGGCGACGGCGCCGACCTCCAGTTCGAGCAACTCGCCGGCGTCGCTGGGACTCACGGCGTCTTGGTCTCCGGCATCGTCAGCTCGTGCGGCTCGCCGTCCCGGAGCTTGCCGAGGATGCGGTCGGACGAGCGCAGCTGCCACGGGACGCTGGTGAGCATCACGCCGGGTTCGAAGAGCAGCCGGGCCTTCAACCGGAGCGCGCTCTGGTTGTGCAGCAACTGCTCCCACCAGTGGCCGACGACGTACTCGGGCAGGAAGACGGTGATGACCTCGCGCGGGTTGTTCCGCCGCACCTTCCTGACGTAGTCGATGAACGGACGCGTGATTTCCCGGTACGGCGAGTCGAGCACCTTCATCCGCACCGGGAGGCCGAGCCGGTCCCACTCGTCCTGCAGCTTGCTCGTCTCCTCCGGGTCGACCTGGACCGACACCGCCTCCAGGACGTCCGGCCGGGTCGCCCGCGCGTACGCCACGGCCCGCAGCGCGGGCTTGTGGATGCGGGACACGAGCACGATCGCGTGCACCCTCGAGGGCAGCGTGGTGTCGGCGTCCTCGTCCGGCTGGAGGTCCTTGTTCACCCGGTCGTAGTGCCGCCGGATGCCGCGCATCAGCAGGAACAGCACGCACATCGCGGCGATCGCGATCCACGCGCCGGCGAGGAACTTGGTGACGAGCACGATCACCAGCACGACACCGGTCATGCACAGGCCGAACGTGTTGATCGCCCTGGACCGCTGCATGCGGCGGCGCACGTTCGGCCTGGTCTCGGTGCGCAGCAGCCTCGTCCAGTGCCGCACCATGCCGGTCTGGCTCGTCGTGAACGAGACGAACACCCCGATGATGTAGAGCTGGATGAGCCGGGTCGGCTGGGCGTGGAACGCGATGATGAGGACGCAGGCGAACAGCGCGAGCAGCACGATGCCGTTGCTGAACGCGAGCCGGTCGCCGCGGGTGTGCAGCTGCTTGGGCAGGTAGCCGTCCCTGGCGAGGATCGATCCCAGCACCGGGAACCCGCCGAACGCGGTGTTGGCGGCGAGGAACAGGATGATGCCCGTGGCCGCGATGAGGAAGTAGAACGCGGGCGGGAAGTTGCTGAAGACTGCGCGGCCGAGCTGGCCGATGACCGTCTGCTGGTCGTAGCTCGAACCCACGGGACGGCCGTGCAACAGCAGCTGGGTGCCGGTGAGGTGCGGGTCGACGTACCGCATGTGCGTGACGTTCGCCATCGCGATGATGCCCATGAGCATGCAGACGGCGATGCTGCCCATCAGCAGCAGCGTGGTGGCGGCGTTTCGGCTCTTCGGTTTGCGGAAAGCGGGCACGCCGTTGCTGATGGCCTCGACGCCGGTCAGCGCGGCGGACCCGGACGAGAACGTCCGCATGATCAGGAACACGGCGGCCAGGCCGGTGAACCCGTGCACGAAGCCGGGCTCCGGCGCGACCGTGAACTTCGCGCTCTCCGCCATCGGCAGGTTGCCGGTGAAGTACCGGATCAGGCCCCAGACGACCATCCCGAGCACGCCGGCGATGAAGCAGTACGTGGGTATCGCGAAAGCCGTGCCCGACTCCTTGATGCCGCGCAGGTTGAGCGTCATCAGCAGCAGGACGAGGCCCACCGCCACCCACGTCTCCTTCCCGGCGAGGAACGGCAGCGCCGCCGAGGCGTTCTGCACGCCCGACGACACGGACACCGCGACGGTGAGCACGTAGTCGACGAGCAGGGCGCTCGCCACGATCTGGCCGGCGACGCCGCCCAGGTTGGTCGTGGCCACCTCGTAGTCGCCGCCGCCGCTCGGGTACGCGTGCACGTTCTGCCGGTAGGACGCCACGACCGTGAACATGACGACGACGACCGCGAGACCCACCTTCCAGGAGAAGGAGTATGCGGCCAGGCCGGCTGCCGACAGGGTGATCAGGATCTCGTCCGGGGCGTACGCCACGGAGGACAGCGCGTCACTGGCGAACACGGGCAGCGCGATGCGCTTGGGGAGGAGGGTCTCGTGCAGCTGCTCGGAACGGCGCGGCCGTCCGACGAGCAGCCGCTTCAGGGCGGACGCGGCAGTCGGCACAGTGCCTCACATTAGCGGGGCCGCCCAGGGCCCCGATCAGCGCCGACCGTGTAGCGTCTGGTCCAGCGGGGTCGACTGGAAGGACGCCTGTGCACGTCGTCATCTTGGGCTGCGGCCGAGTGGGGTCACTCCTGGCGCTCACCCTGGAGCAGCGGGGTCACTCGGTCGCCATCATCGACCAGGAGCCGACCGCGTTCCGCCGGCTCGGCAGCCATTTCGAGGGCAAGCGGGTCGAGGGTTTCGGCTTCGACCGCGACGTGCTGATCGAGGCGGGCATCGAGCAGGCCCACGCGTTCGCCGCCGTGAGCAGTGGCGACAACTCCAACATCATCACGGCCCGGATCGCCAGGGAGCGGTTCGGCGTCGAGAACGTCGTCGCGCGCATCTACGACCCGCGCCGGGCCGAGGTCTACCAGCGGCTCGGCATCCCCACCGTCGCGACCGTCCAGTGGACGGCCGACCGGATCATGCGCCGGTTGCTCCCGGAGGGGGCCGAGCCGGAGTGGCAGGACCCGACCGGCAACGTCGTCGTCGCCGAGATCGCGGTGCATCCCGGCTGGGTCGGCCAGACGGTCGACGAGGTCGAGGAGGCGACGAGCGCGCGCGTCGCGTTCATCACCCGGTTGGGTGACGCGGTCATCCCGGCGGGCGACACCGCCATCCAGCAGGACGACGTGCTGCACACGGCCGTGCGGGCCGGAACACAGGGTGACGTGGCGGGCATGCTCGGCAAGCCGCCCGAGAGGAGCGAGTGAGCATGCGGGTCGCGATCGCGGGCGCGGGTGCCGTCGGCCGGTCCATCGCCACGGAACTGCTCGAGAACGGGCACGAGGTGCTGCTCATCGACAAGGATCCCAGGGCGATCCGCGTCGACTCGGTGCCGCAGGCCGAATGGCTGCTCGCCGACGCGTGCGAGATCTCCTCGCTCGACGAGGCCGGGTTCGAGCGCTGCCAGGTGGTGGTCGCCGCGAGCGGTGACGACAAGGTGAACCTGGTCGTCTCACTGCTCGCCCGCACCGAGTTCGGCGTGCCCAGGACCGTCGCCCGGGTCAACCACCCGAACAACGAATGGCTGTTCAACGAGTCGTGGGGCGTCGACGTCGCCGTGTCGACGCCGCGCATGCTGTGCGCGCTCGTCGAGGAGGCCGTCTCGGTCGGCGACCTCGTCCGGCTGATGACGCTGCGGCAGAGCAACGCGAACCTCGTCGAGACCACCCTCGCGGAGAACTCCAAGCTGGTCGGCGAGAAGGTCAGCTCGGTCGGCTGGCCACCCGACACCGCGCTCGTCGCCATCCTGCGCGGCGGCCGGGTCATCGTGCCCAGCGGCGACGACCCGCTGGAGGCCGGCGACGAGCTGCTCCTCGTCACCACCGAGAACGTCGAGGAGCAGCTCGACCGGCTACTCCGCTGACGCCGCCGCCGCGGGCACCGGCGGCACCCGCCGGATGACCAGCCAGGTGGACCAGGCCACGACGGCGAACAGCGGCCAGCTCAGCACCACCCCGGCGACGCCCAGCGCGACGGTCTCGTCGAGCAGGTACAGCGGCAGCATCACGGCGAGCCGCACCGCGAACATCCCGGTCCAGATCAGCGTGGCCTGCGCGTACGCCCTGCGGCGTGCGTCGTGCCTGCGCCAGGCGAAGTTCTCCTTGAGCAGCGGGCCGAGCAGCACGCCGAGCAGCGGCCACCGCACGATGACGGACACGAGGTACAGCAGGGCGAACCCGAGATTCTTCAGGATGCTGGGCAGGAAGTAGTTCGCGGCCTTGCCCGTGCTCACCGCGAACAGCGCGGCGATGACCACGCCGACGAAGCCCCCGATGGCGTACTGCGTGGTCTCCTTGCGGACGATCCGGATCACGAGCAGGACGACGCCGAGCGCACCGGCCACGACGGCGCCGACCCGCAGGTCGTGCCAGATCGCGAAGACCGTGACGAACACCAGGCCGGGCAGGCTCGTCTCCACCGCGCCGCGGCCGCCGCCGACCGCGGCGAGCAGCGACCTGCGCTGCTCGTCGGCCGACATGGGCTCCGGTGCGGCGGGCTCGGGCGCGTCCGCGGCCTCGGGCGGGCTCGCCGCGCCGCTGCCCCGCTCAGCCCGCGGCACTTGTGATCAATTCGTACTTCGGGTTGTACATGACCCGGCCGCCGTCGGGCGCGGTCGAGACCAGGCCCTGGACGCGCAGCCGCCGGCCGGGCTCGATGCCCTGGATCTTGCGGCGGCCCAGCCACACCAGCGTCACGGCGTCCGACCCGTCGTACAGCTCCGCCTCGAGCGCAGGCGAGCCCGCGCGCGGCTGGAGCGTGACCGTGCGGACGGTGCCGGCGACGACGGCCCGGCGCCGGTCGGCGCACTCCTTGACCGGTGTGGCGCCGAGCTGCTCGGTGCGCTCCTGGAGCTCCTCGGCCTCGAGCTCCTCCTCCGACGAGAACAACCGCCGGACCCTGCCGAGCAGGCCCGCTCGTCCTGCGCCGTCGCGTGACATGGTGACTCCCGAGATACGACTACGAGCCGGAACGCGACCGCCCGTAAGATTCCAGTTTACTCGCTCGCGGCACGCCGGACGGCGCGGAAGCGGCTGGTCGGCTCGTTCTCCTGGTGGCCGAGACCGAGCGCCTCGCGGGCCTCGCGGGGCAGCTCGAGCGGCACCAGCTCGCGCGGCGCCATGGCCTGCTGACCCCGGTCGACGACGACGCCGCGCAGGACCTCCTCGAGCGGCGCGGCGTGCCTCGGCTCGTCGACGGCCCGGCCCGAGAACGCACCGCGGAGGAACCAGCGGGGGCCGTCGATGCCGACGAAGCGCATGTGCTGGGTGCCCTGCCGCCCGTCCGGTCCCTCGACCGGCACCTCGGCCACCAGCTCGCGGCCGAACGTCCCGGTGACCGGGGCGACCTTGCCACCGGACTCCTTGAGGCCCTTGATCATCTCGCCGCGCAGGTCGTCCCACAGGCCCGCGGTCTTCGGCGCGGCGAGCACCATGATCTCCAGCCCGCTCTCGCCGTGCAGCACGGTGGCCGCGACGACCGTGTCGTCCTCGATCCGCACCTGGATCTCGGAACCCTCGACCACCGGCAGCTTGACCGCGCCGAGGTCGAACCGCTCGGCCTCCGGGTAGGGCTCGCTCGCGTCCCAGGGCCCGGTCCTCGCCTCTTCCGCGTCCTCGGCGTCGTCGTCGGCCTCGTCGAGGTCGTCGGAGACCTGCGCAGCGTCGTCCTCGTCGCCTGCGGCGTCCTCGTCGAGACGCTCCTCGTCGAGCGTCTCGAGCTCTTCCGCGCGCTCCTGCCTGGCGCGACGGCGTCCAAATCTCACGGCGTCCCCTCACTCGCTCCGAACACCTGGAGGTCAGGCTATCTACCCGTTTCGGTGAACCCACCGGTCGACCCGTGACCGCCGTCGCCGCGGTCCGAGCCCGGCAGCCGCTCCACCTCGTGCAGCGCCATCCGCTCGACCCGCTGGACCACCAACTGCGCGATCCGGTCGCCGCGGGCGAACCGCACCGTCTGCTTCGCGTCTGTGTTGATCAGGATGACCCGGATCTCGCCGCGGTAACCCGCGTCGACCGTCCCGGGGGCGTTGACCAGCGTAACGCCGAACCGTGCGGCCAGCCCCGACCTGGGGTGGACGAACGCGGCGTACCCGTCGGGCAGGGCGACCGCGATGCCCGTCCCCACGGTCGCGCGCTCGCCGGGCGCCAGCTCTACGTCCTCGTTGGTGACCAGGTCCGCGCCGGCGTCACCCGGACGGGCGTACGCGGGCAGCGGGACGTCGGGGGTCAGCCGGCGCACGAGGACGTCGACGGTCACGGTCACCTCCACAGACGGGACGACGCGCACACCCTACGGACCTGCCGTCGGCTCCGGCGCGGCGCCTGCCAGGCTAGGCCCGTGGACGGATCGACGGCGCAGGCGCAGGGCTACCGGGAACGGCTCTGGGTGCCGTGGTGGTGGTGGCCGCTGGCGGTCGTGGTGATCGCCCTGCTCGGCGCCGAGATCCACATCGGCCTCGGCTGGGTGGTGGCCGTCGTCACGTACGCGGTGCTGGCGGCGTCGGTGGTGGTGCTGCTGCTGCGGCACAGCGTCCGGATCGGCGTGCACGACGGCGTGCTCACGGCGGGGCGGTTCCGGGTGCCCGTCGCCGACGTGACCGGTGCGCGGGTGATCGACCGCGAGCACGTCCGGCCACTGCTCGCCCGCAGCCCTGACCCCACGGCGGTGGTGCTGGTGCGCGGTTACCTGAGCCGGGTCGTGTACCTCACCGTCGACACCGAGGCGGGCGGTTCGTACTGGCTGTTGTCGAGTCGGCACCCGGACGAGCTGGCCGCGGCGGCGTTCTGCGAGACTGGCCGTCACAGCTGAGCAAGCGGGTCGGTAGGCAGGGAGGCGACGGGGCCGTGGCTGAGAAGAAGCAGAAGCCCGAGCTGGGCTGGAGGATACTCAGCGGCCTGAGTGCCGTCGTCGCCGGCATGGTGGCGCGCAAGGCGATCGAGCAGATCTGGGTCAGGACGACGGGGAACAAGCCACCGGAGAACCCCGAGTCGCCCGAGGTGCAGATGCGTGAGGCGCTGCTCTGGGCGGTCGCGACCGGCGTGACGATCGGCGTGGCGAGGCTGCTCGCCACCCGCGGCATCGCCAAGGCCTGGCACCGCGCCACCGGCGAGCTGCCCGCCGCCTTCCGCGAGGTCAAGGAGTCCCTCGACTAGCGCTCCTCCGCACGCCTCGCCTGACTTTTGCCCGGCGCAGGGCGAGATTTTGCCCGAGATGTTCGATTCGGAACGAGTCGGGCGCCGGATGGAATGGGAAGTGCGGTCTCGGAGGCCGCCGTGGCGCGGCAGGACCGCCGCGCTACTGGATGTCGAGCGTGCGGCCGCGCAGGTCGTTGCGGACGGAATCCGCGAGCCGCTTCGTGCCGCGGCGGTTGAGGTAGCCGCCTGCGATGGCCCCGGTGAGGGCCGGGCCGAGGGTGGTCAGGTTGCGGCCGAGCCGGGCGAGCAACCGCTGCCGGAGGTCGCGCCGGGCGCCGGCCCCGAGTATCGCGCTGACCGAGCCCGGCTGGAGCGGGCTTATCCCCCGCTGCTGGCCCCAGGCCTGCAGGAACGCGAGCCCGCGCTGTGCCCCCGAGCCGGGAACCTGGACGCCGTAGACCTCGTGCAGCTCCGCGACGAGCTTGACCTCGATCGCCGCGACCAGCACGGTCTCGGTGGCGAGTTGCACGGGCGCGGAGAGCAGCGTGGGCGGTGCCGCGTACTCGACCGTCGCGAGCGCTCCGCCGGCGGCGCCGACGAGGGCGGAGCCGCGGGATGCGTGTTCGACGAGCGAGTCGGCGAGCGCCTCGCCGGTGAGGCCGTGGTGGTGCGCGCGGAGGGTCTCGAGATCGCGGACCTTCAGATGTGGGACGACGCCCTCGAGGATGCCTGCCATGACACCCGCGATGCCGCCGCGCGATCGCATCGCCCCGACGTTCCTGCCCACGGACATGACGACGCGGCCGAGCAGCTTGCGCCGCTTCCGGCTGTCCATGTCGCCGTCGGCGGTGAACTGCTCTGCCGCGTCGGCGAGGTCGTCGAACTGGCCCGCCGGCGTCTCGCCGTCCGGGCCGGTAGGACGCTCGTCGTCCTCGGGTCGGTCAACCATCGATCAGGCTGCGCAGTCCCTGCAGATCAGCTGTCCCTTGCTGGTCTGAGCCAGCTGGCTCCTGTGGTGAACCAGGAAGCAGCGTGAACAGGTGAACTCGTCCGCCTGACGCGGCAGCACCCGGACACTCAGCTCCTCGTTCGACAGGTCCGCACCGGGCAGCTCGAAGCTCTCCGCGAGCTCGGCCTCGTCCTCGACGGCCACCGCGGACTTCTCGCGTCGACGAGCCTTGAGCTCCTCGATACTGTCCTCGTTGACGTCGTCATCTGACTTGCGCGGCGCGTCGTAGTCGGTCGCCATATCTCGTCTCCCCGATATGTGGTCGGAAACCCAGCGCGGAGGGTGTAACGCACGGCACCTGCGGTTTGTGCCCGGTCCAGCGCAGAGATTGTGCACCATCATCCGGCTCACGCACAGTTGAGTATCGCGAGTTGGACAAGTGAGGCACGTGCTCTCCGTCACACCTCAGACTCGAGCCGGTCTGGCCCAGTTCTCGCCGAGTACGTGGTGGGCGAGGAACGCTAGCACGGTTTCGTACCAGGCAACAACGTTTCCTGGGCTGAGCACCCAGTGGTTCTCGTCGGGGAAGTAGAGGAACTGCGCCGGGACGTCGTGCCGCGCCAGGTCGGACCATAGCCGCAACGCTTCCCCGATCGGCACCCGATAGTCGCGATCGCCGTGGATCACCAGCATCGGCGTGGTTATCGAGGCCACCCCCGTGTGCGGCGAGTAGTCCGCGTAGCGGGCGGGCTTCGCCAGCGGGTCGCCGAACTGGGCGCGCCAGTACGAGGGCAGGTCGGTGGTGGCACCGAACTGGTCGAGCGCCCACAGGCCGGCGTGCGTGACGATCGCGTCGAACCGGTCGGTGTGCGTCGCGATCCAGTTCGCCATGTACCCGCCGAACGAGCCGCCCATCGCCGCGGTGCGGGTCTGGTCGACGTCCGGACGGGCGAGCGTGGCATCCGTCACGCTCATCAGGTCGGTGTACGGACGCTCACCCCATCTGCCCCAACCGCGCCGGTGGAACTCGATCCCGTAGCCGGTGGACAACGCCGGGTCGGGCAGCAGGACCGCGTACCCGCGCGCCACCATCAGCCACGGGTTCCACCGCCACTGCCACTGGTTCCAGGACGACTGCGGCCCGCCGTGCACCCAGAGGAGAAGGGGTGCGGGCGCCGTCTCGCCCGCGCCCGCGGGGAGCGCCAGCCAGCCGCGCAGGGCCAGGCCGTCGTCGGCCGTGGTGAACACCTCGGTGAGCGTGCCGGGCAGCGCCGGGCGCGGGGCGGGCCCGGGCAGCTCCCGCGGCCGCTGGTCCTTCTCGGCCGCGTCCAGTCGCACGGGCGCTGGCGGCTCGGCGACGGTCGCCCGCAGTGCGTACACGTACCGGCCGTCGGGCGACACGCACAGCGAGGAGTAGACGCCGTCGTCGGCGGTGAGCACGGTGACGGCGCCGGACTCGACGTCGACCCGGGCGACGCGGCCGCGGCCGAGGTCGTCGTAGGTGGTGAAGACCGCCGCCGAGTCGGGCGACCACACCGGCGTGTGCGGGAACCGGTCGAGGTCGGGCAGCAGGTCGCGCGGCTCGCCGCCCTCGACCGGCACGATCACCAGCGTCGGGTCGGGCGGCTCGTCGTACGCCGGCCGGGCGGCGCGCTCGGCCACGACCCAGCGGCCGTCGGGGGAGAGGACGGGCGAGTCGAAGTCGTGGTCCGGCGAGTCCAGCAGCACCCGGTGCTCGCCGGTCTCGACGTCGATCAGGCGCACCTGGCCGCGTAGCTCGCCGCGGGGTTCGTCGACGTTCCACGCCGCGGCGACGACGTCACCGGCCGCGGCCAGGTCGGTCGAGCGGTCGACCAGGCCGTGCCCCGCCCCCGGCGTCAGGTCGCGCAACCGCGTCCACCTGCCGTCCGCCGGACGCTCCGTGACGGCGAGCAGGTGCGTCTCGTCCGGCCCGAGGTCCTGGTCCCAGAACCGGATCCGGGGACTCGTGTGGAGGACGGCGGAGACGTTGCGGTCCTTCCGCTGCCTGCGGAGCTCGGCGTCCCGGCCGTCCGCGCTGCCGGCGCCGGTCAGGACGGGCGCCGACACGACCACCCGTCCCGAGTCCCTCGCGACCGCGACGTCCCCGACCCCGCCGGGACGGCCCAGCACCTGCCGCGGGTCACCCCCGTCCGCGGGCAGCAGCCAGACGCCTGCCTCCACGTCGTCGCCGGAGTCGGCGGTGTCCGGGTCGGGGCGCCTGGACACGAACAGCAGCGACCCGTCCGGGAGGAACACCGGCGACGACTCGCCCTTCTCCGAACGGGTCAGCCGCCGCGCCGGACGCTCGCCGGCCGGGTCGACCTGCCAGAGCGAGCCGACGTAGTTCTTCCGGTCCGCGGACAGCACGGTGACCGACGCGACCAGCCGGCTGCCGTCCGGCGACAGGACCAGGCCGCTGACCCGGGGCAGGTCGAGGAAGGCGTCCAGGTCGTGGAACGGGGTCACCTCGTCGGGCACGTCGGCTCCTTCGCTCGTTGCGGGCGAGATGGACGGTACCCCCTATTGCCGTTGCCGGAGAGCCCCGTCTCGGCGACGATCTGCGCATGGAACCCGTGGAGTTGACCGACGGTAGCGTCCGGTTGCGTCGGCATCGCGACGACGACATCGACGGCATGGTCGAGCAGTGCAGCGACCCGGAGTCGCAGCGATGGACGACGATCCCCGTGCCGTACGAGCGCCGGCACGCCGAGGAGTTCCTCCGTCAGGTGGCCGAGGGCTGGCGGACCGACAGCTACCTCGCCTTCCTGGCGTTCGCGATCGCCGACCCCGCCACGGACGAGTTCCTCGGCACGATCGACGTCCGGCCGGACGGCACGGGTGCCGCCGACGTCGGGTTCGGGCTGCGCCCGTCCGCCCGCGGACGGGGCGTGATGACCGCCGCGCTGCGCCTCGTCGCCGACTGGGCGTTTGATCCCGCGCAACTCGGCCTCGAGGTGCTCAGGTGGCGGGCGTTCGTCGGCAACTGGGCGTCGCGGCGCACGGCGTGGAAGGCCGGGTTCCGGATGGAGGGCACGATGCGCGGCTCGACGATGCAGCGTGGCGTGCGGCGTGACGACTGGGTCGCGTCGCTGCGGGCCGACGAGCCCAGGCAGCCGGTCGAGCCCTGGCTGCGTGCCGTCGTGCTGAGCGGGGAGACGGTCACGCTGCGGCCGTTCCGCGAGTCGGACGCCGACGCGTGCGTCGAGGGCTGCACGGACCCGCTGAGTTGGACCTGGCTCCCCGAGCTGCCCGACCCCTACACCACCGAGACCGCCCTCGGCTACATCCGGTCGCGCGAGGACGAGCACGCCGCAGGGCGCGGCGTCTACTGGTGCGCGGCGGACGCCGACGACCGGTGCGTCGGCTCGTTCGGCCTGATGGACATCACGCACCGCAGCAGTGCCGAGATCGGCTACTGGGTGCACCCGAAGGCCCGCGGCCTCGGCGTCGCGACCGAGGCGGTCCGGCTCGCGTGCCGGCACGCCTTCACGCCCGTGGCCGACGGCGGTCTCGGGCTGCACCGGATCGACCTGCGGGCCGGCGCCGGCAACGTCGGCTCACAGAAGGTCGCGGAGCGCGCGGGCTTCGTACGCACCGGCCGGCAGCGTGAGGCGCAGCGGCTGCGCGACGGCAGCTACCACGACTTCGTCACGTACGACCTCGTGGCCACCGACCTCTAGCCGGGCGGGCCGGCCTCCGCACTCCCGGCTCGCGAGGCCCCTGTCGATCACGTGAACGTGATCGACGGGGACTTCACACGGTGCAGGACCCGGGCAGAGCAGCCCTCCGTCGAGTGAAGGTGGCCGCCCCGGTCAGCGGGAGCGGGACAGGCAGCAGTTCGCCGGGCAGGTGTCCCAGGCCGGGCCGAGCCGGCCGAGCGCGCGGCGCGGCGTCGCTGCCGGCCGGACGCGTTCGAGCACCAACTCGCGGACCATCGCGACGAACTCCGGTGCGACGCCGGCCGCGGGGACGCGCACCGCGTGCATGCCGAGCTCGCCGGCGTGCGCGAGCGCCTCCGTGTCGAGGTCGAAGATGACCTCCATGTGATCGGAGACGAACCCGACGGGCACGATCGCCACCGACCGCACGCCCTTCTCGTGCAGCACGGTCAGGTGGTCGCAGATGTCCGGCTCCAGCCAGGGCTGGCTCGGCGGCCCGCTACGACTGCACCAGGCGACGTCCCAGTGCATCCCCTGGGACGACCCCGGACCCCGCAGCTGCCCCCCGACGCCCTCGGCCACCAGCCGTGCCGTCTCGGTGACCTGGGCCTCGTACGCACCGCCGTCCGGACCGCTCGCGTCGGCCATCGACGTCGGGATGCTGTGCGCGACGAAGACCAGCCGCGCGTCCGCCCGCTCCTCCTCCGGCAGCCGGAGCAGCGCGTCCCGGGTGGAGCGCACCATCGGGCCGACGAAGCCCGGGTGGTCGTAGAAGTGGCGGATCTTGTCGACGACCGGCGCCGGCTCCCCCACCTCCGCGCGGGCCCGCTCGATGTCCTCCTGGTAGACCCGGCACGCCGAGTACGACGCGTACGCCGACGTCACGAACGCCAGTGCGCGCCGGACGCCGTCCGCCGCCATGGTGCGCATCGTGTCGGTCAGCAGCGGGTGCCAGTTCCGGTTGCCCCAGTAGACGGGCAGGTCGAGCCCGTTCGCGGCGAAGTCGGCCTCGATCGCGGCCTTCAGCTCGCGGCACTGGCCGTTGATCGGGCTGACGCCGCCGAAGTGGTGGTAGTGCTCGGCGACCTCCAGCAGCCGCTCGCGCGGGATGCCGCGGCCGCGGGTGACGTTCTCCAGGAACGGCATGACGTCGTCGGGTCCCTCGGGACCGCCGAACGAGACGAGGAGGAGGGCGTCGTAGCCGGGATCGCTCACACCGTCCATCAAAGCACCCTGACCGGGGTGACCGTCGGTCAGCTCCCGCGCGCGTACGCCGCCGCGATCGACAGGACGTTGCGTACGTAGGTGTCCGAGTGGTTGTACGCGAAGATCGCGCCGTAGAGACCGGCCCTGCCGCGCCCGGCACCGTTCCTGCAGAGGTAGTCGGCGGCGGCGGGCACAGCGTCGTAGGGATCCCAGATGTTCCGCCTGCCGTCACCGTCACCGTCCACGCCGTAGCTGCGCCAGGTGGACGGCAGGAACTGCATCGGGCCGAGCGCGCCGGCGCTCGACGGGCCCATGTTGCGGCCGTGCCCGCTCTCCACCTGCCCGATCGCCGCGAGGACCGTCCAGGACAGCCCGGGGCACCTGGTGGCCGCCTGCATGTAGAGCTCGCGGTAGGTCGTGGGCCGCCCCGTCGGTGGCCTGGTGTTCGACGACGGCGGCGTCACCTCGTCGCGCAGCGGCACGACCGTCGCGTCCTTGCCGACCACCTTCCGCACGCTCCTGGTGAGCTTCGTGATGTTCGCCGCCGGCGCGTTGACCAGCATCGCGGCGCCGTCGGCGAGACCGAGCGCGTGGCCGGTCGCGGCCGTCACCAGCCCGTCGACGTGCGGCAGGTCCAGGGCCGCGACCCCGCCGAGCCGCAGCGGCAGAGCGCGTTCGGCCGTGACCGGATAGGTGTCACCGAGGGTGAGCTTCGTCGCCTGCCGGGCGTCGAAGGTGAGCACGAGCTGGTCGTAGGCGAGCGCCCGCCACAGGTCGTCGGACTGGGCGGACGCCAGCGGCGTCCAGGCGCGGAACGTGGACGGGTCGACGCCGAGCAGGGTCGCCCTGCCGCTGCCGACCTCGACCGAACCCGCCTCCACCTGCACCGTCTCGGCGACGGCGTGCAGCCGCGCCACCCGGTGCGCCGTCTCCGGCGCGATGGTGCGGTGCGACACGACGATCACGTCGGGCGCGACCACGCGCCGCAACGGCGTGACCTGCGGGCCGGAGCCGACCGACGGCGTACTGCCGTCGCCGCGCGTCGGCGTCCCGCTCGGCGTGGCCGTCTCCGCGGCGCCGCTCGCGTCCAGCGGCCCGACGCCGCTCACGAGCGCGACGACACCCATCACCGCGGTGACCATGCACGCGACGGCGGTGATCACCGCCAGTCGCAGCCGCGCCACCGGGAGCCCGCCACGCACAGCCTCGAAGATCCTTCCACACCGAGAGTGATCCGTCGACGACACCTTCTCATCGTGCCGCCTCCACATCATGACCAACTCCGGGTCCAGTTCGCGACTCGCCGTCTGCGGTCGTGGCCAGCGTCCGTGGCGGAAGAGAAACTTCTGGTGTAGTCGAGTGCCGCCGGAGGCCGAGCATGCAGGAGTTGCGCCTCGTCGGGGTCAGTGACGAAGGCGACCACCTTCTGTTCGCTGCCACCGATGCCACGGGTGCCGTATTCCGCGTGCCGCTGGACGCGCGGCTCCGCGCCGCCGTCCGGGACGAGACCGTGCGTCCCGGGCAGCTCGAGACCCATCAGGAGAGCACGGTGCGTCCGAAAGAGATCCAGGCCCGTATCCGTTCCGGCCAGACCCCCGAGGAGGTCGCCAAGGCGGCCGGTCTGTCGCTGGCGAAGATCGAGGCGTTCGCCAATCCGGTGATCCGGGAGCGGATGCACGTCGCGGAGCTCGCGCAGCGCACGACGGTCCGGCGTCCCGGCGAGTCGGGCCCGCACGGCGAGCTCGGCGAGCTCGTCCGGCAGCGGTTGCAGACGCGCGGCGTCCACCCCGACGACCTCGACTGGGACTCCTGGCGCCGCGAGGACGGCACCTGGAAGGTCCGGCTGCACTACAAGCTGGCCAACCGCACCGGCACGGCCGAGTGGATCTACGACATGTCGGCCCGGCACGTCCGCCCGGTCGACGACGAGGCGGCCGCCCTGGTCAGCGCGACCGGCACGCTGACGCCGGAACCCGAGGTCGCGGAGTTCGTCGAGCGGCCCCGCCTGGCCGCGGTCGCCGGTGGTGGCGGCGAGGCACCGCAGGCCGCGCCCGCGCCGCCGCCGTCCCAGCACCAGGAGCAGGAGCAGGACGACTCCGAGCAGCCGACCCAGCCGCTGCGCATCGCGCGCCAGTCGGCGAAGAACAAGCGCGCGTCGGTGCCGTCCTGGGACGAGATCATCTTCGGCACCCGCCGGAAGGACTGAGCCCGGCTACCCGGCGAGGAACGGCTTCACCCAGCGCGGCGTCACCTCCGCCGCGAACTCCCCCGCGGCCCGTGCGTCCATGTCGACCGCGTGGTAGCCGCCGCGCCCGGCGCCCACGCCGACGACGAGCGTGGCGAGTCCCTGGCGCCGCTGGAACAGCGTCTGCCGCACCTGCCACCCGACGACGGCGCGGCGTTCGAGCACCACGGTGCGGCGTGACCACGACCCGATCCGGACGCTGACCCGCGCACCGTCGTAGCCGTGGCCGAGCGACCGGTACCGGTCGAGCGCGAGCGGCACGCCGAGCGCGGCGAGGACGAGCAGCGGGACGCCTGCGGCCGGCAGGTCCGCGGCGAACGCGAGCACCGCCAGCACGAACCACGGGGCGACCGCCCGGACCAACCGGCGGCGTCTCGCGGCCCGCGGGTGGCGACGCAGCTCGCGCGGCTGTGCCCCGACGGCGTCCGTCGCGAGCCGCCGTGCCTCGGCGACGGGAGCGACGGGGAGCAGCTCGGCGCGCGAGCCGTGCGCCTCGGTGCCCAGCCCGGTGACCAGCGCACGCAGCCGGCCAGCACGGGCCGTACGGGCCAGCAGGGCCTCGACCAGCTCCCAGCCGCGCAACCGGCGGCGTTCGAGCGTCACGTGCCTGCGGGTGAGCAGGCCGCGTTCGAGCTGGAGCGCGGATGCCGTCTCCCGGACGGTGAAGTTCCAGTTCAGCACCGCGCTCATCGCCGTCGACGCCAGCGGCATCGCGATGAGCAGTGCGAGCACGCCGACGACGCCGACCAGCCACGGGTCGGTGACGACGAAGTTCGCCGCCCCCTCGACCTGCCTGCGGTCGAGCACACCGTTCTGGTTCACCCAGCCCCACACGGTGCCGAGCACGGCGAGCGGGGCGAACAGGTAGGCGCCGGTCAGTGGTGCGTACAGGAACCATGCCGGTCGCACGCGGGCGACCACGACGCCCTGTTCGTCGAGCTCGCCCGGGGCGTCCGCCACCGCGGGCTGCACCGCGCCCACCGGCGCCGGCGCGGCGGCGTCCCGCCGGGCCAGCAGCATCCTCCGCAACGCGGCGCCGTCCGCCGCGCTCACGGCGTCGAGCACCCCTTCGTCCTTGCGGCTGCGGCCACCGGCGGCGGCGTCCACCCGGACGACGACGATGCCCATCATCCGGTGCAGCGGTGACGCGGTGAGGTCGACGCCCCGCACCCGGTCGAGGGGGATGGAGCGGGTGCGCCTGGCGAGCAGACCCGACGTGATGTCCAGGCGGTTCGGGTGGACGGTGTACCGGAACATGACCCAGCGGAGGACGGCGTAGACCACGGCGAAGGCGCCGCCGGCGAAGCCGTAGTACGCCGCCCGGTCGATGGTGAAGTGGCCGGAGAGCAGGAACGCCGCGGCGAACGGGATCAGGAACCGGCCGAGGTGCCGGATCGGGTCGACCACCAGGCTGCGTGGGCTCAGCCGGCGGGCGGCGAGCACCGGCTCCGCCGGCTCCCCCTGCCGGGCCGGCTCCCCCGTCGGGCCCGGCTGCCAGGTCGGGCCCGGCTGCTGGATCGGGCCCGGCTGCTGGATCGGGCCCGGCTGCCCCGTCTGCTCGGTCACGTCGCGTCGTCCTCGAGCAGGTTGGCCCGGTGCGCGAGGTCGAACGAGAGCCGGACCGCGAGCTCCGCGGGCAGCCCGACGACGTGGCTCGACCCCGCGTGCGACGCGGTCTGCACGACGAGCGTCGCCAGGCCGAACATCCGCTGCAGCACACCGCGGTGGGTGTCGACGGTCTGGATCCGGCTCACCGGCACGACCCGCCACTCGCGGGTCAGCCACCCGGTGCGGGTGAACACTACGTCCTCGGTGACCTCCCACCGGTGCACGCGGTACCGCCACGCCGGCTCGACCACGACGAAGACCAGCCCGACCAGGCCGAGCGCGACCGGCAGCACCCACCGCCAGCGCGAGACGGCGTCCGGCGTGAAGCCCGGGTCCCACCACGCGACGAGCAGGCCGACGGCCAGCAGGACCGCGAACTGCACGAGCCCTTCCAGGACCCACTGGGCGATGGCCCGTCGGGACACGGGGTTCGCCGGCGCGCGCAACGGGCTGACCATGCACCGAGCCTATGCGGTCCGCCCGGGCGGCGGCGTCATCCCGGAACGGAGTCGTCGAGGTGGGCCATCACAACTCGGCACGCCGCCGCCACTGATCGTCGTACTCGGAGATCAACTTGCCCACCGAGGTATCTGGGCGGGCGTCGTGGACTCTGTACGGGTGACGCGGTCCGATCGCCTCGAGACGGCCGCTCATCCGGTAGGGGGCTGTGCAGTGCACCGGGGGTTCGCACCGGCGAGGGTGCACCGCAGGACCGGGAAATCGGCGGGGGCCGTGCCCACGGGGGCGCACGGCCCCCGCACACTGTGCAGAAGGTTGCGAAGGTCGACAATGGCGAGCCGCACGCGGAAGGAACGACCGATGACCAACCCCGAATCCCGTATCGACCGCATCTGCGCCAGACACGACGCGATCATCCTCGACGACGACGGCCGCGCTCTCGCCCGCAAGGACGAGCTCCTCTGCGCCCGCCGCCACACCACGGTCGTCAACGACCGCCTCGGCAAGTGGGTGGACGGCACCGAGCAGATCCGCAGCGCCGGCATCGTCAAGGTCCGCCTCAAGCGCCGCGCCAAGGTCGACATCCGCGAGGCGGCCTCCGACCTCGAGCCCCACGCAAGAGTCGCCGTGAACGCCCTCTACTCGGGCGAGCCGGGTTACCAAGGTGGTCCCAGTGCGCCGCCATCTCGTCCACCGCGGAATCCACGTCCGCCCCGGTCTGCGGGCACGATCGTTCGCGAGCCCAGTGCCGCAGTGCTGGACACCGGTATCTCCGCCCATCCGTGGTTCGTCAAACGCTCCTGGTTCGACGCCTGCGGTCCGTCGAACGCTGAAATCGCCGACACCAACGTCGACTTCGAGCTCGACAACCAGGCGGGCCACGGCACTTTCATCACAGGCCTGCTCCTTCAGCGGGCACCGAGTACCGCGGTCGAGTCGGTGCGAGTCCTCTCGAGCGACGGGATCACCGACGAGGCCGACCTCATCCGCGCACTCATCGGGCTTCAGTCGAAAGGTGCCGCGCGTGTCGATGTCATCAACCTCTCGCTCGGCGGCTATACCCATGACGATCGTCCATCGCCGCTGCTCGCCGAGGCCATCCATGCACTCGGCCCCAAGGTCGCTGTCGTCGCCGCGGCCGGCAACGGCGCTTCGACCCGCCCGTTCTGGCCGGCGGCGCTCAAGTCGGTCATCAGCGTCGGGGCGCTGAACGCTTCCGGTGATCAGCCCGCATCGTTCACGAACCGTGGATGGTGGGTCGACGCCTGCGCGTCCGGCGAGGACGTGACGAGCAGCTACCTCTGGTTCAACGGCCCGGAGGGCAAGGGTGACTCGCACGACCCCGACCTTTTCCTCGGGTACGCACAGTGGAGCGGGACGTCATTCGCCACCGCCCAGGTCTCGGGAGCGATCGCGGCAATCTGCGCCAAGCAAGGTGCAGATGCGGCGGACGCCGCCCAGCAGCTTCTCGACCCGAACAAGCATCCGTATGTGCGGGATCTCGGCATCGCCGTATTCAAGGCCCGCCGTGCCAGGTAGTCTCACCGGTGTCGTCCTAGTCACCCGTGGGAGGCGCGCTTGGGTGCCATATACTCACGCGTCGAGGACCCCGACCACGCGACGTTGGTCAAGTTCGCAGCCCAGGGTGACGAGAATGCCTGGCAGCAGCTCATCGACAGGTTCGCGCCGCTTGTCTGGGCCGTGGCCCGTTCGTGTGGCCTCGACCACAACAACGCGGCCGACGTGCACCAGACCACCTGGCTGCGGCTTGTTGAGAACCTCGACCGGCTGCGCGAGCCGGCCGCCGTCGCCGGGTGGCTCGTACGTACAGCACGTCACGAGTCGCTCCGCGTCAGTCGACATATCTCGCGCGAGTTGCCTACCGACGAGCAGGACAGCAGCGAGCGCGCCCGCGACTACGAAACACCGGAGGCGGCACTCTTGCTTGATGAGGAGCGGCGCGGCGTCTACCTGGCATTTCAACGACTTACGGAGCAGTGTCAGCGGATCCTCAGGGTGACGGCCATGGCACCGCTTACCAGTTACGAGCAGGTCGCTGTCGAGCTCGGCATGCCTGTCGGCAGCGTAGGCCCGACCCGGGGGCGGTGCCTTCGCCATCTTCGCCGTCTGCTGCAGGGGGAAGATAATGACGAATGACGACGCGTTGCTCACCCAGCTGCGTTCGGCCCTCGAGACAGTCGATCCCGTTCCACCAGAAGCGCTAGCCCTCGCGCGGGCCAGCCTGGCGTGGCGCGACCCCGATGCGGTACTTGCCGAACTCATCGCAGACTCGTTGGTGGAGGGTTCGACGGTCCGCGCACGTCAAGACCTTGGTCCACGCCTACTGACGTTCCACGCCGACGACCTGACAATAGAAATCGAGGTTGCCAAGCACGGTGACACCCGTCGAGTGCTCGGACAACTCGTACCCGCTGGCCGAGCCGAGGTAACGGTCCGATGGACGGACGGAACGATGAACGTCCAAGCCGACCATATCGGCCGGTTCAGCGCATCAGGAATCCCGGCAGGTCCCGTCAGTTTCCGTTGCATCCCCGAGGGCTCCACGCGAGCAGTGTCGACCAGTTGGGCGGATCTCTGACCACCGGAGCCGCAAGTCAGGCACTGCCTATCCGGGATCTCACGACTTGATGCCTCAGCTCAACGATGCGGCACAGCGCGACCTAGTTGCTCGGGCCGAGAGCGCCCAGCGAATGGTCGTGGCCAACCCCGAAGCTGCGGAACGCGAAGCCCTCTCCATACTCTCCTTGCCGCAGTTGAGCCCCGAAGCCCGTGTCGTGGCATTACGGGCGGTCGCACTTGCGCAAAACCTCCGGAATGACGCGATCACCGCTGAGCGGACACTTCGCACGGCCATTGCTGTCGCGGACAAGCACGGGGAAGTCTACCGCGCTGCGGAAGCACGCCTAAGCCTCATGGTGGTTCTCGCGGACCTCGGAAGGCTTTCGGATGCACTAGATGAATCCCGGACCGCCTCAGAAGTTCTCAAAGGCCAGGACCTGAGCCGTCTTTGGGCACAAACCGGCCTGGTCCTCACCCGCGCAGGCCGGTACGCAGACGCACTTGCCGAATACGGTCGGGCACTTGCCTACGCCGAAGAGCACGGCGATGTACATTGGTTGTGCCTAATACTGAATAATCGAGCGACCGCCCTCGGCTACGTAGGGAAGTTTCGCGAGGCGGAGGACGATCTTCGTCGTTGTATGCAGCTTGCGGACTCGGGCGGCCTTCATGTTCTCAGCGGAAAGACTCGCCAAAATCTCGGCTTTGTCAGTCTTCGCGCCGGCGACATCCCGCGGGCTCTTGGTCTACTCGAAGAAGCAGCGCTGTTCCTACGCCCAGGTACCCAAGCCTTCCCAGCGCTCTTGCTGGATCGAGCAGATGCATACATTTCAGGTCGGCTCTTCCGCGAGGGGCGGAAAGCACTCGAGAGAGCCAGCGAATTGCTCTGCCAGGGCGGGTTTGCCGTCGACGTGGCCGAGGCACAGGTCCTCCTCGCTCGGGCGCAGCTGCTGGACGGGGACGCACGCGCCGCGGCGAGGACCGCTACGGAGGCGGCCACGGAGTTCCGACGGCAGCGGCGGCCGGGGTGGACGGCGTTGGCCGATCATCTGGCGCTCCAGGCCCGGGTCGAGGCCGGGGAGCGGGATCGCGCGCTGCTCACCCAGCTCAAGCGGTCGGCCACCCAGCTCACGCGGCGCGGGTGGGCGAACGCGGCCGTGCACTCGCATCTGCTCGCCGGGCAGGTCGCGCACGACCTCGGCGACGACCGGACGGCGCGGCGGGAGTTCGACATCGGGGCGCGGGCACGCTACAAGGGACCGATCGAGGTGCGTGCGGCCGCCTGGTACGCCACTGCCCTGCGGCGGCTGATCGACGGGGACCAGCGGGGCACGCTCACCGCCGCCGGCGCGGGGCTGCGGGCCGTCGACGAGTTCGCCGCGTCGCTCGGCGCGACGGACCTGCGCGTCCACGCCTCGGGCTGGGGCAAGGAACTGGCCACCCTGGGCGCCACGATCACGCACGACGCGGGCGACGCCTGGCGCTACCTCACGTGGGTCGAGCGCTGGCGCGCGAACGCCCTGCGCACCCGGCCCGTGCGGCCGCCGACCGACGCGAGGCTCGCCGACGATCTCGCCCAGCTGCGCCGGGTCACGTCCGAGCTCGCGGCGGCCGCCGCGCGGGGCGACGACACCCGCGGGCTCGCCGCCGAGCAGCTCGCCCTCGAACGCGCGATCCGCGATCGGAGCCGGATCGTCACCGGGCCGGCGAGCGCGAGCGCGTACCGGCCGCTCGACCGCGACCGGCTCACGGCCGCGCTGCGCGACCGGGCGCTCGTCGAGCTCACCAACCACCGGGGCTCCCTCGTCGCCGTGACCTACGCCGGCGCACGATGCGCGATGCACGAGCTCGGATCCGTCGACGCCGTCACGGCCGAGATGGACTCGCTGCGCTTCTCGCTGCACCGTCTCGCGCGACGGCACGGCTCGGCAGCCAGCCTCGCGGCGGCCGAGGCCGGCGTCGCCCATTCCGGCAACCGCCTCGACGAGCTCGTCTTCGCGCCGCTGCGCGACGCGATCGGCGACCGCGACCTCGTCATCACCCCCACCGACACCGCACACGCCCTCCCCTGGTCCGCGCTCCCGTCGTTGCGCGGGCGCACGGTCACGGTCGCGCCGTCGGCGACGATGTGGCTGCGCAGCGTCCGGGCCCTCCGGTCCCGCGCACGGACGACCGGCTCGGTCGCGATCGCCGGGCCCGATCTCGAACACGCGCAGGCCGAGGTGCGCGCCGTCGCCCGCCGCCATCCCGGGATGCGCCGGCTGACCGGGCGACGCGCCACCGTCGACGCCGCCATGCGGGCGCTTGACGGGGCCGCGATCGTGCACATCGCCGCGCACGGCACGTTCCGCTCCGACAACCCGCAGTTCTCGGCGCTCGAACTGCACGACGGCCCGCTCACCGTCTACGACCTCGAGCGGATGCGACGCGCACCGCGCCAGCTCATCCTCTCCGCGTGCGACACCGCGTTGTCCGCCGTGCACGCAGGCGACGAACTGCAGGGCGTCGCGGCCGCGTTCTTCTCGCTGGGAACGGCGACCCTCATCGCGAGCGTCACACCGGTCGCCGACGACCAGACGAGGACGCTGATGAACGGACTGCACCGCAGGCTGGCGGCCGGGACTCCCCCGGGACGAGCACTCGCAGAGACCGAGGCGAGCACGGGAACGCTCGGCTTCGTCTGTTTCGGCGCCGGCGAGTGAACACGCCACGACCTTTACCGGTACTTGACCGGAAGGTCACCAGCGGCAACGATGCTGTCGCTCGGGTGCGGGACGCGAGGGGAGCCATGACGACGGTCAGCCAACCGGCTCGTCGCGTACGCCGGGCATGGGCGAGACGGCCACTTCACGACAGGCTCCTCCGCACCGCGGTGCGGCTGGGCGGGCTCGGCGTCCTCGCCGTGTTCCTGGCCAACCTGCACCTGCCCTGGCGGCCGTCCACCCTGTGCATACTCCGCCAGTACACCGGTATCCCGTGCCCGTTCTGCGGCACCACGACCGCCGCCGTCCACGCGGGTCATCTCGACGTCGTCGGCGCCCTCGCGGCGAACCCGTTCGTGGTGATCGTCACCGCGGTCATCGCCACCGCACCGCTCACCGGAGCGCTCCGGCGGTGGGACGCGCTCAGCGGGCGCGTCCGTGTACTAATCTGCGTTGCCCTGCTTTTCGGGTCCGAGATCTGGCAACTGTCCAGATTCGGCCTGCTCTCCTGACCGAGAGCGCAGCACGCCATCACCCACCAACCAAGGAGGACATGCCATGACCACCCCCGGCGACTACCCGCCGCCGTCCGACCCGAGCGGCGGATACGGCACCGGAGGCTACGGCGCCCCGCAGCAGGAGAACAACACGCCGAAGGTCCTCGGCATCGTCGGCATCGTCTGCGCCATCCTGTGCTGGCCGGCCGGCATCGTGCTCGGCCTGATCGGGCAGTCCAAGGCCCGTGAGTACGGTCAGTCGGACACGCTGCCCAAGGTGGCCTGGATCCTGGCCATCGTCGTCGGCGTCCTGAACATCCTGCTCACGATCATCCGCTACGCCCACTGACGTCCGTACCGAAGTCGGGGACGGACTCCCCGTGGCGAGTCTGACCTTCCCGGCCCGAACACGCCGAGGGAAGGTCGGACTCGCCGAGTGATCACGAAAATCACCTACATCACGTGATCATTCCGAGAAGTGCGTGGGCGGAGGCGACGGCTGCGAGGTGCGGGGCGCGGGGTCAGCCCGGCGAATCGCCGGTGGCCACCGGACGGGACGGGTCGCCGACCCAGTCCGACCACGAACCCACGTAGAGCGCGGCCGGCACGCCGGCCAGCCGTAGCGCCAGCACCTCCTGTGCCGCCGTCACGCCCGATCCGCAATACGCGCCCACCGCCGTGTCGCCGTCGACGCCCGCCTCCGCGAACGCCGCACGCAGCTGCGCCGGCTCACGGAACCGGCCGTCGTCGAGCCGGTTGGCCGTTGCGGGGACGTTGACCGCACCCGGTATGTGACCGGCGACCGGGTCGATCGGCTCGTGCTCCCCGCGGTAGCGCTCCGGCGTGCGCACGTCGAGCAGCAGCCCGTCGCGCGCCAGCGCCGCGGCCCCGTCGGCGTCCAGGACGTCCAGCTGCCCGGGCTCGGCGGCGAAGTCGCCGACGACCAGGTGCGGGAGGTCCTCCGTCACCGGCAGCCCGGCGCGCTGCCACGCCCGGAAGCCGCCGTCGAGCAGCCGGACGTCCGGGTGGCCGAAGTAGGTGAGACACCACCACGCGCGCGCCGCCGGCAACGCGTCGCCGTCGTCGTACACGACCACCGGGCGCTCGCGGAACACCCCGCAGCGGCGCATCGCGGCCGTGAAGTCGGCCGCGCTCGGCAGCGGATGACGGCCACCCGGCCCGGGCGGCCCGGAAAGCGCGGTCTCGAGGTCGACGAACACGGCTCCGGGCAGGTGTCCCGCGCGGTACGCGTCGACGCCTGGCGGCCCACCGAGCCACCAGCGCACGTCGAGCAGTGTGGGCGGCTCCGCGGAACGCAGCGCGTCCGCCAGCTCGGCGGGTTGCACGAGTGGGCTACCGGTCACGGGACCCGGACCTCCTTCAGCGGGATCTCCAACTCCGCACGGGTCAGCGACCCGTGGTAGCCGACCATGGTCGCCGTCTGCGGTTCCCAGCGCGGTGCGACGACCGCGGTGGGACCCTGGGCGACCGCGAGCACGTCGCCGATGCGCGGCAGCAGCGAACGGTCGACGGACGGGCCGAACCAGCCGTTGCCGATCGCCTCCTCGCGCGAGACCACCCAGGCCCGGCCGGCGAGCTCCTCGCGCCACGCCGCCAGCACGTCGTCGGCCGCACCGCCGCGCGCGTACACGTGCCGGAACCGCGGCTCGCCGCCGAGCAGCAGGACGTCGTCGGCGAGCGCCGGGACGACCTCGGCGTCGACCTTGCCCTCCTCGGGCACGTCCACCATGCCGTGGTCTGCGGTCACCCACAACGACGCCTCGCGCGGCAGCCGCTCGACCAGCGCCCGCACCAGCTCGTCGACCTCCCGCAGCGCCGCCCGCCACGGCTCGGAGCCGGTGCCGTGCACGTGGCCGTTCACGTCCACCCCGGCCCAGTACACGTAGGCGACACCGCGGTCGACGCGCGCGAGCGCGGCACCGGTGGCCTCGGCCAGCTCACGCGCCGACTCGGCGCCGACATAGGACGCACCGCGGCTGGCCGCGACGGTGAGCCCGCTGGTGCGGAACGCCTCCGGCCCGACGAAGAACGCCGGCAGGCCCGCCGCGGTCGCGCGGCCGAACACGGTGGGATGCGGCTGCCAGGCGACCGGGTCGACGCGGTCCGACCAGTGCAGGTGGTTCAGCAGCCGCAACTCCCCCGGCACCCGGACCTTGAACCCCAGCACGCCGTGCTGCCCGGGCGAGAGCCCGGTGCCGAACGACGTGATGCTGGTCGGTGTCGTGGACGGGGCGCAGGACGTGATCGGCGTGGCGTCGCGCAGGGACGCGAGGTACGGCGCCTCCTCGGCGTACGCGCGCAGCAGCGCGCGGCCCAGCCCGTCGACCAGCAGCACGCAGCCGCGGTCGGCCGTGGCGAGGCGCAGCACGTTCCGCTCCCCGGGCACCCCGAGCGCCGCCAGGACCGAGGGGAAGAGCTCGGCCAGCGTCGCCTCTCCGTAGCGCGGGACGACCGGCGCGGGCACGTGCGTACCCGCGCGCCCGCCCCCCGCCCGCACCGTCACGTCGTCCGAGTCGTGGCCGCCGACAGCGCGGCGGCGAACGAGAGCAACCGCGCCACCGCCGCGTCGCCGTCGGCCGCGGCGCTGACCCGGATGGTCAGGTCGTCCGAGGTGACCGACCCGGTGTAGCCGTGGTCGGCGTCGCAGTTCTCGTCGCTGCAGCCGGCCGGCTCGAGATCGACACGGCCGACCACGCCCCAGCCGACCGTCATCGTCGCCTCGGCCGGCAGCTGGCCGGGCACGTACTTCGCCGGGTCGGCGATCACCGAGCTGAGCAGCACCGACGACACGCTCCTGGTCGGCACCACCTCGACGCTGGTGGACGCGTGCGGCCGCGGTACCGCGTCGTTCGCGGGATGGTCGTCGGTGTGCAGGACGAGCAGCCGGGTCTCGGTCAGCACGAGCACCGAGACGTGCCGACGCACCTCCATCTCCGCGTCGAAGGTGGCCTCGTGATGGACGACCCACTCGCGCGCCGTCTCGCCGGAGAGCGCGGACTCCACCTCGTGCACCACGAGCTCGGGGAAGTAGCCGCACCGCTCCACCTCGGTGCGCAGGTCGTCCAGCGTGCGCGTCGTCATGTCCCCCATCCTGGCACCTGCGGAGCCCACTCGCGGCGGACGCCGCGAGAATGTGGACGACCCTACCCGGACGCCCCGTGGCCGGTCGGGGACGCTCAGGAGCGGACGTAGCGCAGGACGGCGAGCACGCGGCGGTGGTCCTGCTCGTCCGGCGGCAGGCCGAGCTTGCCGAAGATGCTGCTGATGTGCTTCTCGACGGCGCCCTGGCTCACCACGAGCACGTCGGCGATCCCGCTGTTCGACCGGCCCTCGGCCATCAGCCCGAGCACCTCGCGCTCGCGCGCCGACAGCATCCCGAGCGGGTCGGTGCGCCGGCTGCGGACCAGCAGCTGCGCCACCACCTCGGGGTCGAGCGCGGTGCCGCCGTCGATCACCCGCGCGAGGGCCGCGAGGAACTCCTCGACGTCGGCGACCCGGTCCTTCAGCAGGTACCCGACGCCGCGGGTGTCGCCGGCGATCAGGTCGACGGCGTACCGCTCCTCCACGTACTGCGACAGCACCAGCACCGCGACGCCCGGGTGGTTGTGCCGGATCAGCAGCGCCGCACGCAGGCCCTCGTCGGTGTGCGTCGGGGGCATCCGGACGTCGGCGACGACGGCGTCCGGCGGGTCCGCCTCGACGGTGCGCAGCAGCAGGTCGGCGTCCGGCACGGCGGTCACGTCGTAGCCCGCGTTCCCCAACAGCTGTACCAGGCCCTCGCGCAACAGCACCGAGTCCTCGGCGATGACTACGCGCACGGGAACACCGCCTCGATCCTCGTCGGTCCCCCTGCCGGGCTGACGACGGTGAAGGTACCGTCGAGCGCCGCGACCCTGCGTTCCAGGCCCGCGAGCCCGGTACCGCCGCCGGCGTCCGCACCGCCCACGCCGTCGTCCTCGACCACGACGCCGAGCCGGTCGCCGTCCCTGGCGACGTCCACCAGCACCCGTCCCGCCCGGGCATGGCGGGCCACGTTCGTCAACGCCTCCGCCACGACGAAGTAGGCCGCCGCCTCGATCGCCACCTCGGCCCGTTCCCCCGGCGCGACCCGGACCTCGACCGGCACGGGACAGCGGGCCGCGAGCGCGGACAGTGCCGCGTCGAGCCCGCGGTCGGTCAGGACCGCTGGGTGGATGCCGCGGACCAGCTCGCGGAGGTCGGCCAGCGCGGACTTGGCCTCCTCGTGCGCCTTCACCACAAGACGGCGTGCGTTGTCGGGGTCGCGCTCGAAGCTCGCCCGCGCGACGCCGAGGTCCATCGCCAGCGCCACCAGCCGCTGCTGCGCACCGTCGTGCAGGTCGCGTTCGATCCTGCGGCGTTCCGCGTCGGCCGCGTCGACGACCTCGGCGCGCGTCGTGCGCAGTGTGCTGACCTCTGCTGCCAGGCGTTCGCTCTCGCTCGGGCCGAGCAGCATGCGCACCAGCGTGACGTCGACGTACACGGCGGCCCTCGCCAGCCAGGGCACCGTGATGACGAGCGCGCCGCCGGCGACGGCGCTGAGCAACCACTCCACGAATCCCGTGAAGTCCTGCGTGCCCCGGAACGGTCCGATCACGAACGCGACGATCAGCCCGATGCCGAGTACCCAGCTACCGAGCACGAGCAGCCCGCCGAGGAGGCTGATCGGCAACCGCACCGCGCAGTAGGCGATCTCCCGCCACCGGTTCCTCGACCGCAGCAACGTGAACGGCGAACGCAGCACGCCCTCCTCACGCGGGCTCGGCTCCACGTCCACACCGGTGAACCTGCGCAGCCGGGCGCGTTCCACGTGCGCGAACGCGCGCGCGACGGCGAGGGTGAGCCACAGCATCGGCATGCCGACGAACAGCACCGGCGTGGTGACGAGGGCGATCAACACCAGCGGGACGACGACCGCGAAGTACACCAGGCCGAGCACGACACCGGAGAGGACGTGCGCGGTCCGGATCCAGGTCTGCGCGCGGATCGGTGCGCGCAGCAGCGTCGGGAGCTGCCTGCGCCACCACTCGGGATCGGCAGCATCGGCCCACGGTGCCGCCATCGCACGCCCTTCATCCGTCGGACCGGTCGCCTTCACCTTAGAAGAGCAGGGTGGACGCGGACATCCGGAAGACCACCGATGCCGAGTAGGGAAAACCCCACCCCCGATTGGGGCGCTCACGCCATGGCCGCCGAGCACCTCCGAAACGAAGCTGAATCCGACGTTCGCGATCAATCGACACCGAGAGGAACGCTTCGTGACCGCCCACTCAGCGTTGGCCATCGTCCTGGCTCTGATCGGCGCGGCCTGCTACGCCGCCGGAGCCGCGCTCCAGCACCAGCAGGCTTCCGCGACGACGCCGACCGGCCGGCTGCGGCCGAGGCTGCTGCTCGAACTCGCCCGGCGGCCGCGCTGGCTCGCCGGCGTGCTCGCCAACGGCACCGGCTGCGCCCTGCACGTCGCCGCGCTGTCGCTCGCTCCGCTCGCACTCGTCCAGCCGATCGGCGTGATGACGATCGCGCTGGCCGTGCCCGCGGGCGCGTTGCTGCGCCGGCGGCGCCCGCGCGGCGGCGAGCTCGTCGGCGCCGGCGTCGTCACCTCGGGTCTCGCGCTGCTGATGACGACCATCCGTGCACCGCACGGCGCACCCGTGCTCTCGCTCCTCGACGTGGCACCGATCGCCGGGGTGCTCGCGGCGCTGCTGGCCGTCGCCGCGCTCGTCGTCCGGCGGATGACCGGCCCCGCGCGCACCATCGTCCTCGCCGTCGGCGCGGGCATCTCGTTCGGCATCACCTCCGCCCTCGTGCGGCCGCTGACGCACGCGGTCGCGACGGGCGGCATCGCCTCGATCGCGAGCTGGCTGACCCTCGCGACGGTCGCGGTGGCCGCGGGCGGACTGCTCATGGAGCAGTCGGCGTACCAGACCGGACGGCTCGGCCTCGCGGTCGCCGTCGTCACCGTGGTCGACCCGATCGCCGCCGTGATCGGCGGTGCCACGCTGCTGCACCAGCCCGCGCACCTGGCCAGCCGGCCGGTCGCGGTGGCGGCCGGGCTGCTCGTCGTCGCCGGCGTCGCGCTGCTCAGCCGCCGGTTCCCGCGCGGGTTCGACCATGCCGCGGTCCGCCGCCTGCCGGCCGGTTCCGGCGGCGCGCGCGGGCTGCGCATCCTGATCGGCGCCGACACCTATCTGCCGCACGTCAACGGCGCCGCTTACTTCACCCGCAGGCTCGCGCAGGGTCTCGCCGCACGGGGTCACGAGGTGCACGTCGCCTGCCCGTCCGCGGACGGCGACGCGGCCGTGGAGATGGACGGGGGCGTCCACGTGCACCGGGTGCGGTCGATGCGCACGCCGTTCGTCCGCGACTTCCGCGTCGCCTCCCCGGTGTACGCACGCGCCGACGTGGCCCATGTCCTCGCCGAGGTGCGTCCCGACGTCGTCCACGTGCAGAACCACTTCCTCGTCGGCCGCACCCTGTGCCGGCTGGCCGGCCGGCGCGGCCTGCCGCTGGTCGCGACGAACCACTTCATGCCCGAGAACCTGCTGCCGTACCTGCCGTTGCCGGCGCCCGTGGCTCGCCTGGTGACCAGGCTCGCGTGGCGCGACCTCGCCCGGGTGTTCCGTCCCGCGGCCGCGGTCACCACGCCGACGCCGACGGCCGCGCAGCTCGTGGCGGCGTCCGGCATCGGCAAGCGGATCGAGGCGGTGTCGTGCGGCATCGACCTGCGCCGGTTCCGTGAGCAACCGGTCGCGTCCCGCACCGGCGACACCAAGCGGATCCTGTTCGTCGGCCGGCTCGACGCCGAGAAGCACATCGAGGACATCGTCGACGCGCTGCCCGCGATCCGGGAGAAGGTCGACGCGGAGCTCGTGGTCGCCGGCAAGGGGAACCTGCGGGACGCGCTCGGGCGGCGGGCGGCGGCACGCGGCGTCGGCCAGCACGTGCGGTTCCTCGGCTTCGTGCCCGACGCCGACCTGCCCGCCCTGTACTCGACGGCCGACGTGTTCTGCATGCCGGGAACGGCCGAGCTGCAGAGCCTGGTGACGCTGGAGGCGATGGCGACCGGGCGTCCCGTGGTCGCGGCGGACGCGATGGCGCTGCCGCACCTGTGCCAGGACGGCCGCAACGGGTTCCTGCACGAGCCGCGCGACGTGGCCGAGCTGGGGCGGCATGTGGCCGCGATCCTGGCCGACGACGACCTGCGCAGGCGGATGGGCGCGCAGAGCCTCGCGATCGCGAGCGAGCACGAGGAGTCGCGTTCCCTGCGGCGGTTCGAGGAGATCTACGGCGAGGTCACGGGCTACGCCGTGGCCCCGGTCGAGAACCCACACCCGATAGCGGCTTAGGGATGCGCTAGTTTCTGTCCCCGGACGGACACACCCCGGATACGGAGTGCGCATGGGCAGGTTCATCGTCGTCGGTGACCTGATGACCGACGTCGTCGCCAGAGTCATGGGACCGATCACCCTGGGAACCGACACCCCCACCAAGGTCGACAGCTACGGGGGCGGGTCGGGCGCGAACGTGGCCGCGTGGCTCGGCCGGCAGGGCGAGGACGTCGTCTACGTCGGCCGCCGGGGCCCGGACGTCGTCGGCCGGACCCGGGAGATGGAGCTGCTGGGCTACGGCATCGACTCCCGCGTGATCATGGACCAGACCCGGCCCACCGGCACCTGCGTGGTGCTCGTCAGCCCGACGGGCGAACGCAGCGTGTTCCCGGATCCCGGGGCCAACGCAGCGTTGTCGCCCGAGGACGTGCCGGCGCACCTGTTCGGCGGCGACGTGCACGTCCACGTCTCCGGCTACCCGATCTTCCACGACGGCGGGCGGGACGGCGCGCTCACGGCACTGCGGTACGCCGTCGAACGCGGCCTGTCCTGCTCGGTTGACGCGGCGTCGGCCACCCTCTTGGAGCGCCTGGGCGGCGACGCGTTCCTCTCGTACGTGTCCGGCGCCACGCTGCTGCTGGCCAACAAGGAGGAGTCGCGGTTCCTCTCCGGCGAGCACGACCCGTTCGGCGCGGCCCGGGCGCTCACCAAGTACTTCCAGCACGTGGTCGTCAAGGACGGGGCCCACGGTGCGGTCTGGTGCACCGCGGGCGAGAACCCGGTGCACGTCGACGCGCCGCGGGTGAAGGTCGTCGACCTCACCGGCGCGGGTGACGCGTTCTGCGCGGGCATGCTGGCCCGCTGGCGCGCCGGCGCCCGCCCGGCCGAGGCGCTGGCCGCGGGCTGCCAGCTCGCCGCCCAGGTCCTGGTGCGGACCGGGGCCCGGCCTGCCGACTGACGCTCCGGGACATTCCCCGCAAGCTGTCTACGGACGGTAACTACCGATTCGGCGGTTTCGTCCGATTCGTTGACCAGATCACGAAACGGTTACTACGGTGCTGAGTCAGGCCGGACCGTCATCATGTCGCCTGCCCCGGGCGGCACGGCCGGCCCGCCGATCCGTCACCGGACGCCCCTATCGCCGGCGGCGGGGCCGGAGTGCGACGCCCGAAGGTCGCGAGCCGGTAGGCGTGACGAGTGAGGGATCGCCCCGTGCCCCCTGTCATCGGTACCCCTGCCCGTGCCCGTTCGGCGTTGCGGATCCTGGTCGCCGCACTCGCCCTGGCCCTCGTGGCCGCCACCGCGCCCGGCGCGGCGGCGGCGAGCCCAAAGCAGGACCTGCAGGCCGTCCAGCGCAAGGCGGACGCCCTCGGCCGGAAGGTGGCCGTCCTCGCCGAGCAGTACGACGTCGCGAGGATCCGTCTCGCCGCCGCGCAGCGGCGGTCCGACGCCGTGGCGGAGCGGGTCAGGGCACAGCAGGCGGACGTCGAACGGATGCGCAAGAAGATCTCGGCGCTCGCCACGTCGGCGTACATGGGCGGCCCCGCCGACCTCGCGGCGCTCGTCTCCGCGCAGTCCCCCCAGGACTTCCTCGACAAGACCTCGAGCCTGGAACTGCTCTCCGAGCAGGACAGGCGGCAGATCGCGGCCTTCTCGAAGGCGTCGAAGCAGCTCGCCACCGAACGGGCCGCGGCGACCAGGGCGCTGACGGCCCAGCGGAAGATCACCACGCACATCGGGCACACCCGCACGACGATCCTGTCGGCCCTGGCGAAGCAGAACAAGCTGCTCACGCAGCTCAAGGCCCAGGCGGCACAGCGGGCCAGGCAGCAGGCGAGGGACCGCGCCGCCCAGCAGGCGCAGCAGCAGGCGAACGACCGCACCACGCAGCGGGCGAGCCGCGACACGACCCGGCAGACGACGCCGGCGCCCGGCAACCTGCCGCCCGTGAGCGGCAAGGTGGCGAAGGTCATCGACTTCGCCCAGGCCCAGCTCGGCAAGCCGTACCAGTGGGGCGCGGACGGTCCCGGCTCGTACGACTGCTCGGGCCTGACCATGGCCTCCTGGCGCCAGGCGGGCGTCTCGCTGCCGCACTCGTCGTCGCAGCAGTACGCCACCGGCGGGCCGCACGTCGCGAAGTCACAGCTGAAGCCGGGCGACCTCGTCTTCTTCTACCACCCGATCTCCCACGTCGGGCTCTACGTCGGCGGCGGCAAGATGATCGCGGCACCGTCCAGCGGCGACGTCGTGAAGTACGCGGACATCAACAGCAGCTACTACTCGGCCAACTACAGCGGCGCCGTCCGCCCGGGCTGAGATAGCAGCCGGACGGGCGCCCGTCGATCACGTTAACGTGATCGAC
>DASUWX010000216.1:0-9317 GCA_036378185.1 Streptosporangiales bacterium | reverse complement strand
TGTAAAGCCACCACCGGCATGGTTTACATGGCCCGGGACCGGGCGGCGCGGGAGTGGTCGGCTCCCTGTACCGTCTCGCCGACGCGGTAGTAGCGGCCCTTCGTCGCCGCGGTCAGGGCGACGTGCAGGATCGGGCCCAGGATCATCGCCACGAACGACGCGTAGTAGATCGGGTACACACCGGCGATGCCGAGCGCGCCGACCACGACGGCCGTGCCCAGCGAGATCAGGCCGCACGGGTTCCACGTCCGCACCTCGTCCTCGCGGAACGCGATGTTCTCGGCGGGCGCGAGCCGCAGCCACCGCCGGCAGACGAAGTAGTCGGCGAGGATGATGAGCACCCAGGTGTTCGTCAGCACGCCCGTGACGGCGAGGAACGTGCCGAGGCTGTTGATCACGTTGAACGCGTAGAAGACGACGCCGAAGAACCAGACCAGGAACATCCACCACGGCCGTCCCGGCCGGAAGTGCGCGGCGACGTCGAAGCCGCTCGCGAGCGCGATCGACCCGGAGTACAGGTTCATCACGTTGATGCGGATCTGCGTGATCAGCACGAACAGCACCCCGACGAAGCCCATCAGGTGCACGAACATGAAGCCCGGGTCCTGTGCGGACGCCTGGCCGCCGTGGCCGAGCTCCGCCAGCGTCGTCGCGCCGATGAACACGCCGAGGAAGATCACCGTGAACATCGGCACCAGCTCGCCGAGCATGATGGACGCCGTGCCGCGGTACCTGATCTCACGCGCCGCGAAACGTCCGTAGTCCGTGGCCATCAGGCCCTGGAAGATCATCTGCCCGTTCGCGAAGCTGAACGCGTTCCACATCGCCGCCGCACCGAACGGGATCGTGGCGTGCCAGCCGGACGGGCCGACGGCGTCGTGCGCGGTACCCAGTTGCCAGAGCGCCCAGACCAGCAGGATGACGAAGATCGGGAAACCCCACGTCTGCAGGAAGCTCATCGCGTGCATGCCACGCCAGACGAACGCCAGCGTCAACAGCCCGACGACGGCGAAGATGGCGATGCCGCCGATCGAGTTGATCCGCACGTGGAACTCGTACGCGATCGCGTGCGAGACGATCGTGCCCTCGAACAGGAAGTAGTAGATGTAGTTGACGGCGTAGATGAACGACGTCACCGCGGCACCGCGGCTGCCGAACCCGAGCCCGCGGCTCAACAGGTTCTGCGACAACCCCTCCCTGCTCGCGACCCGCATCGTGAGCATGCCGATCGTGACGGCACCGAGGAAGAAGTAGCCGATCGGGGCGAGCAGCCACGGCCAGCCGACGAGGAACGTCTGCTGCGCGCCGAACGAGAAGAAGAACATCGCCGTCGCGTTGCCGAGCAGCACCAGGCTGATCGCCGGGATCGGCCAGCGCTGGCTCGCCGGCACCCGTTCGATCGCATAGCTCTCGATCTGCTCGTCGATGGACGTGGTCGGCCCACGGAACCGCTCGCGTAGGGACATGCTGCACCATCCGTTCGAGTGGGAAGGAGGATCGGCACGCCGGCTAGGGGCGCGCCGACCGCACGTTCGGGTTCACCACCCCCGTGACCGGACGGGGCGCGTCCCAGGCGAGCCGCAGGTTGCCCAGGGTCCGGTATGCGTGCAGGCCGGCCTCGTTGTCGACCAGCTCTGCCGGTTCGCGGTACTTCTGCAGGGTCCCCACGAACCGGTTGACGACGCCGTTCTCCTTCCACGCCTCAGAGTCGACGGCGACGTGCTGAGGGAGGAAGTTGTGCCGCAGGCTGCGGTACGCCGCGGACGTGACGACGGCGGCGTCGACGTCGGGGAACTCGTGCCGCGCGATGCGTGCGGCCTCCTCGGGGAAGGCGTGTGCGTACTGGCACGCGCGCTCGAGTGCGGTGAGCACGGCGGCGTGCGTGTCGGGGGCGGCGAGCACGGCCGAGCGCAGGCTGCACAGCGCGGACAGCAGGTACGGCCCGAAGAACCTCGAGAAGTCGAACACCTCGTGCAGCCCCTGCGACATCGCGATCTCGGCCTGCGGCGAGAACGCGAGGCAGACGTCGGCGTCACCGTCGAGCACGGCACGCGGTTCGGTGCCGATCGGCACCTGCAGGTTGCGGTAGGCCGTCTCGCGGTCGGCACGGGTGAGGAAGCGGAGGAACCGCAGCAGCGCCCACTGCGAGTCCGGCTGCGGCTGCGTGGCCACCATGCGTCCGGCGACCGTACTGGTGATGAACGTGTGCGGGTCGTCGGTCGGCACGATCGCGGGGTCCTGCGCGAGCGCCACGATCGCCTGGCCGTTGCAGACCGTGCCGACGACCACGGCGTCGTCGACGCCCTGCTCGAAGGCGCGCATGGCGAAGACCGGGTCGTGCACCGCGTACTGGGCGTGCCCGCTCTCCACCGCCGACCAGGCCTCGGGCCCGCCGCCCGCCGTGACGATCTCGACGGTGACGCCCTCGTCGGCGAAGAACCCGGCGTCGTGGGCGATGTAGAGCGGCAGGTACAGCAGCGAGTGGAACGCCTGCGCGATGCGGACGACGCCGCCGTCGCCTGCGCCCGGCGGCTCGCCGGGCGCAGGCGCGGGGCCGATCGCCACCCCGGTGCCCGCCTCGGGCTCTGCGAGCAGGGTCGCGATCGAGGCCGCGGGAAGGCCGAGCAGCACGGCCTCCGCCACCATCGCCTTGTGCGAGAGCGCGCCGCGCAGGTATCGGCGCAGCAGTTCCTCCAGCCGGCGCCCGGTGCGCGGCGGCAGTTGCCGCCTGCGGACCAGCTCGCGCGCGCGTTCGGCCGGCTCGACGTGGGCGAGGGCGCCCATGCCCTCGCCGGTGAGCGTGGTGTCGCCGTGCAGCCGGTCGAGCACGTCGACCGGGCGCAGCGTGATCGTGCCGTCGGACTGCAGCACCACCTCGAGGACGTCGCCCTCGTGCAGCTCGGCGGCGCGGCGCACGTGCGCCGGCAACGTGACCTGCCCGTTGCTGCGGACGTACGCCGTCTCCGGCCGGTCGACGCTCATCCGGCCGCCCACCGCCCGAGCAGCCGGTCGAGCACGTCGCCTGCCTCGCGCACGCACGCCTCGGTGAACGCCGCCAGCTCGGCGGCGGCGCGGTCCGGCGCGCCCTCGTCCTGCCGGGCCAGCGCACGCTTCTCGACGTCGGGCAGCTCGGCGGCCCACCGCTCCTCGAGCGGGTCGAAGGCGGCGCGGACGACCTCGCGGCGCTCGTCGAAGGTCCAGCCCAGCTCGCCGCCCTTGACCGCCTCGAGCAGCCGCTTGAACCGCCACCAGTACGAGCCGTCGGCGTAGTCGTCGAGCGGTACGCGGTCCGGCCGACCCGGTCCCGCCGTGCCCGCTCTGGTGAGCGGCTGGGGCACGCCGCCCGCGCTGGGGAACACGGGCACGTAGGCGCCGACGCACGGGGGACCGGGCGTCCACCACATGTGGGGCAGGCCGTCGCGGGGGAGAACGCAGACGGCGGAGGCGGCGGTGTCGCCCCAGGTGAAGCCGGCCGGGTGCGAGTGCATGCACAGGGTCAGGAAGTCGGGCAGCGCGGCGGTGAAGTAGGGGCCGCCGAGGAAGGTGTCCTCGTAGTGGTCGCGCAGGATGCGCTTCGCGTACGGCACGCTGACGCCGCAGGCCTCCCTGGCGGCGGCCAGCAGCTGCCGTGACCGCGCGAGCCGGATGTGCGAGACCTGCAGCGGCGTCCCCGGGTCGGTGTATGCACGGGCGAAGTCGAGCGCCGCCGGGTCGCCCGGCCACCAGCCCTCGGTCACGGCGTGCGCGGCGAGATCCGGGTCGGCGGCGTCCCAGTCACGGCGGATCGTGGGCTGGTTCGACACCGCCCAGGTGCCCCTCTCGACCCGCTTCGCGACCCAGTGCCGGCCGGACGTCTCCAGCACCCACGCCTCGCCCGGGTCGAGCACCAGGTACGAGTTGTCGTACGCGCCCTCGACGACCGGGGTCGCGGGCAGGCCCGAGCCCCACTGCCCGTACCGCTCGACCAGGTCGGCCATCACCTGGACCGCCTCCGCGGCGGTGCGGCCGCGTTCCAGCCCGAGCCGGACGAGCTCCATGCCGAGCAGCCCGCCGGCGACGTCCTCGCCGCGGCCCGCGCGGGCGACGTTCGCGGCCAGGTCGCGGGTGGACAGTGCCTCGTTGCCGATCGCCACGCCGTGCTCGGACAGGCCGATCTCGTGGCCCCAGCACCAGTAGGGCGAGCCGCCGAGGTGCGCGAACGACTCGGGCACGTCCGGGATCTCGGTGTAGGCGAGCGCGAGGCCGGCGCCCGGGGCGGCGCGCCGGCGGGGGTGGAAGCGCAGCGGCTGCGCGTCGCGCACCGGCCGGTCGCTGTTCTTGCCCAGCAGGGCGACGCCGTCCCGGGTGGCGTCGGGCAGTGCGACGAAGGTGTCACAGCTCCAGGCCGGCATGATCCATCCTGAGATCTCAACTAGCTTGAGATCTCAAGGTACGCCCCCGGCGTTGGTGGTTCAAGACCAAATCCGGCCGGGCGGCGGTGTCGAATCCGGCAACGGTGCGGTGCAGCGAGTGCCGATACTGTCGAGGCGTTCCCCCTGACCTGCAGAGGAGATCGCCATGGCCACCTCCACCGTCGCCGTACGCAGGCCGCTCGTCCTCGCCGACCTGGTGCCCGGCGCGCGCATGCGCGACGTCGCGCTCGTCGTCGGCGGGGCGGCGTTCGTCGGCCTCGCCGCCCAGCTGTCCGTGCCGATCCCGGGCACACCGGTGCCGGTCACCGGCCAGACCCTGGCCGTGCTGCTCAGCTGCGCCGCGCTCGGGAGCGTGCGTGGCGTCGCGAGCATGCTGCTCTACGTGGTCGCCGGCGTCGCGGGCGTGCCGTGGTTCGCCGACCACCAGTCCGGCTTCGCGATGCCCGACTTCGGCTACATCGCCGGCTACGTGCTCGCCGCGGCCGCCGTCGGCGCGCTCGCGTCGCGCGGCTGGGACCGCACGCCGCTGCGCACCGCCGGCACCATGGTGGTCGGCAACCTCGTGATCTACGCAGCCGGCGTCACGTGGCTCGCCGGCGCGGTGCACACCAGCCTCGCCCACGCCGTCGTGCTCGGCGTGCTGCCGTTCCTCGTCGGCGACGCGGTCAAGATCGTCGTAGCGATGGGCCTGCTGCCGGCCGCGTGGAAGCTCGTCGGCGGACGTGCCCGCGACTAGCCTCTAGGCATGCGCCTGGGAGTGCTCGACGTCGGCTCGAACACCGTTCATCTGCTCGTCGTCGACGCTTACCCGGGCGCCCGCCCCCTCCCCGCCTGGTCGCACAAGGCCGCACTGCACCTCGCCGAGCACCTGGACGGCGACGGCAAGATCGACGAGGCGGGTGAGGAGGCGCTGCGGACGAGCATCCGCGAGGCGCTCGAGGTGGCCGCCGACCGCGGCTGCGAGGACGTGCTGGCCTTCGCGACCAGCGCCATCCGCGAGGCGAGCAACGCCGCCGAGGTGCTCGACCGGGTGCGTGAGACCTGCGAGGTCGAGCTCGAGGTGCTGCCGGGGGAGGACGAGGCCCGGCTGACCTTCCTCGCCGTCCGGCGGTGGTTCGGCTGGTCCAGCGGGCGGCTGCTCGTCGTCGACATCGGCGGCGGGTCGCTGGAGATCGCCGCCGGCATCGACGAGGAGCCGGACGCCGCCACCAGCCTGTCGCTCGGCGCCAACCGGCTCACCCGCGACTGGTTCACCGGCATCCCGCCCACGGCGGAGGAGGTGAAGGAGCTGCGCACCTACGTGCGCTCGCAGGTGGGGTCGGTCGTCCGCGAAGTGGTGAAGGTCGGCGAGCCGGACGTCGTCGTCGGCACCAGCAAGACGCTGCGCTCGCTCGCCCGCATCGGCGGCGCCGCGCCCAGCTCGGCCGGACTGTACGAGCGGCGCTCGCTGCGCCGCGAGACGCTGCTCGAGTGGCTGCCCAGGCTCGCCGAGATGACCGGCGACGAGCTCGCCGACCTGCCCGGTGTCTCGGACAGTCGCGCCAACCAGCTGGTCGCCGGCGCGATCGTCGCGGACGCCGTGCTCGACCTGTTCGGCGCCGAGGCGCTGGAGATCTGCCCCTGGGCGCTGCGCGAGGGCGTGATCCTGCGCCGGCTGGACTGGATCGGCAGCTGACGCCCGTCCGCACGCCGGCCGCCCATCCCGAGGCGGCGCGGGGGTGCACGTCGATCACGTTAACGTGATCGACGGGTACTTCACACGGCGTTGGACTCGTGTGAAGCCACCGTTCGTCGTGTGAAGTTCGACCTGCGAGACTTCGGCCATGCGCGTCTACATCGGGTCCGACCACGCGGGTTACGAGCTGAAGAAGCACCTGCTCGGCTGGCTGGCCGAGCACGGCCACGACGCCGTCGACTGCGGGCCGCACGAGCTCGACCCCGACGACGACTACCCGCCGTTCTGCATCCGGGTGGGCGAGAGCGTGGTCGTCTCGCCGGGCAGCCTGGGCATCGTGATCGGCGGGTCCGGCAACGGCGAGCAGATCGCGGCGAACAAGGTGAAGGGCGTACGGGCCGCGCTGGCGTGGTCCGACGACACCGCGCGGCTGGCCAGGGAGCACAACAACGCGAACGTGGTCGCCCTGGGCGCGCGGATGGTCGACCCGGCCGACGCCACCCGCTACGTCGAGCTGTTCCTCGACACGCCGTTCTCCGGCGAGGAGCGGCACGACCGGCGCATCCGCATGCTCAGCGAGTACGAACGGACCGGCCAGGCCCCTCCGCTGCCCTGACCGCGGTCACCGGCCGGCTGCCGCCGCCTTCCGCTTGTCGACCACCCGCTTCGCCTTGGAGACCGCGCGTTCGAGCGTGCCCGGGTCGAGGATCTCCACGTCGAACGTGATGTTGGTGTCGCTCTTCAGCCGGCGCTGCACCCGCTCGCGGAGCTCCGCGCGCAACGCCTCCGGGTCGGCCGGGTCGCTGGCGGGGTCGTACTCGACGCGCACCGCCGCGGTGTCGAGGCTGGTGCCGCGGTCGACGACGATGACGAACTCGACGCCGGTGCCCTCGACCGACAGCAGCGAGCGCTGCACCTGGCTCGGGTAGACGTTCACGCCGCGGATGATGAGCATGTCGTCGAGCCGCCCGTAGACGCCGTTGGGCAGCCGCGGGTACGTGCGGCCGCACGGGCAGGGCTCGTAGGTCATGTGCGACTCGTCGCCGGAGTGGAACCGGATCATCGGCTGCGACTCGCGGCGCAGATGGGTGTAGACCACCCCGCCGCTCGTGCCGTCGTCGACGGGGGCGTTCGCGTCGTCCTTGTCGACGATCTCGGTCCACACCTCGTCCTGGATCACGTGCACGCCGTTGCCCTCGGAGCACTCGGCGTTCGTCGCCCACGGGGTCATCTCCGACGTCGTGGCGAGGTCTCGCACGGCCATGCCCCAGCCGTCCTCGAGCACCTGCCTGGTGCCGGGGATCGCCGCACCGGGCTCACCGATGAGCAGGCCGAGCCGCAGCGGCGACGCCTTCGTGTCGTAGCCGAGGGAACGTGCCACCTCGAGCATGTGCAGGGCGTACGTCGGCGTGCTGACCAGCGCCGTGGAGCCGACCCGGTACATCAGCTCCAGCTGTCGCTCGGTCTCGCCCGCGCCGATGGGGAAGACGGTCGCGCCGATCCGCTCGCAGCCGACCAGCGCGCCCCACCCGCCCATGAACAGGCTGAACAGCGTGGCGAGCTGGACCTTGTCACTGGGGCGGACGCCGGCCGTGTAGAAACCCTGCGCCATGACGTCGGCGGTGTAACTCCAGTCGCGGTGCGAGATCGCGTAGAGCGTCGGGCGGCCCGTCGTCCCGGACGAGCCGTGGACGCGCGCGATCTCGCCGTCGGGTACGCCGAGGTAGCTGCCGAACGGCGGGTTGGCCTGCTGGTCGTCGCGCAGCATCGCCTTGGTGATGATCGGCACCTTGCGCGTGAAGTCGTCGAGCGTGCGGACGTCGTCCGGGTGGAAGCCGTTCGCGTCGTAGTGCTTCCGGTAGAAGGGGAGCTCGGCGTAGACGCGGTGCAGCTGACCCTGCAGCAGCTCGAGCACCTCCGCCTCGCGTTCCTCCCGCGGCCGGGTCTCGCGTGCCTTGTCCCAGTACTCGTCGTCGGATGCCATCACGATCACCTCGTTGTGTCTCGATGGGTTGCTCTCGGCGGTCGGCATTCGACCCGCGCCATGACCAGCTCGACCTGTTCGGAGACGAGCGCGTCCGGTTCGACCTCCTCCCGCAACGCCCAGCCCTTGAGCGCGGGCAGGTGGCCGAGCAGCACGATGTCCTCGGCCAGGACGGTCGCGTCCACCTCGCGGAACACGCCGCGCCGGACGCCCGACACGATGAGGTCGGAGAAGACGCCGGCGATGCCGCGTTCGCGGTCCTTGTACCTGCGGTGCGCGTCGCGGGGGAGGTGCCGGTACTCGCGGTACATCAACAGGATCTGTTCCTGGTTGCGCGCGCACTCCCGCAGGTAGAGCTCGACGGCGGCGCGCAGCTTCTCCGGCAACGGCCCCGGGCCGGTGGTGATCTCGGCGATCTGCTCGCGCAGCCCGCCGTAGATGCTCTCGCAGGCCATCACGAGCAGGTCGGACTTCGTGCTGATGTAGCGGTAGAGCCCGCCGACGGAGAGGCCGAGGTCCGCGGCGAGGTCGTTGACGGAGCAGCCCTCGAACCCGTGCTCGATGATGTGCCGGCTGGCGAGGGCGGGCAGCAGGCTGCGGCGCCTGGCCGGCTGCCGCCGCGGCACCTCGCCGGCCGGTTCCCGGCCGGGTACCTCGTCGGCCGGCTCGGGTGTGGTCATGGCTTCCCCTCCGCGGTGGACGGCTCGTCGGCGCCGAGCAGCTCGGCGACCCGGGTGACGATGCCGGCGAGGCTGCTGCCGGTCGGGAAGACCGCACGTACCCCGACCTCGTCGAGTGCCGGGACGTCCACCGGCGGGATCGTGCCGCCGACCACGACGACGATGTCGCCGGCGCCGGCCTCGCGCAGGCCGGCGACGACGGGCGGGCACTCCTGCATGTGGTTGCCGGACAGGCTGGACAGGCCGACCAGGTCGGCGTCCTCCTGGACCGCGGTGCGGACGATCTGCTCGGCCGTGGCGTGGCCGAGGTAGACGACCTCCATGCCGGCGTCCCGCAGGGCGTTGGCGACGACGATCGCGCCGCGCCAGTGCGCGTCGAAGCCGAGCTTCGCGATCACCGCCCTGCGGTGTCGCAGCGGCAGCACGCTCACCACCGTGCCCTCACCACAGCGGGAAGTCCCATCGGCCGAACGCGTCCCTGAACGTGCCGCCCAGCTCGCCGAGTGTCACGTCGGCGTCGACGGCCGCCAGCACGTACGGCATGACGTTGTCCCCCGACCGAGCGG
>DASUWX010000215.1:0-5531 GCA_036378185.1 Streptosporangiales bacterium | reverse complement strand
GGTGAGCCTGAGCGACGACCCCGACGTCGCCCACACCGAGACCAACCTGATCTTCGAGCACATCCGCGGCACCAGCCCGCACTGAAGAGGGGGGACCATGGCCGACGCGGCCAAGCTCACGTACGGCGGCTACCTGCGGCTGGACGACCTGCTGTCCTGCCAGTCGCCGCTGACCGACGCGCACGACGAGATGCTGTTCATCGTCATCCACCAGGTCTACGAGCTCTGGTTCAAGCAGATCCTGCACGAGACCGCGCTCCTGCAACGCAGGCTGGAGGACGGCAACGGGGCCGGCGCGCTGCACACGGCCCGTCGGATCGCCAAGATCCTGAAGACGATCGTCGGCCAGCTCGACGTGCTGGAGACGATGACGCCGCGCCAGTTCGCGTCGTTCCGGCCCGAGCTCGGGTCGGCGAGCGGGTTCCAGTCCAACCAGTTCCGGGAGGTCGAGGCGGTGCTCGGGCGGCGGGACTTCTCGCGTGCCGTCGTCGACGCGCGCCTCGCGGACGCGCTCGGGCGCCGGTCGGTCTTCGACTCGCTGCTGCGCTACCTCGCGGCGACCGGTTACCGCCTGCCCGCGGCGGTGCTCGAGCGCGACCCGCGCGAGCCGTGGCGCTCCGACGCCGAGGTGCAGGCCGTCCTGGCCGAGGTCTACGCCGACGACGACAGCCCGGCCGTCGAGGTGTGCGAGGCGCTCGTGGACATCGACGAGGGCGTGCAGGAGTGGCGCTACCGGCACGTGAAGATGGTCGAGCGGATCATCGGCGGCAAGCTCGGCACCGGCGGCTCGACGGGCGCCGACTACCTGCGTTCCACCCTGTTCCGCCCCGCGTTCCCCGAGCTCTGGGAGGTCCGCGGCCGCGCCTGACGCCCGCCCGTCGGGTCCCGCCCGTTGTCCCCGGCCATGTAAACCATGCTCGTGGTGGCGTTACACGGGGCATGCGCCGTGTAAAGCCACCACCGGCCGTGTAAAGCGACGCCGCCGGCCGCCCCGGTGTCGATCCACGCCGGTCCCGTTCGTGTAGGCCGTGACACGCCGGCAGACGGCCGGCGACGGAACCACGGGAGCAGCCATGCGCAGGATCGTCGTGATCAACAGCGTCACCCTCGACGGCGTGATGCAGGCGCCGGCGCGGCCGGACGAGGACACCCGCGACGGCTTCGGGCACGGTGGCTGGGCCGTGCCGTACCAGGACCACGTGCTCGCCGGGTACATGGCCGAGCGCATGGAGGTGCCGGGCTCGATGCTGTTCGGCCGCCGCACCTACGAGGACCTCCGCGGGACGTGGGCGGGGCGCACCGACAACCCGTACAGCCCCGTGCTCGACAACGGCGAGAAGTACGTCGTCTCGCGTACCCTGCCCGACCCGCTGCCGTGGCGGAACTCGGTCCGCGTGGACGGCGACGTGCCGCGTGCCGTCGCCCGGCTGAAGGAGGGGCCGGGCGGCGACATCGCGGTGCTCGGCAGCGGCGAGCTGCACCACACCCTGCGCGCCCACGGGCTGGTCGACGAGTACGTCCTCGTCATCCATCCGCTCGTGCTCGGCACCGGCCGCCGCCTGTTCCCCGACGGCGGCACGTACGGCGCGCTGCGCCTCGTCGACAGCGTCGCCACGACCACCGGCGTCGTGATCGGCACCTACCATCCGGTCACCGCCGGATCGCGGTGAGGTACTCCTTGCGGTTCAACGGGTTGTGGTCGGTGCGCGCACGGCTCGGGACCGGCCCGCGCACCGGCCGGTAGTGGTCGAACGCCGACTCCAGCACGCCCTCGCCGCGCGTGAGGGCGGGCAGCCGCTGCTGCAACTCGTGGACGCGCGCCGCGGGGACGTCGCCCTCGAGGACGCAGCCCGCGTCGGTGAGCTCGGGTGCGTGCGGCACCGCGCCGAGGCGGGCGAGCACCGGCAGCACCGGGCCCAGGGCGTCGGCCGGCAGCTCGAGCCGGAACCTGTGCATCGGCTCGTGGACGACCGTGCCCGCCTTCGCGAGCGCCGACATGAGCACGAGCGGCGTCAGGTTGCGGAAGTCGCTCGCCGAGCTCGACCACTTGCTCCAGCCGTACGGCGGCGGCGGCGTGAAGGCCGAGTGCGTCATCGTGACGACGCAGTCGATGACGGGCCAGCCGTGCAGCCCCTGCGTGAGCGTCCGGTCGACGGTCTCCTCGACCGCGCGGAAGAACGCGAGCGGCAGCGAGCCCAGCTCGACCCCCAGCCGGAACCGCACGCCCGAGCCCACCGCGCCGGGCTCGACGCGCAGCCCGACCGTCGCCCGGAACGGGTTGCCGTCGCCGCCCATGTGTTCGACGTCCGCACCGGTGCCGACGGGACGCTCGACGCAGATCGTCGTGGTCTCCTCGAAGCCGACATCGAGACCGAACTCGCCGGCCAGCGTCGCCTGGACGACCTCCTTCTGCACCTCGCCGTAGAGCGAGACGTAGATCTCCTGCCGGACGTCGTCCTGGCGCAGGCCGATCAGCGGGTCCTGCTCCGCGAGCTGGGCGAGGGCGCTGCGCAAGGCGCCGCGGTCGGACGCGCGGCGCGGGACGACGACGGTCTCCAGCGTCGGCGGCGCGAAGTGGTGCTCGTCCGCGCGGTTCGCCGTGACACCCACGGCGTCGCCCACGCGGACACCCGCGAGGCCGCGCACCTGCGCGATCCGGCCCGCCTCGACCGACGCGCTCTCGACCACGGCGCCGTCCTGGAAGACGCCGATGCCGGTCACCTTGCCCTCGTCCCCGCCGAACGCGAGCTTCTCCCGCACCCGCACGGTGCCGGAGAACATCCGCAGGTACGCGATCCGCTCACCCGCGTCGCCGCGCTCGATCTTGAAGACGCTGCCGGACGCCGGGGCTTCCGCATCGCCCTCGGCGGCCGGCAGCAGGTGGGTGATGCCAGTCGTCAGCTCCTCGACACCCGCACCCGTGATCGCCGAGCCGAAGAACACGGGGTACACCCGCGCGCTCCGCGCCTGTGTGACGAACGCGTCCTGGACCCGTTGCGAGGTAAGGGTTTCCGGCTCGTCGACGTACGCCGCGAGCACCGCGTCGTCGTGCTCGGCGAGGACGTCCACGAGTGCGGCGCGGTACGTAGGATCGCCCGGCGCGAACGGGACGTACGCCGCCGCGGGCGTGCCCGCGTCCGTGACCGTGCCCGTCGCGACGGCCGACGGACTCAGCCGGGCCCGGACCTCCCGCAGCACGCGGGCGGGCTCGGCGCCGGCGCGGTCGATCTTGTTGACGAAGACCAGCGTCGGGATCCCGAGTCGCCGCAACGTCCGCAGCAACACCCGCGTCTGGGCCTGTACGCCCTCGACCGCGGACACGACGAGCACCGCGCCGTCGAGCACGTTCAGCACCCGCTCCACCTCGGCGATGAAGTCCGGGTGGCCGGGCGTGTCGATCAGGTTCACCGTCACGTCGCCGACGGCGAAGGAGACGACGGCGGACCTGATGGTGATGCCGCGGCGCCGTTCGAGATCGAGCGTGTCGGTGTGCGTGTCGCCGCGGTCGACGCTGCCGACGGCGTCGATGACGCCCGCATCGTAGAGCAGGCGCTCGGTCAGGCTGGTCTTACCGGCGTCGACATGGGCGAGGATGCCGAGGTTCAGCGTGCGCACGGAGGGTCATGTCCTCTGGGTAGGTGGCAGTGATCAGCTGGGTGGACATGACAGCTGCACGCATGCGGCAATTACAGCAGCGGCTCAGCGGAGCGGCAACGGATTATCCGGCGGCGTTGCGCCGGAACGGCAACGGCAGCAGGAACCAGAGCAGGACGAAGGCGAGGGCCGAGAATCCGGTGGCGATCCCGGCGAGCATGTGGCCGAAGACGACGTCGAAGACCAGGAGCACGACGCCGGTGAGCGCGGCGGCCAGCAGGGCCAGGCCGACGAGCGCCAGGACGTTGCCGACACGCAGGATCTGCGGCCGCCGACCACGGCGGAACAGCAGCCGGTGCCAGGCAGCCGGCGCGGTGAACGACGCGATCGCTCCGGTCGTGCACATCATCGTGACGCCGTAGACGAGCCGCTGGAAGTCGGTGACGTCCTTGAAGGGGTTCGTGAACGCGACCGCGAGCAGGAAGGCGAACAGGATCTGCACGCCGGCCTGGGCGACCCGCAGCTCCTGGAGCAGCTCGGCGGTGTTCCTCGCGAGCTTCTCGTTCTCCGACTCACCGGTGTCGGCCATGCGACCACAGGGTAGCCGGGGTCAGAGCCGGCCCGCTGCCTTGAGCGCGATGTAGCGGTCGGCCAACGCGGGGGCGAGCTCGTCCGGCGGCGCGTCGACGACCTCGGCGCCGTAACGGCGGAGCGACGCCGTGACGTGCCTGCGGCTCTCGCTCGTGCGCTCCGCGGCCGCGGCGTCGTACACCGCGGCGGCGTCCCCGCGCCTGCGCCGCATCTCCGCGACGCCGGGGTCGGCGACCGCGGCGACCAGCACCAGGTGCTTGGCCGCGAGCAGCGGCAACCGCGGCACGAGGCCCTCCTCGAGCGCGCTGGCGGACAGGTCGGTGAGGATGACGACGAGGCTGCGTTGCCGCGCCTTCTCGAGTGCGACCGCGGTGAGCCCGACCGGGTCGATCTCGACGAGCTGCGACTCCAGCGGTGCCATCGCCTCGACGACGGCGCCGAGCACCTTCTCCCTGGACGCGTGCCGCACCTGTGCGCGCACCCGCCGGTCGTACGCGACGAAGTCGACGCGGTCGCCGACGCGGGACGCGAGCACGGTGAGCAGCAGGGCGGCGTCCATGGACACGTCGAGGCGCGGGATGTCGCCGACGCGGGCGGCCGACGTGCGCCCGGTGTCGAGGACGACGAGGATGCGGCGGTCGCGTTCCGGGCGCCAGGTGCGGACGACGACCGCCGAGCGGTTGCCGCCGCCCTCGGCGTCGCCGCCGAGCCGGCGTGCCGTTGCCCGCCAGTCGATCGAGCGCACGTCGTCGCCGTCGACGTACTCGCGCAGCGAGTCGAACTCGGTGCCCTGCCCGCGGGTCCGCGCAGCCTGCCGGCCGTCGACCTCGCGCAGCTTCGCGAGCTTGCCGGGCAGGTGCCGGCGGCTGGGGAAGGCCGGCAGGACGCGTACCGTCCACGGCACCTCGCGGGATCCCTGCCGGGCGGCGAGGCGCATGGGGCCGTACGAGCGGACGGTGACGCGGGCCGCGGCGCGGTCGCCGCGGCGGGTGGGGTGCAGGACGGTCTCGACCCGACGGCGTTCGCCCGCGGGCACGGCGATCCGGTGGTGCCGCGGGGTCGTCCCCGCGCTCGGCGGCCAGGCGTCGCGCAGCAGCCCGCGCACCCCGCGTGCGCCGTGGTTCTCGACGGTGAGCACGACGGTGGCCGTCTGGTCCAACCGGCACGAAGCGTCGCCGGACCGCGAGAACCGCAGCGCGCTCACGCCGCCGGCCAGCGCCAGGTCGGCGCCGACGAGCACGGCCAGCACGCCCCAGGCGCCGAGCAGCACCCACCACCCGCCGGGGATCACGAGCACCAGCGCCGCGCCGGCGAGCGCGGCGAGCGCCGCCCGCCCGGTCAGCGCC
>DASUWX010000214.1:0-19756 GCA_036378185.1 Streptosporangiales bacterium | reverse complement strand
CTTTACACGGCTCCTGCCCCGTGTAAAGCCACCACCGGCATGGTTTACATGGCCCGGGAGATCGCGAGCGGCGAGGTGCGCGGGCCCGGACGCGACTAGATCGGGGCGCTCTGCGGAGTCACCGCGACCGGGAGCTGGGTGGCCCCGGCGAGCTTCCGGTCGATCGCGGCCGCGGCCGCACGGCCCTCGGCGATCGCCCATACCACCAGGCTCGCGCCCCTGCCGGCGTCGCCGGCGACGTAGACGCCGGGGACGCTCGTCTGCCAGCCGCCGTCGCGCACCACGTTGCCGTCCGCGCCGACGGCGACGCCGAGGTCGTCGAGCAGCGGGCCGCGCTCGGCGCCGGAGAACCCGAGCGCCAGCAGGACGAGGTCGCAGTCGAGTACCCGCTCGGTGCCCTCGATCGGCCGGTACCGGCCGCGGCCGAGGCGGTCGACCTGGACGATCTCCAGGCCGCCGACGCGGCCGTGGCCGTCGTCGACCACGCGCAGCGGCGTCACCGAGAAGACCTTCTCGCCGCCCTCCTCGTACGCACCGGACACCTCGAACACGTCCGGGTCGGTCGGCCACGGCATCGCCTCGGTGCGCGCGTCCGGCGGCTGCGACCGCCCGCCGAGCTGCACGACCGACACCGCGCCCTGGCGGTGCGCCGTGCCCAGGCAGTCCTCGCCGGTGTCGCCGCCGCCGACGATGACCACCCGCTTGCCGTGCGCGGTGATCGCCGGCTCGTCGTGGTCGCCCTCGCAGACGCGGTTGGCCTGGGTGAGGTAGTCCATCGCCTGGTGCACGCCGTCGAGCTCGCGTCCCGGCACCGTCAGCTCGCGCGCGGCCAGCGCGCCCGTGGCCAGCAGCACGGCGTCGAACCGGGTACGCAGCTTCTGCAGGGGCACGTCGAAGCCGACGTTGACACCGGTGCGGAACCTGGTGCCCTCCAGCCGCATCTGCTCGAGCCGGTGGTCGAGGTGCCGCTTCTCCATCTTGAACTCGGGCACGCCGTAGCGCAGCAGGCCGCCGAGCCGGTCGTCGCGCTCGTACACGACGACGGTGTGGCCCGCACGGGTGAGCTGCTGCGCGGCCGCGAGCCCGGCGGGGCCGGAGCCGACGACCGCGACGGTCCGGCCGGACAGCCGGTCCGGCGGGCGCGGCACCACCCAGCCGCGTTCCCACGCCTTGTCGATGATCGACTGCTCGACCTGCTTGATCGTGACGGGCGCGCCGTGCAGGTCGAGGACGCACGCCGGCTCGCACGGCGCCGGGCACAGCCGGCCGGTGAACTCAGGGAAGTTGTTCGTGGCGTGCAGCCGCTCGGACGCCTCCTGCCAGTCGCCGCGCCACACCAGGTCGTTCCACTCGGGGATCAGGTTGCCGAGCGGGCAGCCGCGGTGGCAGTACGGGATGCCGCACGACATGCACCGCCCGGCCTGCGCCTCGACCTCGCCCTGGTCGAGGCCCTCCTTGATCTCGCGCCAGTCCTGGATCCGCACCGGCACCGGCCGGGACGACGCCGTCTGCCGCGGCGTCTTCATGAAGCCCTTGGGATCAGCCATGAGCCGCCTCCATCATCACCACGGCGGTCTCGTTCTCGCTCAGCCCGCGCTCCTCGGCGTCGGACTGCGCGACCAGCACGCGCTTGAACTCGCGCGGCATGATCTTCGCGAAGCGTGCGCCCAGGTCGACCTCACCGCCGAGCAGCCGCGCCGCCACCTCGGACCCGGTCTCCTCGCCGTAGGTGGTGAGCAGCGCACGGATACGGTCGACGTCCTCGGCGTCCAGCTCCTCCAGGTCGACGAGCTCGGTGTTGACGAGCGTCGGCTCGAGGTCGAGCACGTACGCGACGCCGCCCGACATGCCGGCGGCGAAGTTGCGCCCCACCGGGCCGAGAACGAGCGCGACGCCGCCGGTCATGTACTCGCAGCCGTGGTCGCCGACGCCCTCGGCGACGGCGGTGGCGCCGGAGTTGCGGACGCAGAACCGTTCGCCCACGACACCGCGCAGGAACAGCTCTCCCCCGGTGGCCCCGTAGCCGATCACGTTGCCCGCGATCACGTTGTGCTCGGCGACGAACCCCGCCGACGGGTCGGGCCGGACGACGACCCGGCCGCCGGACAGTCCCTTGCCGACGTAGTCGTTGGCGTCGCCGTGCAGCCGCAGCGTGACGCCGGCAGGCAGGTACGCGCCGAACGACTGCCCCGCCGAGCCGACGAGCGTGACGTCGATCGTGTCGCGCGGCAGGCCGGTGCCGCCGTACCGCTTGGTCACCTCGTAGCCGAGCATCGTGCCGACGGTCCGGTTCACGTTGCGGATCGGCAGCGTCGCCCGCACCGGCGTCCCGGAGTCGAGCGCGTCCGCGGCGAGCGCGATGAGCTCGTGGTCGAGCGCCTTCTCCAGGCCGTGGTCCTGCGCTGCGACGCACCGGCGCGGCGCGTCCTCGGGCACGTCCGGCAGCGCCAGGATCGGCGAGAGGTCGAGCCCCTCGGCCTTCCAGTGGTCGACGGCGCGGACGGCGTCGAGCAGCTCGCCGTGCCCGATCGCCTCGTCGAGCGAACGGAAGCCGAGCGCGGCCAGGTGCTCGCGCACCTCCTCCGCGATGTACTCGAAGAACGTCACGACGAAGTCGGGCGAACCGCGGAACCGCTTGCGCAGCTCGGGATTCTGCGTCGCCACGCCGACCGGGCAGGTGTCCAGGTGGCAGACGCGCATCATCACGCAGCCCGCGACGACGAGCGGCGCGGTCGAGAAGCCGTACTCCTCGCCACCCAACAGCGCGGCCACGACGACGTCCCTGCCGGTCTTCATCTGCCCGTCGACCTGGACCACGATGCGGTCGCGCAGGTCGTTGGCGAGCAGCGTCTGCTGCGTCTCCGCGAGCCCGATCTCCCAGGGCCCGCCGGCGTGCTTCAGCGACGTCAGCGGCGCGGCGCCCGTGCCGCCGTCGTGCCCGGAGATGAGCACGACGTCGGCGTGCGCCTTCGCGACGCCGGCGGCGACCGTGCCGACGCCGACCTCGGCCACCAGCTTCACGTGCACGCGCGCGGCCGGGTTGGCGTTCTTCAGGTCGTGGATCAGCTGCGCCAGGTCCTCGATCGAGTAGATGTCGTGGTGCGGCGGCGGCGAGATGAGCCCGACGCCCGGCGTCGAGAACCGCGTGCGCGCGATCCACGGGTAGACCTTGTGGCCGGGCAGCTGCCCGCCCTCGCCGGGCTTGGCGCCCTGCGCCACCTTGATCTGGATGTCGTCGCCCGTCGCGAGGTACTCGCTCGTGACGCCGAAGCGCCCGCTGGCGACCTGGCGGACGCGGCTGCGCCGCTCGGGGTCGCGCAGCCGGTCCGGCTCCTCGCCGCCCTCGCCCGAGTTCGACCGGCCGCCGAGGCGGTTCATCGCGATCGCGAGCGTCTCGTGGGCCTCCGCCGACAGCGCCCCGTACGACATCGCGCCGGTGTTGAACCGCTTGACGATGCTCTCGACCGGCTCGACCTCCTCGAGCGGCACGGGCGGGCGCACGCCCGCACGGAACCGGAACAGCCCGCGCAGCGTGAGCAACCGCTCGGACTGCTCGTCGACCCTGGTCGTGTACTCCTTGAAGATCTCGTACTGCCGGCTGCGGGTGGAGTGCTGCAGCCGGAACACGGTGTCCGGGTCGAACAGGTGCAGTTCGCCCTCCCGCCGCCAGCGGTACTCGCCGCCGACGTCGAGGGTGCGGTGCGGCGGCGCGATCGTGCGGCGCGGGTACGCCGTGACGTGCCGCTTGGCGACCTCCTTGGCGAGCACGTCGAACCCGACGCCGCCGAGCCGTGAGGACGTACCGGCGAAGCACTCGTCGATCACCTCGTGGGCAAGGCCGAGCGCCTCGAAGATCTGCGCGCCGGTGTACGACGCGACCGTCGAGACGCCCATCTTGCTCATCACCTTGAGCACGCCCTTGCCGAGCGCCTTGATGAGGTTGCGGACGGCGGTCTCCGGCGCCGCCGTGATCGCGCCCGAGCGGGCGAGGTTCTCGACGGTCTCCATCGCCAGGTACGGGTTGACCGCCGCCGCGCCGTAGCCGACGAGCAGCGCGACGTGGTGCACCTCGCGGACGTCACCGGCCTCGACGATGAGCCCGACCCGGGTGCGGGTGCGCTCGCGGATCAGGTGGTGGTGCACGGCGCCGGTCAGCAGCAGCGAAGGGATCGGGGCGAACTCGGCGTCCGACTCGCGGTCGGACAGCACGATGACGCGGGCGCCGTCGGCGATCGCCTGCGACACCTCGGCGCGGATCTCGTCGAGCCGCGCCCGCAACGCCCGGCCGCCGCCGGCGACCTCGTACAGGCCGGTCACGACGTGCGCGCGGAATCCCGGCATGTCGCCGTCGTCGTTGACGTGCACGATCCGCGCGAGCTCGTCGTTGTCGATGACCGGGAACGGCAGCACGATCTGCCGGCACGACGCCGGCGCCGGCTCGAGCAGGTTGTGCTCCGGCCCGATCGTGTCGGACAGCGCGGTGACCATCTCCTCGCGGATCGCGTCGAGCGGCGGGTTGGTCACCTGGGCGAACAGCTGCGTGAAGTAGTCGAAGACCAACCGCGGCCGCTTCGACAGCACCGCGACGGGGGTGTCGCTGCCCATCGAGCCCAGCGGTTCGGCGCCGGCCTCGGCCATCGGCGTCAGGAGCAGCTGCACCTCCTCCTCGGTGTAGCCGAACGTGCGCTGGCGGCGCAGCACGGACGACTGCGTGTGCACGATGTGCTCGCGGTCGGGCAGGTCCGAGAGGTGCACCAGCCCGGCGTGCAGCCATTCGTCGTACGGCCGCTCGCGGGCGAGCTCGCCCTTCACCTCGTCGTCGTCGATGATGCGGCCGGCGTCGACGTCGACGAGGAACATCTTGCCGGGTTGCAGGCGGCCCTTGCGGACGACGTGCGCGGGGTCGATGTCGAGGACGCCGACCTCGCTCGCGAACACGACGAGGCGGTCGTCGGTCACCCAGTAGCGGCCGGGACGCAGCCCGTTCCGGTCGAGCACCGCGCCGATCTGCGTACCGTCGGTGAACGTCACGCACGCGGGGCCGTCCCACGGCTCCATCACTGCGGCGTGGAACCCGTAGAACGCGCGGCGGAGCGGGTCCATCTCCAGGTTGCGTTCCCACGCCTCGGGAATCATCATCAGCACCGCGTGCGGGAGCGAGCGGCCGGCCATGTGCAGCAGCTCGAGCACCTCGTCGAACGTCGCCGAGTCACTGCCGCCCGGGGTGCAGATCGGGAACAGCCGCTCCAGGTCGCCGGGGATCAGCGAGCTGGACAGCTGCGACTCGCGGGCGCGCATCCAGTTGCGGTTGCCCTGGATCGTGTTGATCTCGCCGTTGTGCGCGATGAACCGGTACGGGTGCGCGAGCGGCCAGGACGGGAACGTGTTGGTGCTGAACCTCGAGTGGACGAGCGCGAGCGCGGTGCGGTAGCGGTCGTCGCCGAGGTCGGGGAAGAACGACTCGAGCTGCGTCGGCGTCAGCATCCCCTTGTAGACCACGGTTCGCGCGGACAGCGAGGCGAAGTACACGCCCGCCTCGCGCTCGGCGCGCTTGCGCGCGCAGAACGCCATGCGTTCCAGGCCCATCCCGACGACTCGGCCGGCGGCCGCGGCCACGAACAGCTGGCGGAACACCGGCATGGCGGCGCGCGCCGCGGCGCCGAGCAGGTCCGGTGCGACAGGCAGGTCGCGCCAGCCGAGCACGCGCAGGCCCTCCGCCCGGCAGATGCTCTCGACCGCGGCGACCGCGTGCGCCCGCTCGTCGTCCGGGACGGGCAGGAACGCGGTGCCGACGGCGTAGGTGCCCTGCGGCGGCAGGTCGACGCCGGCGACCTCGCGGTAGAAGGCGTCCGGCACCTGCGTGAGGACGCCGGCGCCGTCGCCGCTGTCCGGCTCGCTGCCGGACGCGCCCCTGTGCTCGAGGTTGCGCAGCGCGTGCAGCGCCTTGTCGACGATGTGGTGCGTGCGCTGACCGGACAGGTCCGCGACGAACGCGACACCACAGGAGTCGTGTTCGTGCTCTGCTGCGTAGAGACCGCCGCGAGGTGCGTGAGCCACCGCGCCTCCCCTCAACCTGGCGAACGTGCGAACTGCGACGTTGCCGGGGACGGCGTTGGCCCGGGCGTGGCCTTTCAGGTTACAAGAGGGCGGCTGGTTCCGTCACGAAACGTCCGGTGGCTGAGACGTCGCGGGTCGGGCGTTCCCGGTCGGCGGCGGTGGAGTGCCCGCTCAGGACGTGCGCCCGCCGGCGCGCCTGGCCTCCTGCTCGGCGAGCGCCCGGTCGGCGTCGTCGGGTTCGTCCTCGTCCGCGTCCTCGGCCTCGGCCGCCGGGTCGTCGGTCAGCACCTCGTCGGGCTCGTCGGCGTCCTCGGCATCGGGGTTCTCCCCCGTGCCCTCGGACTCGACCGGGTCGGCGAGGTCCGCGTCGGCCACCGCACCGGCCTCCGCCGACCTGCGCACCCGCCGGGCGTGCCGGGTCTCCTCCGGCTCGGGTTCCGGCTCGACGACCTCCTCGCGGCCCTTGTCGCGGGTGAGCACGAGGTAGGCCACGGCGGCGAGGAAGACGATGATGCAGGTCCAGTCGTTGAGCCGGATGCCGAGGATGTGGTGCGCGGGATCGGTGCGGATGGCCTCGATCCAGCCCCGCCCGACGGTGTACGCCGCCACGTAGAGCGCGAACGCGCGGCCGTGGCCGAGCTGGAACCTGCGGTCGGCCCAGAGCACCAGGACCGCGACGCCGACGCACCACAGCGACTCGTACAGGAACGTGGGCTGGAACACGCCCAGCACGACCGGCTGCCCGTTCTCGGTGACCGCGTGGTAGGTCGCCGGGTCGATCTGGTAGATCGTCAGCCCCCAGGGCAGCTGGGTGGGCGGCCCGTAGAGCTCGTTGTTGAACCAGTTGCCCCAGCGTCCCAGCGCCTGGGCGAGGACGATGCCGGGCGCCGCGGCGTCGGCGAACGCGGCGAACGAGACCCCCTTGCGGCGGCAGCCGATCCAGACGCCGAGCGCACCGCCCGCGACAGCGCCCCAGATGCCGAGCCCGCCCTGCCAGATGGCGAGCGCCTCCCAGGGATTCCGGCCCGGCGTGAAGTACAGCTCGTAGTCGGTGATCACGTGGTACAGCCGCGCGCCGACCAGGCCGAAGGCGATGGCCCACACCGCCAGGTCGCCGACCGTGCCCGGCTGGCCGCCCCGCTGCCGCCAGCGGCGCGACGTCAGCCACACCGCGACCAGGATGCCGGCGATGATGCAGAGCGCGTAGCCGTGGATCGGGATGCCGGCGACGGGCCAGGCGGTCCGGGTCGGGCTCGGGATGGCCGCGAGCGTGAGGGGCTGCATCACCGGGAAGGTACCGGATCGCCGAGGATCCTGCCGTCCAGGGCGAACCGCCCGGACGGGAACAGCGCGATCCAGACGGAGGCGAGGAACAGCCCCGTGTCGCGGAGGATGTCCCAGGGATACTGCGTCTGCCCGGCCGCGACCTGGCCGCCGCCGCCGAAGCAGCCGCAGTCGATCGAGATGCCGCGGGCCCACACCGAGGCGATCCCGGCGATGAACACGAGCATGAGCAGGGCCGCCGCGATGCCGGAGAACCGCGTCGCCAGCCCGACCAGCAGCAGCAGCGCGAGGACGATCTCGAGGAACGGCAGGCCGTAGCCGACCGGCGTGACCACGCTCTCCGGCAGGATCTGGTAGGCGCGGACCGCCCGTGCGGCCGCCAGCGGCTCGGTCACCTTCGAGTAGCCCGCGTAACCGAGCACGATCGCCATCAGCACCCGGCACGCGAGCGTGACCCACGGCTTGACCTGCGCGAAGACGACGGAGCCGCGCGAGGCTGGGAGATCGCTGGACGTCCCGCCCTTCCGGTTGCCGGGCCCGCCCTTCGCCGTCGTACGCTTGAGCCCGTCACGACCGCCGGTCGCGCGGGAACCCGTCGAGGTCTTGGCCACGTTGTCGCTCCACGAGGTGATCGATCGGTAGGGCCGATGACGCCGTCCCGGCGTCCTCTGCCCTTTGTACCGTATGACTGCGGTCACAGGATCGTGACGCAGGTGGTAGAACCGGACGACCGCCCGGACCGTAATAGAGACGTGATGACGCAGGACCACGACGAGAGGTAGGGGCTCGATGGCCTCGCGCAAGGAGCAGAAGGCCGCCAACCGCGAGCGGTTGCGTCAGGAGATGGAGCGCCGCCGGCAGCGTGCCCGGCGCAACCGGCTCCTGGGCATCACCGCGGGCGCGCTCGCGCTCGTCGTCGCCGTGGTCGCGGTCGGCATCGCCGTGCTCAACCACCAGGAGGCGAACGCCCGCAAGGGCGGCACGCCGAAGAACGCGGTGGCGAACGGTCTCGCGATCCAGGTCGGCAAGGCCGGCGCACCGGTCACGCTCACCATGTACGAGGACTTCCGCTGCCCGGCCTGCAAGCAGTTCGAGCTGGGCGCGAACGGCGTCGGCGGCTACAACGCCACCATCGAGAAGCTCGAGAACGCCGGCAAGCTCAAGGTGCAGTACCACATCGCGTCGCTGATCGACGCGAACAACCCGGGCACCAACGGCTCCAAGGTCGCCGGCAACGCGGCGGCCTGCGCGTCCGACATCAGCGCGGAGAAGTTCCGCGCCTTCCACGACGTGCTCTACCGCAACCAGCCGGACGAGCGGACCGACGGGTTCACCACCGACAAGGTGCTCAGCCTCGCCAAACAGGTGCCGGGACTCGGCAGCGACAAGACGTTCACGTCGTGCGTGAAGAACGACTGGTACCGCGGCTGGCTGCAGAAGGTGCAGAGCGAGTTCGACACCAGGTTCAACGGCCGGGTGGCCACGCCGTCGATGCTGCTGAACGGCAAGGTCATGCTCGGCGGCACGGTCGAGCAGCTCCCCGCCGAGATGGCGACGCCGCAGGCGTTCGAGAAGACCGTCGAGAGCATGGCCGCGGGCACCGACCCCTCGTCCTCGCCGTCCTCGAAGGGCCACTGACGGCCAGCTGATGGCCAGACGCAGGGACAACAAGGCCCTCGCCAGGGAGCGGTTGCGGCAGGAGCAGGAGCGCAGGCGGCAGAAGGAGCGGCGGTCCCGCATCATCGCCGTCACGGCCGGCGTGGTCGCGCTCGTGGTGGCGATCGTCGTGGTCGGCGTCGTCGTCCAGTACCAGCGCGGCAGGACGCACGGGCCCACCCCACCGGGCACTGTCGCGAACGGCCTGGCGATCCCGGTCGGGCAGCGCACGGCGCCGGTGACCCTCACCGTCTACGAGGACTTCCGCTGCCCCTCGTGCAAGCAGTTCGAGGACACCTACGGCGACACGGTGCGGAGCCTCGTCGACGCCGGGAAGCTGCGGGTCGAGTACCACATCGCGACCGTCATCGACGGCAACTACCCCGGCACCTCCGGGTCGAAGATCGCCGGCAACGCCGGGGCGTGCGCGTTCGTGGCCGGGAAGTTCCGCCCGTACCACGACGTGCTCTTCGCGAACCAGCCGCCGGAGACCGAGGACGGGTTCACCGAGCAGCGCGTACTCGAACTGGCCAAGCGCGTCGAGGGCCTGGACACGCCGGCGTTCCGCTCGTGCGTGTCGAAGGAGACCTACCGGCCGTGGCTGAGCCGCGTGCAGCAGAACTTCGACCACAGTTTCAAGCGGGTCTCCACGCCCACCCTGCTGCTGAACGGCAAGCTCGTGTTCGGCGCCGACCTGCAACAGGCCGACCCGAGCATCGCGTCGCCGCAGACGTTCGAGCAGACCGTCGACCAGCTGGCGGCGAAGAACGGGTCCGCCTCGCCGTCCCCCACCTCGAGCTGATCGGCTGGTCAGCCGGCGCGGCGTACGCCGGCGGACAGGTCGGCGGCGAGCTCGGCCGCCGCGGCCGCGCCGGCCTCGGGCGTGTCCGCGTCGAGCAGCGTGCGGACGAATGCAGAGCCGACGATGACGGCGTCGGCGTAACCGGCGACCTCCGCCGCCTGGCCGCCGTTGGACACGCCGAGCCCGACGCCGACGGGCAGCTGCTCCGTGACCTCGCGGACGCGGGCCACCAGGTCCCTGCCCTGCTCGCTCGTCTTCTCCCGCGTGCCCGTGACGCCCATGAGCGACGCCGCGTACACGAACCCGCGGCACGCCTCGACCGTGCGGGCGAGCCGTTCGTCCGTCGAGCTGGGCGCGACCAGGAACACGCGGTCCAGCCCGTGCCGGTCACTGGCCGCGAGCCACTCGTCCGCCTCGTCCGGGATGAGGTCCGGGGTGATCAACCCCGACCCGCCGGCAGCGGCGAGGTCGGCGGCGAACCGGTCCACGCCGTGACGCGCGACCGGGTTCCAGTAGGTCATGCACAGCGCGGGCACGCCCATGCCGGCGACGGCCTCGACGGTGTGGAGGACGTCGGTGGTACGGGTGCCCTGGGCGAGCGCGCGCTCGGCCGCCCGCTGGATGACCGGCCCGTCCATCACCGGGTCGCTGTACGGCAGGCCGACCTCGACGACGTCCACGCCGGCCTTGACCATGGCCGCGAGCGCGGCGACGCAGCCGTCGTACGTGGGGAAACCCGCCGGCAGGTAACCGATCAGCACGCGGCGCCCGTCCGCCCGGGCCCGTTCGAACGCGTCGGCGACGCTCACGCCCGTACCCCGTTCTCCGGATGGTCGGCGAACCAGTGCGCCGCGGTGTCGCCGTCCTTGTCACCGCGGCCGGACAGCGTGACGACGATGACGGCATCCGGCCCGAGCTCACGCGCGACCCGCTGCGCGCCGGCGATCGCGTGCGCTGACTCGATGGCCGGGATGATGCCCTCGGTGCGGCAGAGCAGGTGGAACGCGTCCATCGCCTCGGCGTCGGTCACCGGTTCGTAGGTGGCGCGCCCGGTGTCGTGCAGGTGCGCGTGCTCCGGCCCCACCGCCGGGTAGTCCAGGCCCGCGGAGATCGAGTGGCTCTCGACGGTCTGGCCGTCCTCGTCCTGCAGCAGGTACGTGCGCGCACCGTGCAGTACGCCGACCGCGCCGCCGGTGATGCTCGCGGCGTGCCGGCCGGTCGACACGCCGTCGCCACCGGCCTCGAAGCCGTACAGCCGCACGCCCTCGTCGGGGACGAACGCCTGGAACGAGCCGATCGCGTTCGAGCCGCCGCCGACGCAGGCGCAGACGGCGTCGGGCAGCCGGCCGAGCTGGTCGAGGCACTGCTGGCGCGCCTCCAGGCTGATCCCGCCGACGAAGTCGCGCACCATCGAGGGGAACGGGTGCGGGCCGGCCGCAGTGCCGAGCAGGTAGTGCGTCCCGTCGACGTTGGTGACCCAGTCGCGCAGCGCCTCGTTGATCGCGTCCTTGAGCGTGCGCGAACCGGTGGTGACGGGCACCACCTCCGCGCCGAGCAGCCGCATGCGCGAGACGTTCATCGCCTGCCGGCGGGTGTCCTCCTCGCCCATGTAGACCACGCACTCGAGGTCGAGGTACGCGCACGCCGTCGCGGTCGCGACGCCGTGCTGGCCCGCGCCGGTCTCGGCGATCACCCGCGGCTTGCCCATCCGCTTCGTGAGCAGCGCCTGGCCCAGCACGTTGCGGATCTTGTGCGCGCCGGTGTGGTTGAGGTCCTCGCGCTTGAGCAGCACCCGGGCGCCGAGCTCCGCGGAGAGCCGGCTGGCCTCGTACAGCGGGCTCGGGCAGTTGGCGTACTCGCGGAGCAGGCGGTCGAACTCGGCGCGGAACGCCTCGTCGGCCCAGGCCTTGCGGTACTCCACGTCGAGCTCGTCGAGCGCCGCGATCAGCGCCTCGGGGACGAACCGGCCGCCGTAGCGCCCGAAGTGGCCGAAGAGATCTGTCTCAGTCATGCTCGTGGCTCGTGTCTGCTCGCTGGGTGGGCGCCCGCGGTCACCAGCTCGGCGACGGCCTGGCGCGGGTCGACGTGTTGCACCAGCGACTCGCCGACCAGGACGGCGTCGGCGCCCGCCTGTGCGTAGGCGAGCAGGTCGCGCGTGCCGCGCACGCCGGACTCGGCGACCTTGACGACGTAGGACGGGATGATCTCCGCGAGCCGGCCGAACCGGCTGCGGTCGACCTCCATCGTACGCAGGTCGCGCGCGTTCACGCCGATGATGCGGGCACCCGCGGCGAGTGCGCGCGGCACCTCCTCCTCGTCGTGCACCTCGACGAGCGGCGTAAGCCCGATCGACTCGGCGCGCTCGACGAGCGAGACCAGCGCCTCCTGCTCGAGTGCGGCGACGATCAGCAGCACGAGGTCGGCGCCGTGCGCCCTGGCCTCCCAGAGCTGGTACGAGCTGACCACGAAGTCCTTGCGGAGCACGGGTACGTCGACCGCCTGCCGGATCGCGGTGAGGTCCTCGAGCGAGCCGGTGAACCATCGCTCCTCGGTGAGCACGCTGATCGCGTGCGCACCGCCGGCGGCGTACTCGCGGGCGAGTGCGGCGGGGTCGGGGATCGTCGCCAGCTCACCGCGCGACGGGCTGCTGCGCTTCACCTCGGTGATGACGGACACGTCGGGCCCGGACAGTGCGGCGAGACCGTCCAGCGGTGCAGGTCGGGCGGCGGCACGCTCCTTGAGAGCATCGAGTGGAGTCACCGCCTGCCGACGCGCCAGGTCCTCTCGCACGCCGACCAGGATGTCCTGGAGCACGCTCACGCGCACCGACCTTTCCCCGAAGTACACGTGCGGCGATCGTAGCGAGCGGAGTTCGGTGGGTTACGGGCGGGGGACGCCCCTACGGGGCAAGGAAGTGGCCGAACGGCAGGTTGCGCAGCACGGTGAACACGGGCATCAGCGCGACGAGGACGAACGTCACCGCGAGGATCGGCCGCGTGGGCACCGACCGCCCCCGCCACCGCGCGACCACCCATGCGACCCACCACACCGCCACCGCGGCCACGAAGGCGAGACCGAACGCGTTGTCGTGCAACGCCTGCAGCGGGTGCCCGTGCGTCAGCGCGTACATGGCACGCAGGCCTCCGCAGCCCGGGCAGTAGTAGCCGGTGACCAGGAGAGACGGACACGTCGGGTAGTGCCCCGCCGCGTTCGGGTCGACGTTGGCGACGTACGCCGTCGCGGCGAGCAACGGGGCCGCGACGAGCGCGGGAAGGGCGAGCGCCCGCAGCCTGTCAGCACGTGGCGGTGCCAGGGGCGCGTGACGTTCCGACAGGTGAGCGGCCATGCGCACAACCCTACGCCGTCGGGTCGTCGCCGCGGTCGAGTGCGCGCCACATGTCCGGCTCCGACCCGCGCCGCTCCGCGTCCCGCGGCGCGTCGTACTTCGCCCCCATGCCGGGCCACGTGCGACCGCGGACGGCGGCGACGACGCCGCACGCCGCGAGCACGACGCCGGCGCCGACGGCGACCCAGGGCCACGCGGTGTGCCTGACGTGCAGGACCGACCCGAGCAGCCGCTCGGTCGAGCCGATCAGGTCGGCGGCGGCGTGCGCGCCGAGCCACGCCGTGACGGCACCGCCCGCGCCGCAGACGGCGACGACCACCGCGACGACCAGGCGTGCCGCCCGCCGGGTCGCGAGCACGCCGAACGACCCGGCCAGCCCGGCCAGGGCGAACGCGAAGCTGCCCGGCGCGAGCGTGCGGCCGGTGCCGTCGCGCACGACGGTGGGCAGGCCGGGTGCGGTGACCCGCACGCTCAGCCAGGTCCGGCCGCTCGCGAACAGCAGCAGCGCCGCCGCGAGCACCGCGACCCCGAGCACGACCAGCATCTCCCGCCGCCGGCCCGGCCCGGCGGCGGCGCCCTGCGCCGTCGTCCCGGCCGCTCCCGCGTCTCCGGTCATGCCGGCCGGAACGTCTCCGCGACCGCTACGGCGGACAGCACCGCGGCCGCCTTGTTGCGCGTCTCCTGGTCCTCGAGGTCCGGCACGGAGTCCGCGACGATGCCGCCGCCGGCCTGGACGTACGCGACGCCGTCGCGCATCAGCGCCGTGCGGATCGCGATCGCCATGTCGAGGTCGCCCGCGAAATCGAGGTAACCGACCGTGCCGCCGTACAGACCACGCCGGGTGGGTTCGAGCTCGTCGATGATCTCCATCGCCCGCACCTTCGGCGCGCCGGACAGGGTGCCCGCCGGGAACGTCGCCGCGAGCACGTCGAACGCGGTACGCCCGGGCGCGAGGTCGCACATGATCGTCGACACCAGGTGGATCACGTGGCTGTACCGCTCGACGGCCATGAACTCCTGCACGTCCACCGTGCCGGGCGCCGCGATCCGGCCGAGGTCGTTGCGGCCGAGGTCGACGAGCATCAGGTGCTCGGCGCGTTCCTTGGGGTCGGCGATCAGCTCGCGCTCGAGGGCGGCGTCCTCCTCCGGGGTGGCGCCGCGCGGCCGGGTGCCGGCGATCGGGTGCAGCATCGCGCGGCCCTCGGTCACCTTGACGTGCGCCTCGGGGCTGGACCCGACGACGTGGTGGTCGCCGAGGTCGAGCAGGTACATGTACGGGCTGGGGTTGGTGGTACGCAGCACGCGGTACACGTCGAGCGGTGTCGCCGTCGTGCGCATCTCGAACCGCTGGCTCGGCACCACCTGGAACGCGTCGCCGGCGCGGATGTACTCCTTGGCGCGGCGCACGGCGTCCTGGTAGCCGCCCTCCGGCCGGTTGCACGCCGGCCGCGGCGTGACGCCCGCCTGCATGGTCACCGCGGATGCGTCCGCGGGCCGGCGCAGCGCCTTGGTCATCTCGTCGAGCCGGCGGACGGCGTCGTCGTACGCGGCGTCGGGGTCGTCGCCCGGGAACGCGTTCGCGATGAGCAGCACCGTGCCGTCGTGGTGGTCGAGCACCGCGAGGTCGGTCGCGAGCAGCATCGTGTAGTCGGGCACGTGCAGGTCGTCGGTCGTGCCGTCCGGCAGCCGCTCGAAGTGCCGGACGGCGTCGTAGGCGAAGTACCCGACCAGCCCGCCGGTGAGCGGCGGCAGCCACGGGTCGCGCGGGCTGCGCAGCGCCTCGACGGTGCCGCGCAGCACGTCCATCGCGGTGCCGTCCTGCGGCACTCCGGGAGGCGGGTCGCCCAGCCAGACCGGCCTGCTGTCGCGCACGGTCAGCGTCGCGCTGCTGCGCACGCCGACGAACGAGTACCGCGACCACGACCGGCCGTGCTCGGCGGACTCCAGCAGGAAGGTGCCGGGCCGGCCGGCCGCGAGTGCGCGGTACAGACCCACCGGCGTCTCGCCGTCGGCGAGCAGCCTGCGGGTGACCGGCACGACCGGCTGGTGCAGCGCGTGGAACGCCTCCCGGTCCGGGACGACGACGCCGCTGCTCGGCGCGCGCGTGACGATGCCTGCCGCCATCACGTCACCGGACCGCGGCGTCGGGACGTTCGGTATCCACTCCGCCGCCCCCGGAATCCCCGCCGGCGACCGCGGCGGGCAACTGGTGGGCGTCGAAGCAGGTGCGGTCGCCGGTGTGGCAGGCCGCGCCGACCTGGTCGACCTGGACGAGCAGCGTGTCGCCGTCGCAGTCCAGGGCGACCGACTTGACGTACTGCGCGTGCCCGGACGTCTCCCCCTTGACCCAGTACTCCTGGCGGCTGCGGCTCCAGAACGTGCAGCGGCCGGTGGTGAGCGTGCGATGGAGGGCCTCGTCGTCCATCCAGCCGACCATCAGCACCTCCTTCGTGTCGTGCTGCTGCACGACGGCGGTGACGAGGCCGGCGGCGTCGCGCTTGAGGCGCGCGGCGATCTTCGGGTCGAGGTCCGAATCACTCATGGGCCCATTCTCCCGACCGCCGGGCCGCGTGCCGCGCCGGGCCTTCGTCACGCCCGGTATTCGGTGAAAGATTCTCACTCCCCGCCTATCGACAGGCAATGGTTGCCACGCAAGGATTGCTCGCGTCGGTCCCTCGACCCGGAGGTCTAGACCATGGATCCTTCTTCCTCCTCCCCCCACACCATCGGACGCCGCAGGCTGTTCCAGGCGGCCGGGCTCGGTGCCGGCGTCGCCGCGGCGAGCGCCGTGTTCGGCGCCTCGTCCGCGGCCGCGGCCGCCCCGCGTGCCGCCGCGGCACCGACCGCCACCGCCGACCTGCCGCTCGTGGGCGGCCCGGACTTCCCCATCGGCCTGTTCTGGCCGCCGCCCCCGTTCGAGACGACGCTCGCCCGCTACCAGGAGATCGCCGACGCCGGCTTCACCTTCCTGGTCACCGGCAACTATCTGTTCGACGAGTACATCGGCAGGTACGCGCTGGGCATCGCCGACCAGGTGGGCCTCAAGGTGCTGATCGCCGACGATCCGCGGGTGCTCGCGCTCGGCCACTACCTGACCGTCACCGACGACCGCACCGTGCCGTCGTCGATCACCACGGCGGACGCGAAGAGCTGGATGAGCACCGCGTTCGGCAACTACACGGGGCACGCGTCGTTCGCCGGCTTCAACATCTACGACGAGCCTGCGCAGAGCCGCTTCGCCAACGTCGGTGCGCTGATCGACCTGTCGCGGCAGCTGCAGCCGAACCTGCTGCCGTACGCGAACCTGTGGCCGGGCAACGGTTCCGGGTACAAGGCGTTCGTGCAGAGCTACATCGACACGGCCAAGCCTTCGCTGCTCTCCTTCGACCGGTACCCGATCCTCACGTCCGGCATCGACATCAACTACTTCGACAACTGGGCGATCTACCGGGACGCGTCGCTGCGCACCGGGCTACCGGCGTGGACCTACATCCAGTCGGTCGGCTACAACGGCCACCGCACGCCGAACGCCACCGAGCTCGCGTGGCAGGTGAACGTCAGCCTCGCCTACGGGTGCAAGGGCATCCAGTACTTCACGTACTGGACGCCGGACCCGGCACGTGGCGAGGGCTTCCACGACGGCATCATCTCGGTCGACGGCAAGCGGACCGCGTTGTACGGCGCCGCGCGCGCATTGAACAAGAACTGGCTGCAGCCGGTCGGCAAGGAGCTCAAGCCGCTGGTGTCGGAGTCGGTGCAGCACGCCAACGAGAGCCCGCTCCCGCCGTCCACGGTCGGGTTCACGCCCGGCGACTACCTGACGTCGGCGTCCGGCAGCGCGGCGATCGTGGCACTGTTCCGGCCGGCGGAGGACGACGGCACCAGGTGGCTGCTGGTGGCGAACCGCGACCCGAACCAGGCGGCGTCGGTGTCGCTCGGCGTCAACGGCAGCGTGTCGTCGGTGGCCCGGTTCGTCCCCAGCACGGGCCAGTACGCGGGCATGGGGCATCCGGCGACGCTCGACATCAGCCTCGACGCGGGCGGCGCGGCGCTGTACCGCCTGTCCCGCTGACGCGCGCCGCGCCCGCCGTACCGCTCCGGCCGTGCCAGAGTGGGCACGTGCTGGACGACGTGCTCCCGCTGCTGCGGTGCCCGGTCTGCCGGGCACCGCTGCGGCGGGACGGCGGCGCGGTGTCGTGCCCGGACGGGCACTCGTTCGACGTCGCCCGGCAGGGGTACGTCAACCTGCTGCCCGGCGGCATGCGCAGGGACCCCGGTGACACCGCCGCCATGGTGCGCGCCCGCACCGACTTCCTCGACGGTGGCCACTTCGCAGCGCTCGCCGACCGGGTCGCGGACCTGGCCGCCGGGCTCGCCGGCGAGCGCGAAGGCTGCGTCGTCGACGCCGGCGCCGGTACCGGCTACCACCTCGGCCGCACACTCGACCGGCTGCCGGGGCGGGTCGGCGTGGCGCTCGACGTGTCCAAGCACGCGATCCGCCGGGCCGCACGCGCCCACGAGCGGATCGGCGCCGTCGTGGCGGACGTGTGGCGGCCGCTGCCGGTCGCCGACGGCGTCGCGTCGGTCGTGCTGGACCTGTTCGCGCCGCGCAACGGCGCCGAGTTCCGCCGCGTCCTGGCAGCTGACGGCGCCCTGCTCGTGGTCACGCCCACCCCGCGGCACCTGGCCGAACTGGTCGCGCCGCTCGGGCTGCTCACCGTGGACGCACGCAAGGAGGAGCGCGTCGCCGGCGCGCTCGGCGGCCGCTTCACCGCGGTCGCCGCGGAGGAGCAGGAACAGACGCTGCTGCTCGACCGGCGCGACGTCGTCGCCGCGGTGTCGATGGGCCCGAGCGCGTGGCACGTCGAGCCCGCCCTACTCGAGCGCCGCGTCGCCGGGCTCGGCGAACCGGTGGCTGTGACGTCGTCGGTGCGGCTGACCGTGTACCGCCCGGCCGGCGTGGGGTCCGGTTAGAAGGCGATCACGGTCTTGATGCCCGGCGGCCTGCCGAGGATGAGCTCGGCCGCCTGCTCCGGCGGGTAGCGGCCCGCGATCAGCGTCCCGACGGCCTTGGGCCAGCGGCGCCTGAAGTCGTCCAGGTTGCGCAGTGCGGCGGCGAACGCGTCGGCTCCCGCGTTCACGGTGCCCAGGACGACCTGGTTCTTCAGCACCATGTTCCGCATCAGGCGGGCCGAGTCAGCCTCGACGAATGCCTGCAGGCCGGGTACGCCGGTGAGGACGCAGATCCCGTTGACCCCGAGCACGTCCAGCGCCTCCAGCGCGAACGGTGAGTGCCCGACGGCCTCGTAGATGAGGTCGACGTTGCCCACCTGCTCCGCCAGGTCGGCGAACGTCTCGGTCTGCGTCGAGAAATAGGTCGCTCCGACGGCGGCGGCCAGGTCGATCCTGGGATGGGGAGGAAGGTCGCGGGAGTAGACGTAGGTGGTGAACCCGGCCGAGGCCAACGCCATCGCGCCCAGCAGGCCGACCGGCCCGATGCCGAGCACCAGCGCCGTGAGCCCCCGGCCTCGCTCGTGCCGTGGTGTCCGCGGATCGAGCCACGGCGGGCGCTGCTGCATCATCCAGAAGATCTGCCCGAGTGCCTTCTCCGCGACGGTCAGCGGCTCGGTCAGCACGGCGATCTCGCGCAGGTCGGGCGGAACGAGGTTCAGGTCCTGTTCGCGGTCGACGGCGTACTCGGCCAGGTAGCCGTGTTCCTCCTTGATGCCGCGCTCGCGGAAGTCGCCCGTGTAGCAGTAGTCCTGGTGCCCGGCCCGGCAGGCCAGGCAGCCGGGATGGGCGCAGGGACGGCGCACCGACGGCACGACGAGATCGCCCGGTTGGAGGCGCTCGACTGCGATTCCGGTCGCCACGACCTCGGCGAGCGCCTCGTGGCCGAGCACCAGATGGTCATCGCCGGGCGGTGGCGTCCCGTACTCGAAGGTGCAGATCTCCTTGTCGGTGCCGCAGATCCCGACGTCCAGCACCCGCAGCAGGACCTCGTCGGCCTGCGAGATCCTCGGATCCTCCTGGTCGATCACCTTGGTCTCCCGCGACCCCGGGAACACCGCGACTGCCTTCATGTCCTCCTCCAGGGAAGAGCACAGCGAGTAGGTTCATCCGGCCTCTGGAACGGCGGGCGCGGCTCGCGTGGACGGGTCCAGCGCCGAGGATGCGAGCACACCGCCGCTGGCCTGCTCGTCCTCGTGGATCAGGTAGATGACGGCGTTGATCAGGGCCAAATGGGAGAAGGCCTGCGGGAAGTTCCCGAGGTGACGTCCGGAGTGCGCGTCGATCTCCTCCGCGTACAGGAACAGCGGGCTGGCGTAGGAGAGCAGTTTCTCGCACAGTGCCCGAGCGCGGTCCACCTCGCCGATCTCGGCCAGCGCGGAGACCAGCCAGAACGAGCAGATGGTGAACGTGCCCTCCTCGCCGCTGAAGCCGTCGTCGATCTCGTCGACCCGATAGCGGAGCACCAGCTCGTCCTCGGTGAGCTCGTCGGCGATGGCGAGCACGGTCGCGCGCACCCGCTCGTCGTCCGGCGGCAGGAACCCCAGCAGCGGGATCAACAGCACCGAGGCGTCCAGTCCGTCTGTCTCGTAGTGCTGACG
>DASUWX010000213.1:0-17898 GCA_036378185.1 Streptosporangiales bacterium | reverse complement strand
GGGCCGCCGTACGGGTCGAGCAGCACGGGCAGCGGGTCGTCGCCCGGCCGGTGCCACGACGGCAGGAAGAGCGCCGCGCGCAGCTCGCGCGGACCGAGCCGCAGCAGCTCGCCGTGCGGCTCGAGCACCGGCCGCTCCGCGTCCGACCGGACCGGCACGGCCCGCGCGCCGGGACGCCGCACCACGGTGGTCGCGGAGCGGTCCGGCGTGACCGAGGTGACGGCCAGCGTCCCCGCGCGGAGCGTGCCCTCGTGCAGGCCCGGCTCGCCGGTGATTCGCCGCGGACCGGTCCGCGGCGCGTAGGTCCAGAGCTGCAGCTCGGTCGGCTCCTCGGACGCGGCGAACAGGACGGTCTCGCCGTCGACGGCCAGGACGGCGTCCAGCTGCAGGCCCGGGGGCGTCACCGGCTCGCCGTCGACGACCAGCCGGCGGGTGTCGTCGAGGTCGGCGCTGGTGACCAGCACGCCCTCGGCGGTGCGTGTCGGCAACCCGGGCACGAGCGTCACCCACGCGTCGTCGCGCTGCTCGGCGAGGGTCTTGGTGGCGCCGGTGCCGGCGTCGATGCCGAGCACCACGACGCGGCGCTGGCTGCGGTCCTGCACGGCGGCGTACGGGCCGGCCTCGTCCCAGCCCGCGGCCGCGAGGTACTCGAACGCCGCGGTGTCCCAGTCCACCGGGACTGCGTCCCCGTCGGCGGGGTCGACGGGTGCCAGCCACAGGCTCACGTCCGCGTTCGCCGTGCCCACGGCCGGATAGGCGATGACCGTGGGCGGTCGGCCGGGATCGGCGGGATCGCTGACGTACCAACGCTGAACGGGCGCGTTGTCGACCCGGGCGACGAGCAGGGCCCGGCCGTCCGGAGCCCACCAGTAGCCGCGGTGGCGTCCCATCGACTCGGCGGCGACGTGCTCGGCGAGCCCGAAGGCGACGTCCGGCCCGTCCGGGGCGAGGATCACCCGGTCCGCGCCGCCGTCGGCCGCGACCACGCGCAACGCGCCGTCGCTGACGTAGGCGATCCACCGGCCGGTGGGGTCAGGCCGAGGGTCGAGGACCGGCTCGGCCGTGGCGAGCGGACGCACCTCGCCGGACGACGGACGCAGCGCCCACAGCCGGCTCGACAGCGCGAACACGACCAGCTCGCACGCGTCGTCGGCGGCGTACCCGACGATCCCCGCCGAGTGCTGCCGCGCCCGCTCGCGGCGGGTGCGTTCCTCGGGCGAGAGCCGCTCCGCGCCGCCCGCGAGCAGTTCCCGCGGGTCGGCGAGCATGCGCTCCTCCCCCGTCACGGCGTCCGTCGCCCACAGACAGGCGCCGGGGGCGGCGCCGCCGCGGCTGCGGAGGAAGAGGACCGTCCGGCCGTCCGGTGCGACCGTGCACCGGCTCGGCGCGCCGAGCGAGAACCTGCGGGTGCGGGTGAGCTGGTGCGGCAGTGAGTCGACCACGGTCGCCAGCCTGTCAGGCGGGCACGCCGCCGGCCACGCGGTTTCCGCCCCGCCCGACCCTGCGTGCCAGAGCCCATGGGTCCACGTGGGTACGTCGTGGCCCCTATAGGGGCAGCAACGCCACCACGTCGACCGCGTCGGCGCACCGTCGTCGACCGCGTCGACGACGCCGCCCCGGCCTCAGCGAACGGCCGACTCCACGTGGGCGGCCAGCGCCAGCAGGGACTCCTCGGCGAACCAGCCGCCGACGAGCTGCAGCGCCGCGGGGAAGCCGCCGCCCGCCCTCGGCACGGGCAGGGTGACGGCGGGCAGGCCGGTGAGGTTCATCGGCACGGTGAGGTACGTCGTCGCGGCGCGCTCGCCGATCCGCGGCGGGGTCATGCGCAGCGTCGGCAGCGCGAGCGCGCCGTGCGCGGCGAGCAGCTCACGCAGCCGGGCCTTGGCCGCGACGCCGACCCGGCGACACGCCACGACGTGGGCGGCGGGCAGGTCGGCGCCCTGGCGGATGCCGCGGGCGTGCCGCTCCTCCATCCGGTCGGCGCGCGCGAGCAGGTGCCGGTGCGCCGGGTAACCCTCGGCGATCATGATGTCGTCGGCCGCGCCGCACCAGTCGCCCCACTCGGGGATCCCGACGTCCGTGGCCTTGACGCCGGCGGCCGCGAGCGCCGCGTCGACGGCGGCGTCGATCTCCGGCTCCGTCCCGGGGAACCGCAGCCGCGCCACGGTGAGCGGCGCGTCGTAGCCCGGGTCGGCGGTGAAGCCGGGCTCGAGCATGCGCATGCCGAGGACGAGGCCGGCGACGTCGCGGGCGAGCGGCCCGACGGTGTCGAGGGTGCGGGAGAACTCGAACACGCCGTGGGTGGGGATGCGACCGGCGGTGGTCTTCAGCCCGGCCACACCGCAGCACGCCGCCGGCACCCGCACCGAGCCGCCGGTGTCGGTGCCGTACGCGACGTCCGCCTCGTCGCGCGCCACGGCGACCGCCGACCCGCTGGACGAGCCGCCGGGGATGCGTTCCGGGTCGAGCGGGTTGCGCGGCGTGCCGTACCACGGGTTGACGCCGTCGGCGTGCCGGCACAGCTCGACCAGCCCCGTCTTGCCGACGATGCGCGCCCCCGCCAGCCGCGCCGACGCCACGACGGGCGCGTCCGCCTCGGCGGGCGCGGCGTCGTCGGCGATCGCGGGGCAGCCGACGGTGGTCGGCGTGCCGCGGACGTCGATGCAGTCCTTGACCGCGAGCCGCGGCCCGTCGCCGTCCGCGTCCAACCGCAGCACCCAGGTGGCGTCGCTCATCCGCACATCCTGTCAGCCCAGGGTGATGGCGACGATGCCCGCCGCCGCGACGGCGAGCCCGGCGAGCTGCCATGCGGTCATGCGCTCGTGGAGCACGACGCGCGCGAGCAGCACGGTGATGCCGGGGTACAGCGACGCCAGCACCGCCACGACGACGAGCAGGCCGAACCGCGCGGAGACGAGGTAGGTGATCGTCGCGGCCGCGCCGAGCAGGCCCGAGCCGATCGAGGCGAGCCGTTGCGCGGTCGTGCCGCGGGGGCCTTGGATCCGCCGGCGCATCACGACCGCGGCCACGACGAGCACCGCGAGCGAGACGATCGCGCCGAACGCCGTCGGCCACAGCCCGCTGCCGTGCCCCGCCCGGCCGAGGCCGAGGAACAGCAGTCCGAAGCCGAGCCCGGCGACAAGTCCGTCCACCGCGCCCTCGACCGGGCCGCCACGGGGGCGGGTGCGGTCGTCGGAACCGGACGAGATGAGCAGGATCGCCGGCACCACGAGCCCGACGCCCGCCCAGGTCAGGGCGGACGGCCGCTCGCCGAACAGCAGGCCCGCGACGGCGGGCACGACCGCCGCCCCGGCGGCGGAGACCGGGCCGGCGACGGCCATCTGGCCGCGGCCGAGCCCGCGGTAGAGCGCGACCGTGCCCACTCCGCCGCCGACGCCGCTGAGCGCGCCCCAGAGCACGGCCCGCATGGTGAGCGTCCCGCCGGTCATCGGCACGGCCGCCCAGGTCGCGGCGGCCGCGGCGCACTGGGCGAGCAGGCCGACCCGCACGTAGTGCATCCGCCGGGACGTGAGCCCGGCGACGAAGTCGGACGAGCCGTACGTCAGCGCGCACAGCAGCGCCAGTCCGACGGCGATCACACGTGAACGCTATGCCGGGTCAGGTGGCCGGGACGTCGCGGGCGATGAGCGACCGCTCCACGATCTTCAGCCCGCCGAGACCCGGCAGCCGCGCGATGCTCTCGTCGATCTTGCGGGCGGCCGCGTAGCCCGCCTCGCCGCGCATGACGTAGCGGAGCACGTGGCGCACCTCGGACTCGGGCATCAGCCCGGAACCCACCGGCCCCCAGAACCTGTCCAGGGCGAACCGGGCGAGCTTCTGCGCCTTCTTGCCGATCGCGAGCCGCTTGCGCGCCTGGGTGGCGTAGAACGCGACGTGCCGGGTCTCCTGCTTGGCGATCCGACGCAGCAGCTGCGCGAGCACGGAGTGGCCGGCGATGTCGGCGAGCCGGTTGTACGCGGCGATCGCGGACCACTCGTTCACCGCGCCCCACGCCATGTGCACGGCGACGTAGTCCTCGCCGGCGAAGTTGGCGAGCAGGGTGTGCTTGATCGGGTCGAGCTTGTCCTTCCAGCCGACCCGCTTGCGGACGAACCTGATGTGCCCGTAATCGGCCTGGATGCCGTGCCGCTTCAACACCTCGGCGAGCGCCGCGCCGTGCCAGAACTCCTCCATGTTCCACATGGTCATGAAGGTGGTGACGTCGGCGTCGCGATGCGACGGCGTGACGAGCATGTCGCGCAGGTAGCACACGGTGTGGTACTCGACGTCGCACATGTACTGCACCGAGCGCAGCGTCTCGGGCGAGAGTGGCTCACGCTCGAACGCCGCGAAGTCGAGGTCGGTGTACTGCACCGGCTTCGACCGCTGCTTGTAGTCCTCGGTGTCGAATGGCATACCGGAACTTTACGTTGCCGTTCCGATCGCCGCCGCCGCGCGCACGGCGCGGCTACGGCATGTCACGGCATGATCGCCGGGGACACCCATCGTGGTTCGGCGGCCGAGCGGGAACGGCGTCACTCGGCCGTGTCCGCGAGCTCGAGCCAGCGTTCCTCGGTGCGGTCGCGCTCGGCGCGGACGTCACGCAGGGTGCGGTCGAGCTCGGCGAGCCGCTCGTGGTCGGTGGCGTGTGCGGCGAGCTGCTCGTGCAGCTCGGACTCGCGGGACCGCAGCCGGTCCAGCTGGCGTTCCAGCCGGGCCAGCTCCTTCTTCGCCTGCCTCGCGCGCTGCGCGTCGGCGACCGGTGCACGCGCCGAGGCGGGCGCCCTTCCGGCGGCGGGCGCGGGCGTCCGCGCCGCTCTCCTGCGCTCCAGGTACTCCTCGACGCCGCCGGGCAGCATGGGCAGCGTCCCGTTCCCCATGACGGCGACGGTCTGGTCGGTGACCCGCTCCAGGAAGTACCGGTCGTGGCTCACCACGAGCAGCGTCCCCGGCCAGCCGTCCAGCAGGTCCTCGACGGCGGTCAGCGTGTCGATGTCGAGGTCGTTGGTCGGCTCGTCGAGCAGCAGCACGTTCGGCTCGGACATGAGCAGCCGGACGATCTGCAGCCGCCGGCGTTCGCCGCCGGACAGGTCGCCGACCGGCGTCCACTGGCGGTCACCGTTGAACCCGAGCGCCTCGCACACCTGGCTCGCCGTCAGCTCGCGCTTGCCGAGGCGGACGACGCGGCGTACCGACTCCACGGCCTCGAGCACGCGCTGCCCGGGGTCCAGCTCCTCGACGCCCTGGGAGAGGTACGCCGCCTGCACCGTGCGCCCGACGACGACCTTGCCGGCGTCCGGCCGCAGGTCGCCGGTGAGCAGCCGGAGCAGCGACGTCTTGCCCGCGCCGTTCACGCCGACCAGGCCGATGCGGTCGCCGGGACCGACGTGCCAGGTGAGGCGGTCGGCGACGACGGTGTCACCGAGCCGGAGCGACACGTCGTGCAGCTCGTACACCGTCCTGCCGATCCGCGACGCGGCGAAGCGCAGCAGCTCGACCCTGTCGCGCGGCGGCGGCACGTCCGCGATGAGCGCGTTCGCCGCCTCGATCCGGAACTTGGGCTTGCTCGTCCGCGCCTGCGGGCCGCGGCGCAGCCAGGCGAGCTCCTTGCGCACGAGGTTGCGGCGGCGTTCCTCCGTCGCGGCGGCGACGCGCTCGCGTTCGGCCCGGGCGAGCACGTACGCCGCGTACCCGCCGTCGTAGGCGTGCACCCTGCCGTCGGCGACCTCCCACGTCTGCTCGCACACCGCGTCCAGGAACCAGCGGTCGTGGGTGACGACGACCAGCGCCGAGCGGCGGGCGCGCAGGTGCTCGGCGAGCCAGGCCACGGCCTCGACGTCGAGGTGGTTGGTGGGCTCGTCGAGGACGACGAGGTCGGCGTCGCGGACGAGCACGGACGCCAGCCCGACGCGCCGCCGCTCGCCGCCGGAGAGCCGGGCGACCGGTGCGTCCAGGCCGACGGCGCCGAGCCCGAGCCCGTCGAGTACCGCGCGAATCCGCGGGTCGGACGCCCACTCGTGCTCGGCCCCGGTGCCCACCACGATCTCGCGGACGGTGCCCTCGGCACCGAGGTCGGCCTGCGCCAGCATGCCGACGCTGAGCCCGCGGGCGTGCGTCAGCCGGCCGGAGTCGGGCGGCAGCGCCCGCGCGAGCACGGAGACGAGCGTCGTCTTGCCCGCGCCGTTCGGCCCCACGACGCCGATCCGCTCGCCGGCCGCGACGCCGAGCGACACCCCGTCGAGCAGCACGCGTTCGCCGTACGCCTTGCGCACGGACTCGAGGTTGACCAGATTGGCGGGCACGGGCCGACCCTAACCGGATGCCCCTCCCCCGCCGCCGCCGTCCCGTGATCATGAAAGATTCTGTGGGCCATGGCCCCTGAGAACTTTCATGATCATGGAGGGCGTGCGGTGCCGCCCGAGCCCGACCCCGACGACGTCGGCGAGTACCTCGTCAGCGCCCGGTCGTTCGACGAGTACCGCGCGATGTTCGCGCTCACCGACCACGACCTCGCCGGCTCCGTGCTCGACTGTCCTGGCGGCGGCTCGGGCTTCACCGCGCGGGCGAACGAGGCCGGGGCGTCGGCGATCGCGGTCGACCCCGTCTACGCGCGTCCGCACGGCGTCGTGGCCGAGCTGGTTGTGGCCGAGACCGCGCGCGGGCGGGCGCACACCGGTGCCGGCGCCGACCGCTACGTCTGGGACTACTTCGGCGATCTCGACGGCTACTCGCGGGTCCGCCGCGCCTCGGCCGAGGCGTTCGCCCGCGACCTCGTCCGCCACCCGGCCCGCTACCTGCCGGCCGCGCTGCCGCGGCTCCCGTTCCGCGGCCGGGCGTTCGACCTGGTGCTCAGCTCGCACTTCCTGTTCACCTACGCCGACCGGCTCGACCTGGCGTTCCACCGCGCCGCGTTGCGCGAGCTGTGCCGGGTCGCCCGCGGCCAGGTGCGGGTCTTCCCGCTGCTGGAGCAGGGCGGGCGCGGGTTCCCCGCGTTCCTGTCCGAGCTCCGCGCGACGCTCGGGGTCCCGTCCCGCGTCGAGCGGGTCGACTACGAGTTCCAGCGGGGCGGCAACGAGATGCTCGTGCTCGACGCGTCCACGCTTCCTTGGTCATGAAGGATCCGGCCCCCCATGAGGGGTCGGATCCTTCATGACCACCGAGGCCGGGAAAGGGGCCTCAGCCGGTTACGGCCTTACGCCGCCTCGACGACTCTCGCGCCGGGCACCGGGCCCTTGGCCCGCCGAACCAGCCGGCACACGCCCCGGGAGGCCAGCTCGACGGCGAGGTCGACGGCGTGGTCGGCGGAATGGGCGAGGAACGCACACGTCGGGCCGGAACCCGAGACGAGCACGCCGATCGCGCCGAGCTCGCGCCCTGCGGCGAGGGTGCGGCGCAGCGCCGGGCGCAGCGACACCGCCGCCGACTGCAGGTCGTTGTGCAGCACCCGCCCCAGCGCCACCTCGTCGCCGGCGGCGAGGGCGGCCATCAGCTCGTCCGGCTCCGGCGGGTGGGTCGGGCCGGAGCCGTTGCGCATCCGGTCGAACTCCGCGTACACCTTCACGGTCGACAGCCCCGTGGCCGCCACCGCGAACACCCAGTGGAACTCGCCGCGGACGAGCGCCGGCGTCAGCTGCTCCCCCGCGCCCCGGCCGACGGCCGTGCCGCCGACGAGCGCGAACGGCACGTCCGCACCGAGCGTGGCCGCCAGCTTCACCAGGTCCTCGCGGGACGCCCGCGTCCCCCACAGGGCGTCGCACGCCACGAGGGCGGCGGCGGCGTCCGCGCTGCCGCCCGCCATGCCGCCGGCCACGGGGATCTGCTTGCGCAGCTGCAGATCCACCTCCGCGGGCACGCCGGCCTGCTCGGCCAGCGCGTGTGCGGCCCGCACCGCGAGGTTGCGGCGGTCCTGCGGCACACCCTTGACGTGCTCGCCGCCGACGGACAGCGTGACGCCGCCGTCGTCCGGCGTCCGCGCGGTCAGCTCGTCGGTGAGCGAGACGGCCTGGAAGACGTTGACCAGCTCGTGGAACCCGTCGGGGCGCACCGGGCCGACACCGAGGTGCAGGTTCACCTTCGCCGGCGTGCGGACGAGAACGGAGGTCACGCTGTCGAATCGTACGGGCGGGCGCTCGGCTGCCCTACGGCGGCCGGTCGGCGCTCGGCGATCCTGGCGAAGTCGGTGACGGCGAGCGTCTCGCCACGGGCCCGCGGGTCGATGCCCGCGGCCTCGAGCAGCCGCTGGGCCGCGTCGGCGCCGCCCGCCCACTCCGCGAGCGCGGAACGCAGCGTCTTGCGGCGTTGCGCGAACGCCGCGTCGACGGCGGCGAACACGTCCGCGCGCGCCGCTGTCGTCCGCGGCGGGTCGCGCCGGACGAGCGCGACGAGCGCGGAGTCGACGTTCGGCCGCGGCCAGAACACCCCGCGCGAGACGGCGCCCGCGGCCCGGACGTCCGCGAACCACGCCGCCTTCACACTCGGCACGCCGTAGGTGCGGCTGGCCGGCGGCGCGGCGAGCCGTGCCGCGACCTCGGCCTGCACCAGCACCAACGCGTGCCGCACCGACGGCAGTTCGGCCAGCACCCGCAGCAGCACCGGGACCGCGACGTTGTACGGCAGGTTCGCCACCAGCGCCGTCGGCGCCTCGTCGCCGAGATCGGCCGGGCCGACGGTCAGCGCGTCCCGCTCCACGACGGTGAGCCGCCCGGCCGACGAGGGCGCGTGCGCGGCGACCGTGTCCGGCAGCGCGCGGGCGAGCACCGGGTCGATCTCCACGGCGACGACGTGCCGCGCGGCGGCGACCAGCCCGAGGGTGAGCGAGCCGAGCCCGGGCCCGATCTCCAGCACGACGTCGTCCGGGCCGACGCCGGAGGTGCGCACGATCCGGCGGATCGTGCCCGGGTCGACCATGAAGTTCTGGCCGCGCGACTTCGTCGGGCGCTTGCCGAGCCGCTCGGCCAGCAGCCGCACGTCGGCCGGTCCCAGCAACCCGGTCCGGGCCGATGCGTCCGTCACACCGGTGAACCTACCGGGCGGCGTCACGGCGAGGGTCCCGGCGCCGGGACCGCTGCAGCAGCGACAGCACCGCCACCAGCCCGGCGGCGGCCAGCAGCGCGACGCCCGACAACAGGACGCCGTGGTGGAGGCCGTCGACGAACCTTCGCCCGTCGGCGTGACCCAGCCGGCCGCCGACGGCACCGCGAGCCGAGACGTCGGCGTAGACCTGCAGGCCGAGCACCGCGACGCCGAGCACCTGCCCGAACTGGCGGAACGCGTTGTGCACCGCCGACGCCATGCCGGCCCGCGCGCGGCCGACCGCGGAGAGGGCGGTGTGCGTCATCGGGGTGAGACAGGCGCCGATGCCGGCGCCGACGAGCACGAAGTCCCACCAGATCGCGCGGATCCCCGTGTCCGGCTCGAGCCGCAGCAGCCCGAGGGTGGCGAGCCCGCCGACGACGAGACCGGCCAGCATCGGCGGCAGCGGCCCCACCCGGCCGACGAGTCGCCCGGACAGCGGTGCGGCCAGCGCGAACGCGACGCCGATCGCCGACACGTCGAGGCCCGACGTCACCGGCGTCCGGCCCTGCACCTGCTGGAAGTAGCCGCTGAAGTAGACGATCGCGCCGACGAACGAGAAGAACACGACGAGTGCGGCGACGTTCGCCGCGACGAAGGCCGGCCGGGCGAACAGGGAGAGGTCGACCAGCGGCGCGCGGCAGCGTCGTTCCCAGAGCACCAGGGCCGCGGCCGCGGCCACGCCGACGGCGAACGCGCCGAGCACCGACGCCGCCGCCGGGCCCGCCGTCTGGCCGTGGATGATCCCGGCCGTGAGGCTCGCGACGGCCACCGTGGTGAGCACGGTGCCGCCCCAGTCGAAGCGGGCGCCGGGAGGGTTCGCCTCGAGGCGCGGCACCACCCGCGCCGCGACCGCCAACAGTATGCCCGCGAGCGGGACGTTGAGCAGGAACACCCAGCGCCACCCGAGCCCGGCGACGACGACGCCGCCGAGGGCGGGCCCGGCCGCGAGCGACAGGCCGGACGCCGTCGACCACAGGCCGATCGCCAGCGCGCGCTTGCGGGCGTCCTCGAACGTGGTCCGGATGATCGTCAGGCTGCCCGGGACGAGCAGGGCGGGACCCAGCCCCTGCACGACCCGGCCGGCCAGCAGCACCGGCACCGACGGGGCGACGCCGCAGCCGAGCGCGCCCGCGGCGAACAGGCCGACCCCGAGCAGGAACACGCCCTTGCGGCCGACCCGGTCACCGAGCACGCCGCCCGCCACGAGCAGGCTGGCGTAGACGATCACGTACGCGTCGACGACCCACTGCAGGTCGGTCGCCGACGCGTCGAGGCCGCGCCCGATCGCCGGCAGCGCGACGCTCACCAGCGTCGTGGACAGCACCGCGAGGAACAGGCCGCCGGCCACCGCGCCGACCGTCAGCCAGGCACGGGATCCGCCCGTTCGCACGCCCATGCCTCGCACGCTAGGAACGCAACCGTCATGCCGTCCAAGACCGGAATCGCCATGGACCCATGCCCGCGGTGTTATAAGAGGACGATGGATCTCCTGCAGCTGCGGTACTTCCAGAGCGTCGCCCGACACGAGCACGTCAGCCGGGCCGCCGCCGAGCTCCGGGTCGCACAGCCCTCGTTGAGCCGGTCCATCGCCCGGCTCGAGTCCGAGCTCGGCGCTCCCCTGTTCGACCGGCACGGGCGCGGGCTCGGGCTGAACCGCCGCGGCGCGGCGTTCCTGGCCCGGGTCGACCGCGCGTTGGCCGAACTGGACGACGCCCGCGCGGAGCTGACCGAGGCGGTCGGCCTGGAACACGGCAGCGTCGCCGTCGCCGCCGAGACACTGCTGACCCTCACCGAGGTGCTGGCGGCGTTCCTCGCCGAGCACCCGCATGTCAGGGTCCGGCTGCACCAGTCGTCCGCGGGCGCCATGCTCACCCAGCTGCGCACCGGGCAGGTCGACCTCGCGCTGTCGTCCCAGCCGATCGACGCCCGGGGGATGCACACCGTGCGGCTCGCGGAGGACGACGTGCTGCTGGCCGTGCCGCCGCGGCACCCGCTCGCCGCCGGCCGGCGCGTCGCCCCGGCCGGGCTCGCCGGCCTGCCGTTCGTCACCACCCGCCCCGGCCACTGGCTGCGGGTGCTGGCCGACCGGCTGTTCGCCGGCGCAGGGATCGACCCGGAGATCGCGTGCGAGGCGGACGAACCCGCCGCGATCCGGCCGCTCGTCGCCGCCGGCCTCGGCGTCGGGCTGCTGCCCGCCACCGCCCGGGCCGCCACACCGCATCCCGCTGTGGCGTGGCTGCAGTTGGACTCACCGCACGCCCGGCGCACGCTGCGGCTGGTGTGGCGCGAGAACGCCTACCTCTCCGCCGCAGCCCGGCGGTTCCGCGAGCTCGCGCTGCAGAGGTTCCGGCCCGCGCCCGGTGACGTGCCCTGAGCCGACGAGGGGCCGGCCGAGGAAGGCCGGCCCCTCGTCGTGCCGCGTCGTGTCGAGCGGGCTAGAGGCGGCGTGTCGGGCAGGTCCACTGACCCGGCCCGGACCGCTGGATGAGGGTGTACGCCCGCTCGGTCTGCTCCCGCTCGGAGGCGTCCCGCGGGTCGCCGCTGCCGCCCACCGACTGCCAGGTGGACAGGCTGAACTGGTACAGCCCGAAGTGCGTGCCGTTGCTCGCGCGCGGGTTCATCCCCGACTCGCACTGGGCCAGGTACTTCCAGTCCCAGCCGCCCAGCGTCCAGAACGACGTGTCCTTCTTGGTGCCGACCCGGACGACCTGGGTCTTCGCCTTCTTGGTGATCTGCTCCGAGATCTTCTTCGGCGCCAGCTTCTTGCCGTCGACCGTTCGGGTCTCGTAGACGACCACCTTCTGCCCGGGCGAGCCCTTCTGCTCGACCTTGGTCTTGCCCTCCAGCATGGAGGCGTCCTTGATCTTCTTGACCGGCGGGTCGATCGTGATCTTCTTCGTCACCCGCTTGACCGTGACCCGGTGGACCACGATCTTCATCCCGTTCTCGAGGTCTGACGTGCTCGACGGCACGACCTCGTCGTCGGGGTTGAGGGTGATGCCGGCGTCGTCGACGGCGTTCTGCACGACGCTGCCGAACGAGATCACCTTGTGGGTCTTGCCGTCGGCCGTGACGGTGACCGACTTCGGCATCCGCACCGAGAAGGACAGCCCGGCGAGCGGGATGCGGGTGGACCGGTCGGCCGAGACGCGGATGTGGGCGCCGTGGATGCCGAGCTGCCGCAGCGCCTCGGACACGTTCAGCGCGGTCACCCAGCGCTTCATCGTCTTGCCGTCCACCGTGACGGTGATCTGCCGCGCGTGCCGGACGACGATCTGGTCGCCGTCGTGGACGGCGCTCTGCGGCGACGGTGCGACGAGGTCGCGCCGGTCGGTCTGGACGCCCGCGTCGCTGAGCACGGCGCCGACGCTCCCGGACAGGGTGTGGACGGTCTGAGGGGCACCGTCCACGGTGAGCTTCACTGACTTGTCGGCCGTCGCATAAGCGACGCCGCCGCCAGCCAGAACCGCGAATGCGGCCACGCCGACGGCAAGCGCTGCCGGTGTCTTGCGCACATTTCTCCCTGGGGCGAGGGGTGAGGGTCGCGTGGAAGGGGCGCGCGGGGAGGCTCGAACACGCTCGCCGTCTGGGACGTGACGGCGGCGGCCACCCCGAATCGGCCACCCCGAGGCCCTGCCAGGACCCCGGCTAACAAGTTGTGGACGATAACAGGACGGTCACGGGGGCTACAAACCGACCCGCCGGGGGTTCCTCACGGTGTGTCACCGCCGGCCCCGTCGCGGCTGCCGGGCGCATGCGGGAACCAGGGTCGAGTCGGGGTCGTTGTCAGGGTCATCGAGACCGTTCCGTGGGTAGCGTGGTCACCAGCGGACGCGGGCGCACGACCCGCAGAAGGAGCGCAGCGAGATGTCCAAGAAGGGCTGGTACATCGTCGGCGGGATCGGGGTCGTCATCGCGGCGTTCATCCTGCTGCCCAACTGGATCGCGGGGCTGATCCTCGCGGCCCTGATCGCGGCGCCGGTCGCGGGCTACCTCATGCTCGACCCGAGCCAGCGCAAGCGGCTGCGCCGCATCCGCCGCCGACAGATCGGCGGCTGACCAGGGCGAACGCGGCGCACCCGCCACACCTGTGCCGGGCTGCGCATTCGGGCGCAGCGGAGCCACCCGTCGATCACGTCAACGTGATCGACGGGTACTTCACACGATGCAGGCGCCCGGTGGAGTACCCGTACGTCGGGTGAAGCGCCTGCAGCGCCTGCCCCCGGCCGCGGTCAGCCCTGGATCTGCACCGGCCGGCCGTTCGCGACCAGCTTCCAGTCGGTGGACGAGAACGCCGCCGGGTCGATCTCGCCGGTGGCGGTCACCCAGTCGATGAGCAACTGCCGGATGTCCTGCTGCCGGTTGTAGAGCACCTCGGCGTCGGTGACGTGCGGGAAACCGCCGCCGCCCGACTGTCGGTAGTTGTTGATCGCCAGGGCGAACCGCTGGTCGTCCCCCACGGCGGCGCCGCCGTAGGCGAGGTTCGCGATCCGCGACCCGACCGGCTTCGCGATGTCGATGTCGTAGGTCAACGGCCCGTCGAGACCGGCGACGACGTCGTAGTTGTAGTCCGGCGTGCCGCTCGGCGAGGTCTGCGTCGGCGCGTTGGTGAGGTCGTCCGGCGGGTACGGGCCGGTGCCGGTCACCTGCTTGAAGTACTCCGCCGACTTCTCCAGGTAGTCCTTGAGCTGCCCGCCCGTGAACGCGATCGCGAGCAGCGTGTTGTCGTAGATGTACATGCCCGCGACGTCGCGGACGCTCACCTGGCCGGCCGGGATCGACGCGTCCCGGTTGAACGGCGCCGCGATCGAGAGCACCGGCAGGTCGGCCGAGGCGGAACCGGCCAGGCCCTGCTTCACCGCGTCGGCCTGCACGTGGTTGACGAAGTCCAGCGCGGCGCTGTCCTCGTACCGCGACGTCGCCGCCGACATCGCCTCCTTGCACGTCCCGATCGGCGAGTTGACGTACGTCACCACCCGCTGGTGCGCGTCGGTCAGGACCCGCTTGATGTCGGCGCGCTCGTCCGCCGTGTTGCTGTTCAGCAGCTGCGCGTGCCGGTCGACGACCCGCCAGCTGCCGCGCACCAGCTCGACGTCCAGCTCCAGCAGGGTCAGCCGCTCGCCGAAGCACAGCGGCTCGCTCAGCACCACGGGCGCGCCGGTGCTCCGGTTCCGCACGATCCTCTCCGGCACCTCCAGGTGGGCATGCCCGACGAGGATGGCGTCGATGCCGGGCACGTCCTGGGCCACCAACGTGGACGCGTTCTCGTAGTACGGCAGCGCGTCACCGTACGACGACGAGGTCGTGGCGCCGGAGTGCGCGGACACGACGACGACGTCCGCGCCCGCCGCGCGCAGCCGGGGCACCCACCTGCGCGCCACCGCGACGAGGCCTGGGAAGCGCATCCTGCCCTCGACGTTGGCCTTGTCCCAGATCGCGATGCCGGGGTTGGTGAGCCCGAGGATGCCGACCTTCAGCGGCCTGTGGCCGGGCACCCGCACCGTCCTGATCACGTACGGCGGGAACGCGGGCTCGTGCCCCTGCCAGTCGACGGCGTTCGCGCCGAGCAGCGGGAAGTCGAGCTGGTCCTGGAACGTCCGCAGCAGCGGGATGCCGTAGTTGAACTCGTGGTTGCCGAGCGCGGCGGCGTCGTAGCCCATCATGTTCATCGCCCGCGCCATCGGGTGGACGACCGTGTCGCTGATCGGCTCGATCTTCGCGTAGTACGTGCCCAGCGGCGTGCCCTGGATCGTGTCGCCGGCGTCGACGAGCAGGGTCGTCTCCTCGCCGCGCTCTCCGCGCACCGCGTCGACGAGGGTGGCGATCTTGGCGACGCCGACGTCGTTGTGCTGCGCGTCGTCGTACTCGGCGTTCTTGAAGTAGTCCCAGTTGAACAGGTGGCTGTGCAGGTCGGTGGTCCCCATCACCGTGAGCCGGAAGCCCCTGTCCGGACCGGCGAGGGACGGGCGCGGGTCGAAACCCGCGGCGGCGAGGACGCCCGCGGCGGCACCGCCCGCGAGCAGGTTGCGGCGAGAGATCATGGGAGGCACCGGACGAGGTTAGAGGCGTCCCCGCAGCGGCCGCGACGACAACGACGGCCAGTCACCGGTTGACCGAGATCTTCCGGGTGAGATAGGTCAGCTACATGCGTCCGAACGTCCTGCTCCTCATGGTCGACCAGCTCTCCGCAAGCTGGCTGCCCGCGTACGGCTTCGCGGCCGTCGACAGTCCCGCGCTCGACCGGCTCGCCGGCGGGTCCACGGTCTTCGACAGCGCGTACTGCCCGTCCCCGCTGTGCGCGCCGTCCCGCGCGTCGCTGCTGACCGGCCGGCTCCCGTCGCGCACGGGCGTCTACGACAACGCCGCCGACATGCGCTCGTCGACGCCGACGCTGGCCCATCATCTGCGTGCGCTGGGCTACCGCACCTGCCTCGCGGGCAAGATGCACTTCGTCGGGCCGGACCAGCTGCACGGGTACGAGGACCGGCTGACGACCGACGTCTACCCCGCCGACCTGGACTGGACGCCGGACTGGCGGCTGCCGCTCACCGAGCGGTTCTCCTGGTACCACACGATGGAGAGCGTGCTCACGCCCGCGGCGTGCCGGGCGTCGATGCAGATGGACTACGACGACGAGGTCGCCTTCCAGGCGGTGCGCAGGATCTACGAGCACGCCCGCGACCCGAACCGCACACCGTTCTTCCTGACCGCGTCGTTCACCCACCCGCACGACCCGTGGGAGGTGCGCACCCGCTACTGGGACAGGTACCGTCGGGCCGACGTCCCACTGCCCGACGTCCCGTCGATCCCGTTCGGCGAGGCCGACCCGCACAGCAGGCGGCTGCGGCAGATGTACGGCACCGAGGACGTCGAGCTGACCGATGAGCAGGTGCGGGCGGCGCGGCACGGCTACTTCGCCGCGGTGAGCTACGTGGACGAACGGGTCGGCGAGATCCTCACCGCGCTCGACGACAGCGGGCTGGCCGACGACACGATCGTGCTGTTCACGTCCGACCACGGCGAGATGCTCGGCGAGCGCGGGCTCTGGTACAAGATGTCGTTCCTCGAGCAGTCGGCCCGGGTGCCGCTGTTCGTCCGCGTTCCGGGACGCACGAACGGCGCGCACGCCGCGTCGCCGGTCTCGCTGCTCGACCTCGTGCCGACGGTGCTCGACCTCGTGGACGCCGGACCCGGCGGGGTCTCCGAGGGCGGCGGAGTTGGCGGTGTCGAGCTGGACGTCGACGGCGTCAGCCTCGCCGGCGCGCTCGACGGCGGCGACGTCGACCGCGGCGGGCCGGTGCTCGCCGAGTACCTCGCCGAGGGCGTCACGAAACCCGCGGTCATGGTGCGCGACGGCGCGTTCAAGCTGATCCGCTGCCCCGGCGACCCGGACCAGCTCTACGACCTCGCGGCTGACCCGCGCGAGCTGGACGACCTTGCGGGCAAACCGGAGCACGCCGCGACGCTGGCCAGGCTCGGCGCGGTGGCGGAGGCGCGCTGGGACCTCGACCGGCTCGACCGCGACGTGCGCGCGAGCCAGCGCGACCGCATCATCGTCGCGCCCGCGCTGGTCTCCGGCGTGCACACGTTCTGGGACTACTCGCCGCGCGTCGACGGCAGCTCCTGCTACGTCCGCCCGTACACGGACATGTACGAGCTGCAGCGCCGGTCGCGGCTGGAGGCCTAGCGCACTGGCGGGTTTCGGACGTCGTGGTCGATCGGCTTGGGAAGGCGGGATTCCTGGTCGACGATGACCGTATGTTGATCCGCCATCGAGGACATGAGCCCAGGGTCGATCCGTCCGCCTACGTGGCGCCGACCGCGACACTGGTCGGCCGGGTGCGGGTGGGCCCGCGGGCGCGCGTGATGTACGGAGCCGTCCTCGACGCCGAGGACGGCTCCATCGACGTGGGTGAGTGCTCGGTCGTCTGCGAGAACGCGGTCCTGCGGGGTGAGGTACAGCTCGGCGACCACGTTTTCGTGGGCCCGCACGCGACGCTGCTGGGCTGCCGGGTCGGGCGGTGCGTCTATCTGGCCACGGGAGCAACGGTGCTCCAGGAGGCCGTCCTCGGTGCGGGTGCGGTCGTCGCGATCGGTGCCGCAGTGCACGCGACGACCGCCCTGCCGGAAGAGTTCTTCGTGCCTCCGAACACGGTCGCCATCGGCGGACAGGTGTACGCACCGGGCGACCCGGGCCTTCCCCAGGCGATCAAGGGCGTGGGGTTCGCGAAGGTGGCGTTCGGTATCGAGGCCGACTGGGAGGACCGGATCCACCGGTACGAGAGGGCCGCCGAGGTGCGCTCGACCCAGTTCGCCGGGCACGCCGATGACGAGATCGTGGGCTGAGCGGGGCGTGTCCCGTGACCGAGATCCACGGGACAGGCCCTGGTCGGCTACGCCACCGCGTAGACCTGGAACTCGTACAGCGAGAAGCCGTACTGGGTCCCGCGCTTGACGCCCTGCATCCGGACGTACTGCGCGTCCGGCGCACCGTCGAGGTAGACCACGTCGGTGCCGCCGTCGCCGTCGGTGACGCTCGCGGCCTTCGTCCAGGTGGCGCCGTCGGCGGACGTCTCGATGTCGTACGCCTTCCCGTACGCGGTCTCCCAGTGCAGCACGACCTTGCCGAGCGTGGCCTGCTGCGGCAGCTTCACCTGCAGCCAGGCACCGTCGTCGCCGCACGACGACCAGCGGGTGGTGAGGTCGCCGTCGATCGCGTACTTGGGATCGAACTGCGGGTACTGCCCGTCGCCCTCGACGCAGGACGCCGTCGCCGTGCCCGTCGTCGCGATGTTGGTGGAGCTCGTCCGGGGGTGCACGTCG
>DASUWX010000212.1:0-29185 GCA_036378185.1 Streptosporangiales bacterium | reverse complement strand
CACGGGGCATGCCCCGTGTAAAGCCACCACCGGCCATGTTTACATGGCGCGTGGGGTCGGGGATCACGGCGCGGTGGGATCAGGGCGGGGTTGGGGTCAGCTGGCGGTGGGGTTCTGGACGTCGTCGAAGGTCCAGACCGGGCGGAGTTCGACGGTGCCGCCGGGCTGGGCGAACCGGGCGGCGATCTGCTCGGCGCGTTCCCGGGTCGCGCAGTCGACGAGGAAGAACCCGGCGAGGTGTTCCTTCGCCTCGGCGTACGGGCCGTCGCTGGCCAGCTGCCCCGCGGGACTCCACGCGTAGACGGTGGCCTCGGCCGGCTCGGCGAGGGCCTCGGCGGTGACGAGCTCGCCCGACTCCGAGATCTCCCTCAGCAGCGCGTCGAAGTCGCGGTCCATCTGGTCGTGCCTCTCCTTCGGCAGCGCGCGGCTCTCGTCGGTGAACTTCTGGGTCGGATGCCCCCACGGCTGCGGGTTGCTGTGGATGAGGATCACGTACTTCACGGTCGTCTCCTTGGTTCGTGCGTCCCACGTTCGCGGGTCGGTGGTCGCCCGGTACGTCGGAGCGGACCGGAATCGCTCGACACGGGGCCCGACGTAGGCTGGTCGCCGTGAACCTCCCCGAGTTCCCGGTCTCCCGCCCCCGCAGGCTGCGGCGGACCCGCGCGCTGCGCCGGCTCGTCGCGGAGACGTCGCTCGCCCCGTCCGATCTCGTCCTGCCGCTGTTCGTGAAGGAGGGTATCGGCGAGCCGCAGCCGGTCGGTTCGATGCCCGGCGTCGTGCAGCACACCCGCGACTCCCTGCGCAAGGCCGCGTTCGACGCCGCACAGGCCGGCGTCGGCGGGCTGATCCTGTTCGGCATCCCCGCGGCGAAGGACGCGCGCGGCTCGGGCGCCGACGACCCCGACGGCATCGTCCAGCACGCGCTCGCCGACCTCGCGGGCGAGATCGGCGACGCCACCGTCCTCATCGCCGACCTCTGCCTCTGTGAGTACACCGACCACGGCCACTGCGGCATCGTCCGCGACGACGGCGTCATCGACAACGACGCGACGCTCGAGCGGTACGCCGCCACCGCCGTGGCCCAGGCGAACGCCGGCGCGCACGTCGTCGCACCGAGCGGCATGATGGACGGCCAGGTCGGCGCGATCCGTACGGCGCTCGACGCCGCCGGCCACCAGGACGTGTCGATCCTCGCCTACTCGGCGAAGTACGTCTCCGCGTTCTTCGGGCCGTTCCGCGAGGCCGCCGAGGGCGCGCCGCGGTTCGGCGACCGGGCCGGCCACCAGCAGGACCCCGCCAACCTGGACGAGGCCGTGCGCGAGGCGCGCCTCGACCTCGCCGAGGGCGCCGACATGGTGATGGTGAAGCCGGCGATGAGCTACCTCGACGTCGTGCGCCGGATCGCCGACGACGTCGACGTGCCCGTCGCCGCGTACCAGGTGTCCGGGGAGTACGCGATGGTCGAGGCGGCCGCCGCGAACGGCTGGCTCGACCGTGAGCAGGTGATCCTCGAGGCGCTGACGTCGATCCGGCGAGCCGGCGCCGACATCGTGCTGACCTACTGGGCCACCGAGGTCGCCCGCCGCCTCGCCCACTCCTGACGACCGGTCACGGGCAGTTCGTCGGTGACGGGGACGGGCTGGGGGAGGGGCCGTCCGTCCCGCTCGCGCTGACGCACGGAGTCGGAGTCGGCGTGGTCGTCTCCGTCGGCGTGGGCGTCGGGGACGACTTCGTCGGCGTCGGCGTGGGTGTCGGCGACGATCGGGTCGGTGTCGGGCTCGGAGACGACTTCGTCGGTGTCGGTGTCGGGGACGACTTCGTCGGTGTCGGAGTCGGATCGGGCGACGGGCTCTGTCTCTTCGTCGGCGACGGCGAGGCGCTGGAGTGGGTCGGGCTCGGCGACGGGCTGCCGGACTTCGTGGGAGACGCCGACGGCGTCCTCGTCGGCGACTGCGCGGGTGCCCCCGGTGCGGAGGGCGCGGCCGACGCGCGCGGGCCCGCGGCCCTGCCACCGCCGGAACCGCCGCCGGGGCCACCGGAGCTCCCGGAGCCGGGTATGCCCACGGCGCCGCCCGTCCGGTACGCCGCCGCGAGCGCGAGCACCAGGGCGACGTAGCTCGCCGAGTGGTTGTACCGGAACACCGCGGCGGCCGGGTTCGCCGCGACGTCCGCGCCGCCGGCGCACAGGTAGCGTGCGGCGGTGAGCGCGGCGTCGTAGATGTTCTGCGGGTCGGCGACGCCGTCGCCGTTGCCGTCGGTGGCCCACGCCCGCCAGGTGCCGGCGATGAACTGCATCGGGCCGACGGCGCGGTCGTAGGTCGTGCTGGCGTCCAGCTGCCCGGCGTCGGTGTCGGTGATCCGCGTGAGCAACGGCCCGAAGACCGGGGGCCGGTCGACGCCGTCGGCGCCGAGCCCGGAGCCCGCGTGCCGCCCGTGGTCCGACTCGACCTTGCCGATCGCGGCGAGCAGCGCCCAGTCGATCCCGCACGACGGTGCGTTGCGCGACATCGCGTCGGCGGCCGAGTGGTACGCGCGCAGCGCGACGGCCGGGACGCCGGTCGCGGTCAACCCGCTGACGACTGCTCGGCCCTGCGCGGACTCCTGCAGGTCCTGCGGCGGCTGGTCACGGAGAGTGCCTGGCGTCGACCCACTCGGCGAGATCCCGCCGTGACCCGCGGCGTCGGGCGGGACACCGTCGGGAAGGTGGACGACGGTCTCGGACGCCGGCTGCTCCGCCGACGTCGCGACCGTCGGCTCGTGGCCGAGATGCGTCGGAACGCCCACGACGGCCGGTGAGGCGGCCGCGCAGGCCACAGCGACGACAGCGATCCACCGCATTCCGACCGTCACAGCCGCCCCCCAATCGCCCGCGGGGCTCGTCGGTCCAGCGTCTCTCTTCTGCCCGCGACACGGAACCGGATCGACTGAGGGTTACCCGTACCGTCGCCGCCCCGACGTCTCCCGGTCACCCCGCGTCTTGGGATGATGGCGGGTGTGATCGCACCACGACTCGACCCCGACCTCGATCCACCGCTGTTCGTCGAGGGCTCGGAGGCACTGCTCGAACGCGCCCGCCGGGCCATCCCGGGCGGCGTCAACTCGCCCGTCCGTGCGTTCCGCGCCGTCGGCGGCACGCCGGTCTTCATGCGCTCCGGCGAGGGCGCGTACCTCCGCGACGTCGACGAGAACGACTACGTCGACCTGGTCGGCTCGTGGGGGCCGATGCTGCTGGGCCACGCGCACCCGGACGTGATCGCGGCCGTGCAGGACGCCGTGACCAGGGGCACGTCGTTCGGCACGCCGAGCGAGGGCGAGGTGCTGCTCGCCGAGGAGATCCTCGCCCGCGCACCGCAGGTCGAGCGGGTGCGCCTGGTCAACTCCGGCACCGAGGCGACCATGTCGGCGATCCGGCTGGCCCGCGGGTTCACCGGCCGGTCGAAGGTGGTCAAGTTCGCCGGGTGCTACCACGGCCACGTCGACTCGCTGCTCGCCGCGGCCGGTTCGGGGGTCGCGACGCTCGCCCTGCCCGACTCGCCGGGGGTCACGCGCGGGTCCGCCACCGACACGATCGTGGTGCCGTACAACGACCTCGGCGCCGTCGAGCGGGCGTTCGCCGAGCACGGCGACGACATCGCCTGCGTCATCACCGAGTCCGCGGCCGGGAACATGGGCGTCATCGCGCCGCGGGACGGGTTCAACGAGGGGCTGCGGCGGGTATGCGACGAGCATGGCGCCCTGCTCGTCATGGACGAGGTGATGACCGGCTTCCGCGTGACCCGGTCCGGCTGGTACGGCGTGGACGGCGTCGCCGGCGACCTCGTGACGTTCGGGAAGGTGATGGGCGGCGGCTTTCCCGCGGCGGCGTTCGGCGGGCGCGCGGAGGTGATGGCGCTGCTCGCGCCCGACGGGCCCGTCTACCAGGCGGGCACCCTGTCCGGCAACCCGGTCGCGTCGGCCGCGGGGTACGCGACCCTGCGGGCGTGCACCGACGACGTCTACCGACGTGTGGACGCCACCGCGGAGCGGCTGCGCGCGATGGTGCACGAGGCGCTCGCGAAGGAGGGCGTGGCGCACCGGATCAGCCCGGCCGGCAGCATGTTCAGTGTGTTCTTCACGGACGAGGACGTCCGCGACTTCGCCTCGGCCAAGCGGCAGGAGGCGTTCCGGTACGCCGCGTTCTTCCACCGGATGCTCCGCTCCGGCGTGTACCTGCCGCCGAGCGCGTTCGAGGCGTGGTTCGTCTCGGCGGCGCACGACGAGGACGCGCTCGAGCGCATCGCCGAGGCGCTGCCGCTCGCCGCGCGCGCCGCGGCGGCCGCGGCGCCACCGGCCGCGAAGGCGTAGGCGTGGACGACCAGCGGACCGTCGTCCACCTGCTGCGGCACGGGGAGGTGCACAACCCGGCCGGCGGGATCTACGGGCGGCTGCCCGGCTTCCACCTGTCCGAGACGGGCCGGGCGATGGCGAAGTCCGCGGCCGCCTGGTTCGACGGGCACGACGTCACCGCGCTGTTCTCGTCGCCGCTCGAACGCACCCGCGAGACGGTGGCACCGCTGGCCGAGCGCACCGGGCTGGACGTCGTGATCGACGAGCGGCTGATCGAGCCGTGGAACCACTTCGAGGGGATGCGCTTCGGCTTCGGCGACGGGTCGCTGCGGCACTTCCGGCACTGGCCGTACCTCGCCAACCCGTTCCGCCCGTCCTGGGGCGAGCCGTACGCCAGCATCGCCAAGCGCATGCTCGCCGCGGTCGCCCGGGCCGCGATCGAGGCGCACGGCCACGAGGCGGTGTGCGTCAGTCATCAGCTGCCGATCGAGATCGCGCGCCGCGCGCAGCAGCAGTCCCGGCTGTGGCACCGGCCCGACCGCAGGCGCTGCACCCTCGGCAGCGTCACCTCGTTCGTCTTCGAGGGCGAACGGCTCGTCGACGTCGGTTACGCCGAGCCCGCCGCGCACCTGTTGAAGCGCTGAGCGTTCGTACCCCGAACGCCTCCCGTCGCGTGGGCCGCGTCAGAAGAAGTCGCGGGAGAAGGCGGGACCGCGGAACGCGGCGTCCAGCGCGGTGTCGGCGCGCGGGTCGCCCCCGGTGACGAGCTCGGCGCGGCGCAACGTCGACAGCGAGGTGCCGGCGTAGAGCGCCGCGAGTCCGCGGGCGTCCGTGCGCAGCGCGTCCCCGGGCACGTCCGCGCGCGTCAGGCTGCCCGCAGCGTCGCGGACGGCCAGCCGCCAGCCACCCGCGTTGTGCGGCAGCAGCTCGTCGGTCACCGTGAGCGCGATGTCGACCTCGACCCCGGAGGGGAAGCCGCGGCCGGCCACCGCGGCGGGTGCGTCGAGCAGCCGGAGCATCCACCACTCCTGTCCGCGAGGCGTCACGCCGACGTCGCGCAGCAGCCAGAACAGCGGGTCGTCGGGCGCGACCCGGGCGTGCACGTTCTCGGAGATGGACGAGCCGCTCCCGAGCTGCGCCCACAGCGCACGGGCCACGTCGGTCGAGTCGGCGACGACGTGACCGGCCTGCAGGGTGCCGCCCTCCCACTGGTAGCTGAGGAAGCCGTGGCCCGCGGCACCGTCGACGAGGTAGGTGAACTGGTCGTCCTCGGCGAGGTGGTCGGCGACGGACGGCTCCGGCCAGGTGACGGGGCCGCATTCGAGGTTGCGCCGCTGCGCCTCGTCGGTCGCCGCCCGCACGGCACCGGCGCACTCGCGGCCCACCCGGCGCGGAGCGGGCAGGTCGGGGTGGGCGAGGCCGCGCAACGCCTCCGCCCGCACCGTGATCGAGTGCAGCACGCCGGCGAGCTCGTACCCGACCCGGCGGTAGGGGCGCATGGTGGCGGGATAGAGCGCGGACAGCGGGAAGCCCTGGGCGCGCGTGCGTTCCACGAGGGCGCGCATCAGCGCGCTGCCGATGCTGCGGCCGCGGTACTCCGGTGCCACGACGACGGCGGTGACCCCTGCCATGTCGAGGGACCGGCCGAGCCACCACTGCCGGAACGGGATCCAGCTCGCGGACGCCACCGGCCGGCCCCCGTCGCGCACGATCAGCGCGCGGCCGTCGCGGATCGCGTTGCGGCGTACCCGCGCCGCCCGCTCCCTGCCGGCCCCGTCGAGCAGGCCGAACGCGCGGATGCGCAGGTCGACGAGTTCCCCGATGTCGTCCCCGGTGGGCTCAGTGATCTCCACCCGTCGAGGGTACGTTTCCCCGCGTCCCCCGCGCCGGGCCGGATACCGGCTCGACCCTGGCTCCGGCGACAGCCCGGCCGGGGCTCCAAATGATCACGGTATGTCAGGTTCCAGGACCTACCGAGGCGAGTACCTACTTCCCGCGTGCTGCCGGACGGGAGAAGTGGGTACTCGGCTCGGTGAGTTCCCTGGAAACCCACATACCGTGATCATTCGGAGACGGGGCGGGCACGGGACGGGCACGGGCGGGCACGGCGGAGGGCGCGCGACCGGCGGCGCAGGGGCGGCGCGCCCCCCGGGGTCGGGTGGCTCAGGAACGGCGTCGACAATGGGGCTGGTTCACGTTCGTTGTGAGGAGTTCTCGTTGTCCCGTCGCATGCCCGGCATCGCGGCCCTGCTCGCCGGCATCCTGGTTGCGGGCACGGCGTGCGCACCGTCGAACGGCGCCGAGCAGGGCGGGGGCACCGGGAACCAGCGCTACATCTCCGGCACCGGCAAGGTCGACACCGTCCCGGTCGCCGACCGCCAGGCGGCGCCGGTGCTCACCGGGACGTCGCTCACCGGCAGCCGGCTGAGCACCGCGTCCTACCGCGGCAAGGTCGTCGTGCTGAACTTCTGGGCGTCCTGGTGCGCGCCGTGCCGTTCGGAGGCGCCGTCGCTGCAGGCGGTGCAGGCGAAGACGAAGGCCGACGGCGTCCAGTTCGTCGGCGTCAACTTCAAGGACAGCAGGAGCAACGCGCAGGTCTTCACCCGCGAGTTCCACCTCGGCTATCCGAGCATCTACGACCAGCCCGGCGAGACCGCGCTCGCGTTCCGCGGCGACCTCCCGCCGCAGGCCGTGCCCAGCACGATCGTGGTCGACCGGCGGGGCCGGGTCGCGGCCCGGATCATCGGTGAGACGACGTACACCCGGCTGCTCGACGTGGTCCGGCAGGTCGCCGGTGGGTGAGGACTTCGTCCACGTCGTCATGGGCGGTTCGCTGCTGCTGGCCCTGCCCGTGGCGATGCTCGCCGGGCTCGTCTCGTTCCTCTCGCCGTGCGTGCTGCCGCTGGCGCCCGGCTACGTGTCGTACGTCACCGGCCTCACCGGCGCCGACCTGCAGGCGGGCGGCCGGCACGGCCGCATCATCGCCGGCTGCGCGCTGTTCGTCGCGGGGTTCAGCCTCGTGTTCGTCAGCGCCGGCGCGCTGTTCGGCGGCGTCGGCTACCTGCTGCAGCAGTACGCCGACCCGATCACGCGCGGGCTCGGCGCGGTGACCATCGTGCTCGGGCTGGCGTTCGTCGGGCTGGTGCCGTGGCTGCAGCGCGACAGCCGGCTGCTGCATCGCTGGCCGGCACACCTCGGCATGGTGGGCGCACCGCTGCTCGGGATCCTGTTCGGCCTCGGCTGGACGCCGTGCATCGGGCCGACGCTCGGCGCCGTGCAGACGCTGGCGTTCAGCCAGGCGAGTGCGGCCCGCGGCGCGATCCTCGCGCTCGCGTACTGCGCGGGCCTCGGCCTGCCGTTCCTCGCGATCGGCCTGGCGTTCCGGCGCGCGCTCGGCACCGTGCGGCGGCTGCGCACGCACAGCGTGCTGGTCACCCGGCTCGGCGGCGCGATGCTCGTGGTGATCGGCGTGCTGCTGGTCACCGGCGTGTGGACCCAGGTGGTGCTCGCGATGCGCGGTCTCGTATCCGGGTTCCAGACGGTGGTGTGATGAGCGGAGGAAGCGGGCGCGGATGAGGATGAGTCCGACCGAGGTGGAGCGCGACGAGGTCGTCGAGCCGGGTGCGGATCTCGGCACGACGCCGGTCGAGCCGATGCCGAACCGCCCGCGTGGCGGCGGTGTCGTCGCGACGCTGCGCTGGGGCTGGCGGCAGCTCACCTCGATGCGCACCGCGCTCGTCCTGCTGTTCCTGCTCGCGCTCGCGGCGATACCCGGGTCGCTGCTGCCGCAACGCAACGTCGACGCCGGCCGGGTCGCGCAGTACTTCCAGCAGCACCCGAGCCTGGCGCCGTTCCTCGACAAGCTGTCGCTGTTCGACGTCTTCTCCGCGCCCTGGTTCGCGGCGATCTACCTGCTGCTGTTCATCTCCCTGGTCGGCTGCATCGTGCCGCGCACGCGGGCACACTTCGGCCAGATGCGCGCCCGGCCGCCCGCGGCGCCGCGCAACCTGGGCCGGCTGCCGCAGTCGGACCGGTTCGAGGTCGACGCCACGCCCGACGAGGTCGTGCGTGAGGCAGCCGACCTGCTGCGGGCGCGCCGCTTCCGCACCGACGCCACCGACGGCGAGCACCCGTCCGTCGCCGCCGAGAAGGGCTACCTGCGCGAGACCGGGAACCTGCTGTTCCACGTCGCGCTGCTCGTGCTGCTCGCCGCGGTCGCGCTCGGCTCGCTGTTCGGCTACCGCGGCAACATCCTCGTCACCGAGGGGGACGGGTTCGCCAACAGCGTCATCTCCTACGACTCCATGCAGCGGGGCCGGTTCTTCTCCGACAGCGCGCTGTCGCCGTTCACGATCCACGTCGACAGGTTCCGCGCGTGGTACGTGCCGACCGGCGCGGACCGCGGGACGCCGGAGCGTTACGACGCCTACCTGAGCTACACGGACCGGCCGGGCGCGGCGAGGAAGCGGTACGACCTCCAGGTGAACAAGCCGCTGTCGGTGGGCGGCAGCAAGGTCTACCTGCTCGGCCACGGCTACTCGCCGGAGTTCACCGTCCGCGACGCCGCGGGCCGCGTGGTGACGTCCGGGCCGGTGCCGTTCATCGCCGAGTCGACCAGCAACTACCTCTCCCAGGGCGTCGTCAAGGCACCCGCGGCGAACCCGCAGCTCGGCTTCCAGATGTTCTTCCTGCCGACGTTCGCGATGAGCAGCCAGGGCCCGACCTCGGCGTTCCCGGCACCGCTCGACCCGGTGGTCCTGATGGTCGCCTACCAGGGCGACCTCGGCATGGACCAGGGCGGCGCCCAGTCGGTCTACAGCCTCGACACCAGCCGGATGAAGCAGATCCGGTTGCCGCAGAAGAGCCAGCTGCTGCGCCCGGGCGACAAGGTGAACCTGCCCGGCGGGCGCGGCAGCGTCGAGTTCACCGGCATCAAGCAGTACGTCACCCTGCAGGTCAACCACGACCCGGGCAAGGGGCTCGCGCTCGGCAGCGCGATCGCCGCGATCGGCGCGCTGCTGCTCTCGCTGTTCGTCCGCCGGCGCCGGGTCTGGGTGCGCGCGAGCCGCAGGGACGACGGGCGTACGGTGGTCGAGTTCGGTGGCCTGGCGCGCAGCGACGGCGCGGGCGGGTTCGACGGCGAGTTCGGCGGGCTCGTCGACCTGATGCGCCAGCGGTTCCACGTCCGGCCGGACGACGAGTCGACCGATGCGACCGAGGACGGCCGGAGGCCGGCGAGCGCCGGAACGGATGTTGAGGAGTGAGCCGATGAGTCCTACGGCGTACGCCGGGCTGTCCAACCTGCTGATGGACGCGGCGATCGTCGCCTACTCCGTGGCGATGCTGGCCTACGCGATGGAGCTGCTCACGGCGAAGGCGTCGTCGTCGGCGGTACGCCCGCTGCGCAGGCGCCAGCCGGCGCTCGTCGGCGCGGGCCGGCCGGACACCGCCACCGGCGACGCCGAGACGGAGGCACACGCCGAGCCGGCGGAGGAGCACGACGCCGGCCCCGGCGCCCGGTCGCTGTTCCTCGGCAGGTGCGCGGTCGCCATCACCGTCGTCGCGTGGCTGCTGCACCTCGGCGAGATCGTCACCCGCGGCCTCGCGGCGGACCGCCTGCCGTGGGGCAACATGTACGAGTTCACCTCGACGCTGTGCTTCGCGGCGGTGACCACCTACCTGGCCATCATGCTGCGGCGCAACGTCCGGTTCCTCGGCCTGTACCTGCTGCTGCTCGTCGTGCTCGGCCTCGGCGTCGACGGCGCGGTGCTGTACAAGAGCGCAGGCCCGCTCGTGCCCGCGTTGCACTCGTACTGGATCGCCATCCACGTGACCGCGGCGATGATCGCCACCGGCCTGTTCACCGTGGGCACCGTGCTGTCGACGCTGTACCTGTTCGCCGAGCGCCACCGCAACCGGTTGGCGGCCGGCGCGCCGACGACCTCGTCCGGGCTGATCCGGCGGCTACCGTCGCCCGAGGTGCTCGACAAGCTGGCCTACCGGGTGCTGGCCGTCGGCTTCCCGCTGTGGACCTTCGCCGTGGTCGCCGGCGCGATCTGGGCCGAGTCGGCGTGGGGCAGGTACTGGGGCTGGGATCCCAAGGAGACCTGGTCGTTCATCATCTGGGTGATGTACGCCGGTTACCTGCACGCGCGGGTCACCGCGGGCTGGCGGGGGCGCCGTGCCGCGGTGATCGCGCTGCTCGCTTTCGCAGGGATTCTGGTCAACTACTTCGTGGTGAACATCTGGATCGTCGGCTTCCACTCCTACGCCTGATCCAGACGCCTGCGGTCAGCTAGCGGCGCTGGCCGGTGACGGTTCGGGTGCGCCCTCGCCGCGGAGCAGCTCGCGCACGTACTTCTCGGAGAACCGGCGGTGCCCGCCGGGCGTGCGGATGCTCTCCAGTCGCCCGGACAGCGCCCAGCGCGTGACGGTGCGGGGGTCGACGCGGAACAGGTCCGCCACCTCCGCTGCGGTGAGCAGTCGGTGCTCTTCAGGGTTCACTTCGCGTCCTTTCTTCCCCCCGGGACACGGCCTCGAGACAGGGCCTCCAAGTGCCGAGTCTGCGTCAGCCGCAGATCGCCCACCGAGCAGTCCGCAAATTGCAGTCGCGAGTGTGACGCAGCGTCGCTCGCGTCCGGTCCGGTCTCTCCGTCCGTGATCGTGACCGGCATCGCGTAATTCTCCGTGAACGCCCGTCATGTGTGGTCCCGGATATGCTGCGCACGTGTCCGACCTCGTCTCGCTCGATGCCGTGTACGACGCCCGCGACCGCGTCAAGGACGTCGTGATCCACACCCCGCTCGTCCGGCCTGGGCGGCAGGACGGTGACCGCCCGCTGGCCGTGAAGCCCGAGTCGCTGCAGCCCACGGGGGCGTTCAAGCTCCGCGGCGCCTACAACGCGGTCGCCGTGCTCGACCCGGAGAAGCGGCGCGCCGGCGTCGTCGCGCACTCGAGCGGCAACCACGGCCGCGCCGTCGCCTGGGCGGCACGCGCGTTCGACGTGCCCGCGGTCATCGTCACCCCCGACGACGCGCCCGCGGTGAAGGTCGAGGGCATGCGCGCCCTCGGCGCCGAGCTCATGTTCGTGCAGGGCGAGCCGATCGCCATGGCGGAGCAGGTCGCCGACGAGCGCGGCGCGACGCTCATCCGGCCGTACGACGCCGAGGACGTCATCGCAGGCCAGGGGACTGTCGGCGTGGAGATCGCGGAGGACGCGCCGGACGTCGAGGTGGTGCTCGTGCCGGTCGGCGGCGGCGGGCTGATCTCCGGGGTCGCGCTCGCCGTCGCGGAGCTGTGCCCTGACGCGAAGGTGATCGGCGTCGAGCCGGAGCTCGCCGGGGACGCCAGGGAGAGCATGACGTCCGGGCGGCGGGTCGAGTGGACCGACGGACGCGCCCGGCGGACCATAGCCGACGGCCTCCGCTCGTCCGCGGTCGGCGCGCTGCCGTGGGCGCACATCCAGCGCTACGTGCACGACATCGTGACGGTCACCGAGGACGAGATCCGCGCGTCGATGCGCACCCTCGCGCTCGACTACCGCGTGGTCGCCGAGCCGAGCGGCGCGGTGGCGCCGGCCGCGGCGTTCCACCACGACACGGAGCTGCCGTCCGGCCGCACCGTCGCGGTCATGTCCGGCGGCAACGTCGAGCCCGCCGTCCTCGCCGACGTCCTGGCGGCCCGGCGCTAGCCAGGTCCTCGCCCATCCGCAAGGCAAAGGCCGGCACGCCATCGTGCCGAGGCGGGCGAGCGCGGCGTCCAGCAGGTGAGACCACGACGCGGAAGCTACGTAACGTGACACGTCATTAGCCGAACTGTGACCAACGGTGGCCAAGGTTGCACACACAGGCGCAAATACGTCCGCCCCGGATGACGTAGAGCGCTCGGCGACGAAAGGCACGACGTGGTCCGCGTGCGAGCCTGGTGGCAGGCGATGCTCATCGGCCTGATGCTCGGCGCCGTCCTCGGCGCCGCCTACGGCGCGGTGATCTGGATGTTGCCACTCTCCGGGCGGGTCTGGTTCGCGTCGTTCACCCTGTGGCATGCGGTGCTCGCGGGCGCCGGGGTCGGTCTGTGCTACGGCGCGACCGCGGGGCTCGCCGGCGGCATCACCCTCGCGGTGGACGCGCGGTTCGCGCCGAGGGACCCGGTCGCGCGCTGCGGGGTGAAGGTCAGCGCCGGCGCCGCGGTCGCCGCGGTGATCGGCGTCGTGGTCGCCTTCCTCGTGATCGCGCTGCTGGCCTGGGTCGTCCGCCACGGCGTCGACCTGTCCGACCTCACCCTGCTCGTGCTGGTGGGTGTGCCCTCGCTGCTGGCCGCGTCGGCGGCGGCGCTGGTGGCCCGGCTGGTGTTCCGGCCGCTGCCGGCCTGACCGGGGCGGCGGCGTACCCTCGAAGCGTGCTTGCGTTCGTCCAGTACACGGCTGCCCGGATCGCCCTGTTCCTCGCGTGCTGGGGCATCCTCTGGCTCGTCGGCGCGAAGGGTGTGCTCGGCGTGCTGCTCGGGCTCGTCGTCAGCGGGCTGGTCAGCTACGTCGTCCTGGACCGGGTGCGCAACCGGTTCGCTTCCGCGATGTCCGGTCGGCTGCGCAACTCGTTCCAGGACTTCCGCGCCCGCTTCGCCGCCGGCAAGGCCGCCGAGGACGAGCCGGACGACGAGCCCGCGGTGGGCACCGAGCCCGACCGGGATCCGGAGCAGACCCGCAGGGGGTGACCCCTCACGCCGTCGGGTCCGGCCGGTCCTTCGCCGGATGCCGCGGGGTCGGCGGGTCGGGTGCGAGCGAGCCGTCCGGGGCGATGTGGTCGAAGATCTGCGCCACCAGCGTGAGCACGTGGGGGTCCTCGACCGCGTAGATCTGCCGGCGTCCCTCGCGCCGTGCCGTCACCAGCCCCGCGATCCGCAGCTTCGCCAGATGCTGGCTCACCGCCGCGACGGTGGCGCCGGTCTGCTCGGCGAGCGTGCCGACGTCGTACTCGTGCCGCGCCAGCAGCCACGCCAGGTGCAGCCGGGTGGGCGTCGACAGCAGTGCGAACGTGTCCGCGGCGGCACGCAGCTGCGGCGCGGTCAGGTGCGGGATCGCGTCGTCGGCAGCGGGGCTCTCGGACATGGCACGGTCATTCTTCCCGATCGGGAGCGTCCACCGACAGGGTGTGAGCTGCCTCACTAATACTGATTCAGTTGCGCAACCGATTGACAATCTCGCCGCGGCGTCCGGAGACTGGCCGCGTGCTCCACGTCCTCCTGCTCGTCGGCTGCGCCGTGGGGATCTACGCGTCCTGCGAGTGGTTCGTCAACGCCGTCGAGTGGCTGGGGCAGCGGCTGCGTCTCGGTCCCGTCGCGGTGGGCACCGTCCTCGCCGCGTTCGGCACCGCGCTGCCGGAGAGCGTCGTCACGTTCGTGGCGGTCGTGCTCGGCGGCGACGCCCGCACCCGCGACCTCGGCGTCGGCGCCGCGATGGGCGGCCCGCTCGTCCTGGCCACGGTGGCGTACGGCGTCACGGGGTTGATGCTGCTGGTGACGCGCGCTCCCGCCCGGCGTGCGCGTCGGGACGTGCGGGTGCCGGTGGGCGTGGGGGCGTCCGCGCCGACGCCGGACGCGCCGGACGCCGCCGAGGCGGCGCAGGAGCCGGCGCCTGCGTACGCGCATCCCGAGGAGATGCGGAAGCTGTCGCGCGACCAGATCCTGTTCCTCGCCGTCTTCGTGGCGAAGGTCGCGCTCGGACTCGTCGCGTTCGCCGTCAAGCCGTGGCTCGGGCTGCTCTTCTTCGCCGCGTACGCCGCCTACTTCGTCCGGGCACTGCGCTCGGGCTCGGGGGAGCACGAGGAGCTGCGGCCGCTGTTCCTGCAACGCCGGCGCCCGAGACCGGCCACCTGGGCCGTGGTCGTGCAGACGGTCGGGGCGCTCGGCGTCGTCTACGGCGCCTCGCAGCTGTTCGTCGGCCAGCTCGACGCCGTCGGCCCGCTGCTCGGGCTGCCGCCGGCGGTCACGGCGCTGCTGCTCGCACCGGTCGCCACCGAGCTGCCCGAGATCATGAACGCGGTCATCTGGGTGCGCCAGGGCAAGCCGCGGCTCGCACTCGCGAACATCTCCGGCGCGATGATGATCCAGGCGACGGTGCCGAGCGGTCTCGGGCTGCTGTTCACCCCGTGGCGGTTCGACGCACCGCTCGTCCTGGCCGGCGTCGTCACCATGGCCGCGATGGCCTACCTGATCGTGCTGCTGCGTCGTGGCCGGCTCACCGCGCGTTCCCTGCTGGGCGCCGCGGCGTTCTACGCCGTCTTCGCGATCGGCCTCGCGGTCGTCTAGAAGTAGTACGGGAACGGCGACCAGTCGGGCGGACGCTTCTCCAGGAACGCGTCGCGTCCCTCGGCCGCCTCGTCGGTCATGTACGCCAGCCGCGTCGCCTCGCCGGCGAACAGCTGCTGGCCGACGAAGCCGTCGTCCGCGGCGTTGAACGCGAACTTGAGCATCCGCCGCGCCGTGGGGCTCTTCGCGTTGATCTCCGCGGCCCACTGCAACGCCACCCGCTCGAGGTCGGCGTGCGGCACCGACGCGTTGACCGCGCCCATCGCGTACGCCTCGTCGGCGTCGTACGCGCGGCCGAGGAAGAAGATCTCCCTGGCGCGCTTCTGCCCGACCTGCCGGGCGAGGTAGGCCGAGCCGAAGCCGCCGTCGAAGCTCGCGACGTCGGCATCGGTCTGCTTGAACCTCGCGTGCTCGCGGCTCGCCAGCGTGAGGTCGCAGACGACGTGCAGGCTGTGCCCGCCGCCCGCGGCCCAACCGGGTACGACCGCGATCACGACCTTGGGCATGAACCTGATCAGGCGCTGCACCTCGAGGATGTGCAGCCTGCCGGCGCGGGCCGGGTCGATGCCGTCCCGCCCGTCGGTGTCGGCGTACCGGTACCCGTCCCTGCCGCGGATGCGCTGGTCTCCGCCGGAGCAGAACGCCCAGCCGCCGTCGCGCGGTGACGGTCCGTTGCCGGTGACCAGGACACACCCGATGTCCGGCGTCATGCGCGCGTGGTCGAGCGCGCGGTAGAGCTCGTCGACGGTGTGCGGCCGGAACGCGTTGCGCACCTCCGGCCGGTCGAAGGCGATGCGCACCGTGCCCTGCTCGCGCGCCCGGTGGTACGTGATGTCGGTCAGGTCGTCGAACCCGTCGACCGCCTGCCAGGAGTCGGGGTCGAAGATCTCGGAGACCTGTGCGTCGGCGTCCATGCCCACATCGTCTCGCGCTCCGGTGTTCGCTCCGAGGCAACCCCGTCTTCCCAAAGGGCGCTCCGTTGTGGCACTCTGACGACATGATCAGCCGCGTCTACATCTGGTGGGATCGCACCATCGGGTTGGAGCTGGTCGCCTCTGCCGCCTGTACGCCGACGCGGCACTGACGTCGGTCGCGAAGCGTCCCCGGGCATAGCCATCCGCATTCGCCGCACCGTCTCCGGACGGTGCAGGTGCCGCGTCTGCGTCCGTACCGCCTGAATCCGTCCTCGAGAACTCTGTCTTCCGGAGAGGAGTGGAATTGCCTGCCACAATCCCTACTAAGCTCACCTGGCCGATCGGTAATGACGCTGAACCTGGCGTGCACCACGCGTTCGACCGCCCTGAGGTGCATGCCCTGCTGCACCCGGAACGCGTGCTGTGGCAAGCGTCGGAGCTGCGCGATCTCGTCACCACCGTCGCGTCCAGGTTCGCCGGCGAGCTCGCCCAGCTGATGACCTTCGAGCGCGAGCACCGCTGGTGGGCCAGGCTGGCGCTCACCGAGGGGGTCGAGCTGTGGTTGTTGACCTGGCTGCCCGGGCAGGGCACCGAGCCGCACGACCACGGTGGCGCGTCCGGGGCGTTCACCATGATCCGGGGCGACCTGCACGAGGACTACCGCTACCCCGGCCGCCCGGTACGGTCGCGGGCCCGCGAGTGCGGCAGCACCGTCGGCTTCGGCGCCGGCCGCGCCCATCAGCTCCGCAACGTCCGGCTCGCGCCCGCGGCCAGCGTGCACGCCTACTCGCCGCCGCTCGTGCCGACGAGGGAGTACGCGAGCCTCGCCGACATCCCGGAGAGCATCCCGCCGCTGCCCGCACCCACCGTGCGGATCAAACACCGCGAACCGGCGTGACCGCCCGGTTGAGCGTCGAGGAGCTGCTGACGGAGGCCCGGGCCGAGCTGGCCCGGGTAACTCCGGCGGAGGCGGACCGGCTGCGGCGCGCCGGTGCGCTGCTCGTGGACATCCGCCCGGCAGCCGACCGTGCCGCCGAGGGCGGGATACCCGGTGCCGTCGCCGTGGAGCGGATCGTCCTGGAGTGGCGGCTCGACCCGCGCGGCGCGGACCGGCTCGACGGTTTCGACGAGCACACGACCGTGATCGTGTTCTGCAACGAAGGCTACGCGTCGAGCCTCGCGGCACGGGACCTGCACCGGCTCGGGGTGACGCGGGCGACGGACCTGGTCGGTGGCTTCCGCGCCTGGCGTGCCGCGGGGCTGCCGGTGTGCCCCCCGACCACACCGCCAGCCCCTGATCGGCCGTACAGCTCACAGTACTCTGCGCATTGGCCTGACGGGTACGGTTTCGTCGAGCCCGGCCCTGGCTCCCGTCGATCACGTGGACGTGATCGACGGGGACTTCACACGGTGTGGGACCAGTGTGAGGTCCCCGTTCGTCGTGTGCGGCCGGCCGCGCCATGTGAAGTGCGGCCGCGCCATCTGAGGCGGTGGGCCCGGTCAGGTACTGGTCAGCCGGCGAGGCGGGCGCGCAGGCGCCTGCGGTCCGGTTTGCCGGACGCGAGCAGCGGCAGCTCGTCCAGCACGACGAGCTCGCGCGGCGCCCACGCCCGCGGCCGGCCCGCGGCGACGTGGTCACGCAACTCGTCGAGCGTCGGTGCGGATCCGGCGACGGTGACGAACGCCACCACCCGCTCGCCCCATTCGGGGTCGGGTGCGGCGAGGCAGGCGACGCCGGTGACGCCCGGATGTGCGGCGAGCGCGCGTTCGACCGCCGCCAGGGGGACGTTCACGCCGCCGGAGACCGCGACGTCGTCGGCGCGCCCGAGCACCTCGAGCGTCCCGTCGTCCGCGAACCGCCCGAGGTCCGGCGTGACGTGCCAGCGCCGGCCGGCGTCGACGGTGAACGCCGCGGCGCTGAGGTCGGGACGCAGCCGGTAACCGGCGGCCAGCACGGGCCCGGCGAGCCGGATCCGGCCGTCGGGTCGGATGTCCGCGGTCACGCCGTCGAGCGGGCGGCCGTCGTAGACGCAGCCCCCGCACGTCTCGCTCATGCCGTAGGTGGTCAGCACGGTGACGCCCGCCCGGCGCGCTTGGTCGAGCAGCCGCGCGGGTGCGGCCGCGCCGCCGAGCAGGACCGTGTCGTATGCCGCCAGCGCCTCGCGCCCCGCCGGGTCGGCGAGGGCGCGGGCCAGCTGGGTGGGCACGAGCGCGGCGTAGCGGCGAGCGGCCGGGTCGAGGCGCGCGGTCGCCTGCGCGAACGCCTCCGCCGTGAACGGACCGGGCTCGAGGGCGACGGGTGTCGTGCCCGCCACGACGGACCGCACGACCACCTGCAGCCCGGCGACGTAGTGCGGGGGGAGCGCGAGCAGCCACTGCCCGGGTCCGCCGATGCGGTCGAGCGTCGCGACGGCGGACGCGCGCAGTGCCGCCGCCGGCAGCAGCACGCTCTTCGGCTCGCCCGTCGAGCCGGACGTCGTGACGAGTGCGGCGACGCCGTCCGCCTCCAGCGGCTCGTCCGGCCGCACCTGCCGGTCGGCGCCGGCTGCGTCCTCGGGGAAGAGCGCGAGCGGCGGCCCGGCACCGTCGAGCGCGGCCGTGAGCGGCGGCACCAGCACGTCCAACCCGGCGGGTCCGGCGGGGCAGGGCAGGACGCGCAGGTTCGGAGGGGCCACGTGCCCGATTCTCCCGCACGGCGGGAGAATCGCCGAGTGACCGACCCCGCGGCGCCCGTCGTCTTCGCCATCCCCATGCGTGACCGGTTCCGCGGCACGACGGTGCGCGAGGGCGTGCTGCTGCACGGCCCGGCAGGGTGGGCGGAGTTCTCCCCGTTCCTCGACTACACCGCCGCCGAGTGCGTGCCCTGGCTCGCGGCCGCCACCGAGGCGGGGTGGGACGGCTGGCCGGCCGCCGTACGCACCGAGGTCCCGGTCAACTGCACGGTGCCGGCCGTGGGCCCGGAGCGCGCCGCCGAGATCGTCCGCGGGAGCGCGGGTTGCCGCACAGCCAAGGTCAAGGTGGCCGAGCGCGGACAGCCGCCCGCTGCGGACCTCGAACGGGTCGCCGCCGTACGCGACGCCATCGGGCCCGGCGGCCGGGTGCGCGTGGACGCCAACGGCGGCTGGGACGCCGACACCGCCGTGGCCAGGATCCGTGACCTGGACCGGGCCGCGGGCGGGCTGGAGTACGTCGAGCAGCCCTGCGCGTCGGTCGAGGACCTGGCCCGCGTTCGCCGCCGCGTGGACGTGCCGGTCGCGGCCGACGAGTCGATCCGCCGCGCAGGGGACCCGTACCGCGTCGCCGACCTCGAGGCCGCGGACATCGCGGTGCTCAAGGTGCAGCCGCTCGGCGGCGTGCGCGCGTGCCTGCGCATCGCCGAACGCATCGGGCTGCCGGTCGTCGTGTCGAGCGCGGTCGAGACGAGCGTCGGTCTCGCCGCCGGTGTCGCGCTCGCGGCCGCCCTGCCCGAACTGCCGTACGCCTGCGGTCTGGGCACTGTGGCGTTGCTCACCAGTGATGTCGTCGATCACCCGTTGTCGCCGGCCGGAGGCGTGATCGCCGTTCGCCGGCCCGCACCGAGCGTCGAGCGGCTGGCGCGGCGCCCCGCCGACGAGGCAACCGTGCGACGCTGGGAGGCGAGGCTCGCGGCCGTCCGCGAGCTGGCCGCGACGCCGAGCAAGGGAGAGACCCGCAGGTGAATCCGTCGAGCGCGTTCGCGCGTGTGTTCGTGGACGAGCTCGTACGCTGCGGCGTCCGCGAGGTCGTGCTGTCGCCGGGTTCCCGCTCCGCACCGCTCGCCCTCGTCCTCGCCGTCGAGCCGCGGATCCGCTTGCACGTGCGGCACGACGAGCGCTCGGCGGGCTTCCTCGCGCTCGGTCTCGCCAAGGTGTCGGAACGCCCGGTCGCCGTGCTGTGCACCTCCGGCACCGCTGTCGCGTCGCTGCACCCGGCCGTGCTCGAGGCGTCGCACGCGCGCGTGCCGTTGCTGGCGCTCACCGCCGACCGGCCGCCCGAGCTGCTCGCGACCGGCGCGAACCAGACCACCGACCAGGTCGGGATCTACGGCACCGCGACCCGTTGGGCGTACGACGTCGGCGTGCCCGAGCAGCGGATCGGCGCCGTGGCGTACTGGCGGTCGGTCGCCGCCCGCGCCTGCGCCGTCGCAACCGCCGTCGGCGACGCCGGGCCGGTCCACCTGAACCTGCCGTTCCGCGAGCCGCTGGTGCCGGACGGCGACCATTCCGCCACACCCGGAACCCCCGCCGGGGTTGAGTCCTGGCCGGAGTCGCTCGACGGGCGGCCGGACGGGCGGCCGTGGCTCGCGGTCGACCAGGAGCCGCCCGCGGTGACGGTGCTGCGTGACGCACCCGAGCGCGGTGCCGTGCTCGTCGGCGAGGGCTGCGCGGAACGCGACGCCGCCGCACGTCTTGCCGCGGCGCTCGGGTGGCCGCTGCTGTCCGAGCCGACCGGTGACGCGCGTACGGGCGACAACGCGATCGGGACGTTCCCGCTGCTGCTCGCCGACCCGGACTTCGCCGCCGCGCACCGGCCCGAACTCGTCGTCACCGTCGGCACGCCCGGCCTGAGCCGTTCGGTGCTCGGCTGGCTGCGTACCGCGCGCGAGCAGTACGTGGTCGACCCGTCGCCGGCGTTCGCCGACCCCACGCGGACGGCGAGCCGGGTGCTGGCCGCGGTGCCGGTCGCGGCGAAGCGCCGTGCGGCGACGGCCTGGCTGCGCTCCTGGCTCACGGCGGACGCCGCCGCGCGCGAGGCCGTCGACGCCGTGCTCGACGAGACCGAGGAGCTGTCCGAGCCGACCGTGGCGCGGGAGGTCGTCGCCGCGCTGCCGGGCGACGCGCTGCTGTTCGTCGGCTCCAGCCGGCCGGTCAGGGACATCGAGGCGTACGCGGTGCCGCGCGACGGCGTGCACGTGCTCGGCAACCGTGGGCTGGCGGGCATCGACGGTTCGGCGTCCACGGCGATCGGCGCGGCACTCGCCCACCAGCGCGACGGCGGCGGGCACGCCTACGCGCTGCTCGGCGACCTCGCGGCCCTGCACGACGTCAACGGCTTCGCCGTGCCGGCGGGCGACGACCGGCCCGACCTCACGTTCGTCGTGGTCGACAACAACGGGGGCGGGATCTTCTCGCTGCTCGAGCAGGACGGCGAACCGGGCGCCGAGCGGGTGTTCGGCACCCCCCACGGCCTCGACCTCACCCGGGTGCTGGCGGCGTACGGCGTGCCGGTGGCCGAGGTGGCCAAGGTGTCCGACCTGCGTGCCGCGCTCGTCCCGTCGGCGGGGCTGCGTGCGGTGCTCGTGCGCACCGACCGGGCCGAGAGCGCCGCGCTCCACCGGCGGTTGCAGGACGCCGTCCACAGGTCGCTTTCTCGCTAGGCACCGTAGGGGACCCGTGGGGGAGGATGGGTCCATGAGCAGCACCACGAGCATCGGCGCCGTCCTCGACTCGCCCGTCGGCAAGCTCGGCGTCGAGGTCGACGACGACGCGGTCCACTCGATCAGCTTCCTCGGCCGGCGGTCGACGGCGCCCGTGAGCGCCGAGCCGGCGCACCCGCTGCTGCGGGCGGTACGTGACCAGCTCACGGCGTTCTTCGCCGGCGAGCTCACCGCGTTCGACCTGCCGATCAAGCTGCGGGGCTCGCCGTTCCAGCGGCAGGTGTGGCAGGCGCTGCTCGAGATCCCGTACGGCTACACGTGGACCTACAAGCAGGTTTCCGAGCACGTCGCCGACCCGTCCGCGAACCCGCGCACCGTCGGCGCCGTGGTCGGGCAGAACCCGGTCCCGATCGTGGTGCCGTGCCACCGGGTCATCGGCGCCGACGGCACGCTCGTCGGCTTCGGCGGCGGCCTGGACAACAAGCGGATCCTGCTCGAGCTGGAGGCGCGTGTGCGCATCCAGCACGAGTTCGCTCCTTGACGCGCACCGTGCTCGGCCGGGCCGACGGCGCGCTGGGTGGCGAGGTCGTGCTGCGGTCGCGCCCGGACGGCGCGGGCGGCACGGTCTACGAGCTGGTCGTCGACGGCGTGTTCGCGATGGACAGCGTCGACACCTCGACCGAGCGTGCCCTCGCCACCGCGGCCCTGGCCCGCGTGCCGGGTCGCCGGGTCGACGTGGTTGCCGGCGGGCTCGGGCTCGGCTACACCGTGCGGGCGCTGCTCGACGACCCGCGGGTTGGTCGGGTCGAGGTGATCGAGCTCGAGGCGCCGCTCGTCGAGTGGCTGCGGGCCGACGCCGTGCCCGGCATGGCCGGCGTGCTGCGCGATCCGCGGGTGCACGTGCGCGTCGGCGACGTGCGCACCCTGCTGCCGACGCTGTCGGCGGCGTCCGTCGACGCCGTGCTGCTCGACGTCGACAACGGGCCAGGCTTCCTCGTGCACAGGGCGAACGCGGCGGTGTACGAGGACACGTTCCTGCGTGCATGCCTCGCCCGGCTGCGTGCCGGCGGCGTGCTGGCGGTGTGGTCGTCCGACCCCGTGCCCGCGCTGCGCGCGCGGCTCTCCGACCTGGCCGGCGAATGCGAGGAGCTGCCGCTCCTCGTCGAGCGCGACGGGCACCGGTTCGACTACGTGCTCTACCTGGCGACGCGTCCGTCGGCCTGACGCGACGGGCGGAACCACCTTGCGGGCGCGCTTCACACGACGAACGGTGACTTCACACGACTCCTGCATCGTGTGAAGTCACCGTCGATCACGTTGACGTGATCGACGGAACCCCCCGCGGCGCCGAGAGCGGCGGCCGGGCGCCGAGGGCGGCGGCGGACGGGCGGGCGGCGTGCGGAAGACTGGTGGCATGGCAGCTGCGGACCTCACCAAGCGACCGGCCGAGGTCGCGGCGATGTTCGACCGGGTGGCGGCTCGATACGACCTCGCGAACGCCGTGCTCTCGCTCGGGCAGGAGCCGCTGCTGTGGCGTCCCGCCGTGGTCCGTGCCGTCGATCCCCTGCCCGGGCAGGTGATCCTCGACCTCGCGGCCGGCACCGGCCCGTCCGCGGTGCCGCTCGCCGAGCACGGCGCGGAGGTCGTGGCGTGCGACTTCTCGCTCGGGATGCTGCAGGAGGGCAGGCGGCGACACCCCGGTTTGACCTTCGTGGCCGGCGACGCCACCAGGTTGCCGTTCCCGGACGCGATCTTCGATGCCGTCACGATCTCGTTCGGGCTGCGCAACGTCGTCGACCCGGACACCGCGCTCGCGGAGATGCGCCGGGTGACCCGGCCGGGCGGGCGGCTCGTGGTCAGCGAGTTCTCCACGCCGACCTGGGCGCCGTTCCGCCGGGCCTACCAGCTGTTCCTCGGCACCGCGCTGCCGGCGATCGCCCGGTTGGTCTCCAGCGACCCCGAGTCGTACGGCTACCTGGTCGAGTCGATCCGCGACTGGCCCGACCAGCCGGCGCTGGCTCGGATGCTGCAGAAGGCCGGCTGGGAACGGGTCGCCTGGCGCAACCTCAGCGGCGGCGCCGTCGCGCTGCACCGCGGCTTCCGTCCCACCTGAGCGCGGGCCGGCCGCGCGGTCACGTCTCGAAGTCGGCGCGGACGACGCGGACCAGGGCGGTGAGGCCGGTCAGCAGCGCGTCCCGCTCGCCCGGTGTCAACGCGCCGACCCACCGTGCGAACGGCGGGTGCTGTGACGTGCGCATGCCGGCGTGCACCGCTCGGCCGGCGGAGCTGATCCGGAGCCGGTAGAGCCGCCGGTTCTCCGGGTCGCGCTCCCGCTCGACCAGCCCCTTGCGCTCCAGGTCGGCCACCAGCCGGCTGACCGTGCTCTTCTCCAGCCGGAGCCGCTCGGCGAGGTCGCGCTGCGACATCGACGTGCCGCTGTCGAGCTCGTGCAGGGCGAACACCTGCGCCAGCGACACCGCGTGCCCGGGCACCGCCCGATCCAGCTGGTGCATGCCGACCACCCGCACCAGCTCCATCAGCAGGTCGTGGATGCGCTCCGCGGCCGACGTCATCGGCTACTGCCTTCCCTGGTCCAACAGTTGTGCATTACAACTCTCTGTCGTAGAGTCGAGCACAGTTGCAATCTACAACTCCAGGACGAGAACGATGCACGGACACAAGGCCCACCGCTTCGGCGGCGCGCACGGTGACTTCACCGGACGGCGCGCCCGCTCCTACGACCTGCTCGCGCGGCTGGTGCTGCGGCGCGTGTACCGCAGGATCGCCGACGACCTCGCCGGCGTCCTCCCGGACGGCGCGGAGGTTCTCGACATCGGCGGCGGGCCCGGTGTGCTGATGCTCGAGCTGGCCCGCCGGCGTCCCGACGTGCGGGTGACCTCCACCGACCTGTCCGCCGACATGGTCGCCCGGGCCGAACGCAACCTGCGCGGGCTGGGTGAGCGCGCGACCGCGTGCGTGGCCGACGCCGCCGACCTGCCGTTCGCCGACGGCTCCTTCGACCTGGTCGTCACCACGTTCAGCGTGCACCACTGGGACGACCCGGCCGCCGCCGTGCCCGAGTTGGCCCGGGTGCTGCGCCCGGGTGGCCGGCTCGCCGTCTACGACTTCAGCGACACCTCGCTCGACCAGCTGGTCGACGCCGCCCGTGAGCGCGGGCTCTTCGACGCAGCCGGCGAGCGGACGGCGTTCCGCACCGGCGTGGTCTTCCTGCGCAGGTGCGAGCGCCTCGTGCTGTCCGTTCAGTCGTCGCCCTCGGCCTCGGGCGAGTGGCGTTCGAGGAACGCGTAGACCTCGGTGTCGTCGACGCCGGGGAAGGTGCCCGGCGGCAGGGCCGCCAGCAGGTGGGAATGGGCGCGGGCGCTCGGCCAGGCGTAGCCCTCCCAGCGCTGCGCCAGCGCCTTCGGCGGGCGGCGGCAGCAGCTCTCGTCGGGGCAGTGTGACCTCGCCCGGTTGGGCGTGTCGCGCCCGCGGAACCACTTGGAGTGCACGTACGGGACGCCCACGGTGATGGAGAACTCGCCGTGGCCGCTCGGCTCGGTGCGCGCGCTGCACCAGTACGTGCCGCGGGGATTGTCCGTGTACTGGTAGTAGGACGCGAACTTGTCCTGTTCGTCGAATGCGGCGCGGGAGGCCCATTTGCGACAGGCGGGCTGTCCTTCGACGGCGCCGGTCGGGTCGGTGGGGAAGGCCACGCCGTCGTTCTCGTACGCCTTGTAGATGGTGCCGTTCTCGTGCACGCGGATGAAGTGCACGGGGATGTCGAGGTGGTGCGTCGCCAGGTTCGTGAACCGGTGCGCGGCGGTCTCGTACGAGACCGCGAAGACGTCCCGCAGGTCCTGCACTGCGAGGTTGCGGTTCGCCTTGGCCCGCTGCAGGAACGCCACCGCCGGCCGCTCGGGCACGAGCAGGGCGGCGGCGAGGTAGTTGGTCTCGACCCGCTGGCGCAGGAAGTCGGCGTAGCTCTTCGGGTCGTCGTGCTCGAGCACCACCGAGCCGAGGGCCTGCAGCACGACGCTGCGGGGGTCGTGCCCGCCTGCGGACGGCGTCTGCGACAGGTAGATGCGGTGGTTGCGCAGGTCGATCACGGACCTGGTCGAGTGCGGCAGGTCGCGCACGTGGTGCAGCCGGAAGCCGAGGTGGTGCGCGACGTCGGAGATCACGTGGTGGGAGAGCGGGCCGCCCGCGTACCCGACCGCGTCGAGGATGGACGCCGCGGCGCGCTCGATGTCGGCGTAGTAGTTGCCGCGCTCGCGCATCTGCGCACGCAGCTCGCCGTTCGCCCGGCGCGCCTCCTCCGGCGTCGCCGCCTTCTCGTGCGCCTGCCGTTCCAGCTCGGCCTGCAGGCCGGCGAGCGCCTCCAGCACCTCCGTGGGCAGCCGCTTGCCGATCTTGATCGCCGGCAGCCCGAGCGCCGCGTACAGCGGACCGCGCTGGGCGCGTTCGACGGCGATCTCCAACGCCGCCCGGCGGCTCGGCGGCGACGTGCCGAGCAGCTCGCCCACCTCGACGTCGAGGGCGTCGGCCAGTTGCTTGAGCAGCGACAGCCGCGGCTCGCGGCGACCGTTCTCGACGAGCGACAGCTGGGACGGCGCCCGACCGACCGCCTCGCCCAGTTCGGCGAGGGTCAGTCCCTTGCGCTGCCGCAGGTGACGCAGGCGCTGGCCCAGGGTGAGGACGTCGATCGGCTCCCCCGTGGGGGGCGAAGGCTGCTCTACAACCATGAATTGACTGTACGGAAACTTCTGTACTTTTTCTACTGAGGTTCCCGGCAAGTAGACCGCACATTGCGGGGAGAGTCATGGACATCCCTTCAAGCCACGACCACGGGGAGTCTCGATGACCACCTTCGCCGAACGCACCAACGGCACCCGCGCGCAGCTCGACCAGGCCGCCGAGCGGCTGTCGCGGGCCTGGCACACCGACCCGCGCTGGCGCGGCGTCCGCCGCAGCTACACCGCGCACGAGGTCGTGTCGCTGCGCGGCCGGGTGGTCGAGGAGCACACCCTGGCCAAGCGCGGCGCGGACCGGCTGTGGGAGCTGCTGAACACCGAGGACTACGTCAGCGCGCTGGGCGCCCTCACCGGCAACCAGGCGGTGCAGCAGGTGCGCGCCGGCCTCAAGGCGATCTACCTGTCCGGCTGGCAGGTCGCGGCGGACGCGAACCTCGCGGGCCAGACCTACCCGGACCAGAGCCTGTACCCGGCGGACTCCGTGCCCGCCGTCGTCCGCCGCATCAACAACGCCCTGCTGCGCGCGGACCAGATCGACTTCTCCGAGAACCCGGACGGGGAGACGGAGTGGCTGGCGCCCATCGTCGCGGACGCCGAGGCCGGGTTCGGCGGCCCGCTCAACGCGTACGAGCTGATGAAGGCGATGATCGCCGCAGGCGCGGCCGGCGTGCACTTCGAGGACCAGCTCGCGTCGGAGAAGAAGTGCGGCCACCTCGGCGGCAAGGTGCTGGTGCCGACCGCGCAGCACATCAGGACGCTGAACGCGGCCCGCCTGGCGGCCGACGTCGCCGGCGTTCCCACGCTCGTGATCGCACGCACGGACGCGCTCGCCGCGACGCTCATGACCACCGACGTCGACGAGCGGGACCGCCCGTTCCTCACCGGCGAGCGCACCGGCGAGGGCTTCTTCAAGGTGCGCGGAGGCCCCGAGTCGGCGATCGCGCGCTGCCTGGCGTACGCGCCGTACGCCGACATGCTGTGGGTCGAGACCGGCACCCCCGACCTCGACTTCGCCAGGCAGGTCGCCGACGCGGTCCACGACCAGTTCCCGGACCAGATCCTGGCGTACAACTGCTCGCCGTCGTTCAACTGGCGCAAGCACATCGACGACCAGACGATCGCGCGGTTCCAGAAGGAGCTCGGCGCGATGGGCTACAAGTTCCAGTTCATCACGCTCGCCGGCTTCCACTCGCTGAACCACTCGATGTTCGACCTGGCCCGCGGCTACGCGAGCGAGGGCATGCCGGCGTACGTGCGGCTGCAGGAGGCGGAGTTCGCGTCCGTCGAGGACGGCTACACCGCCGTGAAGCATCAGCGCGAGGTGGGCACCGGGTACTTCGACCGGGTGAGCACCGCGATCAACCCGGACGCCGGCACGCTCGCCCTCACCGGCTCGACCGAGGAGGAGCAGTTCTCATGAACGCCGTGACGGTGAAGGATGGACCTCGCACGTATGCACGCGATCTGGGAGGTCTCATGGCGGGCAACGGCAAGATCGAGGTCGTCGGTCCGAGCGGCGCGCGGTACGCGGAGATCCTGACACCGGAGGCGCTGGACTTCCTCGCCAGGCTGCAGGGCGAGTTCGCCGAACGCCGGCACCGGCTGCTGACCGCGCGTGCGGAGCGGCGCAAGCAGGTCGCCGCGGGCGTGGACTTCGACTTCCGCGAGGAGACCAGGCACATCCGCGAGGACATGACCTGGCGGGTCGCGCCGCCCGCGCCCGGCCTGGTCGACCGCAGGGTCGAGATCACCGGGCCGACCGAGAAGAAGATGACCGTCAACGCGCTCAACTCGGGCGCGAAGGTGTGGCTGGCCGACTTCGAGGACGCCAACAGCCCGACGTGGGCGAACATGGTCGAGGGGCACCTCAACCTGATCGACGCGATCGAGCGCAGGATCGACTTCGAGACGCCCGAGGGCAAGGCGTACCGGCTCGGCGACGAGCTCGCCACCATCGTCGTCCGGCCGCGCGGCTGGCATCTCACCGAGAAGCACCTGCAGATCGGCGGCGAGCCGGTCTCGGCGAGCCTGGTCGACTTCGGCCTGTACTTCTTCCACTGCGCCAGGCGGCAGCTCGACCGCGGGCTCGGCCCGTACTTCTACCTGGCGAAGCTGGAGAGCCACGAGGAGGCGCGGCTCTGGAACGACGTGTTCCTCCGCGCGCAGGAGCTGCTCGGCATCCCGCGCGGGACCATCCGCGCCACCGTGCTCATCGAGACGATCCCCGCGGCGTTCGAGATGGAGGAGATCCTCTACGAGCTGCGCGAGCACTCGGCCGGGTTGAACGCGGGACGCTGGGACTACATCTTCAGCGTCATCAAGTACTTCCGCACCCGTGGCAAGGACTTCGTGCTGCCCGACCGAGCGGCCGTCACGATGACCGTGCCGTTCATGCGTGCGTACACCGAACTGCTCGTGAAGACCTGCCACCGCCGGCAGGCGCACGCGATCGGGGGCATGTCGGCGTTCATCCCGAGCCGGCGTGACCCGGAGGTGAACGCGAAGGCGCTCGAGCAGGTGCGGCTGGACAAGGAGCGCGAGGCCGGCGACGGCTTCGACGGCTCCTGGGTGGCGCACCCCGACCTCGTGCCCGTCGTGCGCGAGGTGTTCGACAACGTGCTCGGCGACCGGCCCAACCAGGTCGACCGGCAGCGCGACGACGTGCACGTGACCGCCGCGCAGCTGCTCGACGTCCCGTCGACGCCGGGCAGCGTCACCGAGCAGGGGCTGCGCGCGAACGTCGGCGTCGGGCTCGCATACCTCGAGTCGTGGCTGCGCGGCAACGGCGCCGCGGCGATCAACAACCTGATGGAGGACGCCGCCACGGCGGAGATCTCCCGTTCGCAGGTCTGGCAGTGGCTGCACGAGGGCACCCGACTGGACGACGGGCGGACGGTCACGCGCGAGCTGGTGGTCGACATCCTGGACGACGAGGAGGCGACACGGTCGGAGGCGGCCGGCCCCTCGAACCGGTTCGCCGACGCGCGCAAGCTGTTCGAGGAGGTCGCGTTGAGCGAGGAGTACCCGACGTTCCTCACCATCCCGGGCTACTCGCGCTACCTCGTCGACACCCAGGCACGCCGCGCGTTCCGGGCGCTGGCGGCGTCCTAACCCTTGCGGGCGAGACCGCCGTAGATCATCCGCGCGAGCGGTGACGGCGGTTCGAGCCGCGGGCCCGACGGCCACCAGTCGTCGAGCGGCACGACGCCGGGCGGGACGAGCTCGAGGCCGTCGAACAGGGAGCGGATCGCGTCCTCGGTCCGCGGGGTGAAGGCGGGCGCGAACGAGGCGAACCGGGTCTCGGCCGACGTCATCTGCTCGTAGCCGTCCTCGCTCGGGTCCGGGAGCCGGCCGTGGGTGATGCCGACGTAGGAGCCTGGTGCGAGTCGTTCGACGTAGCCGCGGATGATCTGTTCGGCGGCGTTCTGGTCGGGGACGAAGTGGAGGGTGGCGCACTGGAACAGTGCGATGGGGCGGTCGAGGTCGAGGTGGTC